>JAJZPC010000011.1 GCA_021811385.1 Deltaproteobacteria bacterium | reverse complement strand
AAAAAGGTTCCCCAGGAGCCCCCCCTCAAAGGCCAGGGGCAGATAGCCGCGCAGATTGACGTCCTCGATGCGGACCACCAGATAGAGGCCGAGCAGCCAGGGCATGAGCGCCGAGATTTTGCTCAAGAGATGCATCTCCATGGGCCGCTTGAAGGCGAGGGAGGAGACGAGCGACTCGAAGATCACCGCGGCATAACCGATGACCACGGCGGTGATGAGGAAAAGCAGGGGCAGAAAGCCGCTCCACCAGAGGGGAGAGAGCTTATGCCCGGCCATGAGCATCATGGTGCCCAGCGAGGACTGATGCATGGTGGGGAGCAGAATGCCCAGGGCGATGAAGACGAAGATGATCCGGTTGAGCCTGGCCTTCAGTTCGTCCGCCTTGAACTTTTCCAGCATGGTCGGGGCGAACTCCATCCACAACACCAGGATATAGGTGCCGATGCAGAGCGCCACCTCGAACATGACCGAATGCAGGTTGCTGAGCCAGGGAAGGAAGATGTTGTAGGCCTGCCAGTAACGGCCGATATCGAAGATAACCGAGATTCCGGCCAGGGTGTAGCCGAACATGCTGGTCATCAAGGCGGGCCGCACCAGGGGCGAATACTCCCCCTTGTTGAACACATAGACGATCAGGGCGATGGAGTACCCGGCGCAGGCAAGGGCGGTGCCCACCACCACGTCATAGGCGATCCAGATCCCCCAGGGATAGCCGTCGTTCATATTGGAAACCGAACCGATCCCGAAGATGAATCGTTTGCCGATGAAAAAAAGGCCGATAAGCGCGATGGCGGCGCACACCTTGAAGGGCACGGTGAGCACCTTGCCTCCTAATGCTTGTCTTTCCTGCATGGGAACACTCCTTTCCGTGAAAAGCCGGGACTTGCGCCCCTACTCTTTTTTCTCTTCCCTGTTCCGGATGATGTAGATCAAACCGCCCAGAACCACGATGGGATAGACCATGCCCTTGTAAATGGCGTACTGGATGCCGTCCGCCAAGGCCACGTAGGAATCCTCGGGCAGATCGGGCAACCCGAGATTGGCAAAAGGCACCCCGGCCAGATAGAGAACCTGGGAGCCGCCGAGCTCCCGCTCGCCATAGACATGCTTGACGTAGCCGCCTGCCCGGTGTTGCTGCACCTCGGTGGACTCGATGTTGGCCACGGGAAAATCGTAATACTCGCCGGGCTTCATTTCCAGCCGCCGCTTGGCCTCGAGCCGCAGCTTTTCCACCGGCCCGAACAGGGAGGCCCCGGTGGGGCAAGCGGCGCAGCAGGCGGAAATTCCACCCTTGGCCAGAAGATGGGCACACATCTGGCACTTGGTAATCTCCGGAAAGGGCGAATCCCACTCAAACTTGGGAATATTATACGGACAGGCCACCTGGCAATAACGGCAGCCGATGCAGGCCTTTTTGCTGTAGGTCACCACCCCGTTCTCGGGATTTTTCACCAGCGCCGAGGCGGGGCAGGCCGATACGCAGGCCGGATCAATGCAGTGCATGCAATGCCGCTTGATAAAGGCAAAACCCTCCGCCGAATCTTTTTGCCCCTCGACGCCGTAGCGTTTGATGATGTTCAGGGTTTTAGCGGAAAGATCCTGGGGGTCATCCCACATCGGCTCCTTGGGGTTGGTGTGCTCCACCGGCTTGTTGTTGGCCTGTTTGCAGGCATGCTCACAAACCTTGCAGCCGATACAGAGGGTGGAGTCGTAGAGGATGCCGACGGCATTGGGGGGCAGATCCTTCCTGGCCCGTTTGGCCTGGGCCGGACTTTGCTCGGCGGCAAGCAACAGGGTGCCGGCCGCGACCCCTTTTAGAAAATCCCTGCGTCGTATCTTCATACCCTATTCTCCCTCTGACGAAGACCCTTTCCCGGTCTTGCCAAGGTTCTTGGCAACCGCCACCCCGGCTCCCAGCGCCACCCCGGCCACTCCGGCAGCAAGGGCCACCGCGCCCACCGAGGCGCCTTCTCCCCGCTCGGTGACAATATGCGGATACGCGGCCCCTGGGGTGATGTATTTCAGATCGGCCTGGGCATGGAGCGGGAGATGGAAACCCACCCCTTCCTCGGTGCAGCCGAAGCAGGGATGCCCGCTGCCCACCGGCCAGGCGCCGGGGCCGACATCGTTAAACAGGACGGCCGGGCAGTTGGCAAAGGTCATCGGCCCCTTGCAGCCGAGCTTGAACAGGCAATAGCCTTTCCGGTGCCCCTCGTCGCCGAAGGCGAGAGCAAAACGGCCCGCGTCGAAATGGGGCCTGCGCTCGCAGTTCTCGTGGATGAGGCGGCCGTAGGCGAATTTCGGCCTGCCCTTGTCATCCAGGGCAGGCAGTTTTTTAAAGGTCAGGAAGTGGATCACGGTGGAAAGAAAATTATAGGCATTGGGCGGACATCCGGGGATTGTCACCACGGTTTTGCCCTTGAGAAACTCGGGCGCGCCCATGGCGCCGGTGGGATTCGGCTTTGCCGCGGCAACCCCGCCCCAGGAGGCGCACGAACCGATGGCGATAACGGCGGCAGCCTTGGCCGCGGTTTCGCGCACGATCTCGCTGAAAGGCTTGCCGCCGATCATGCAATACACCCCGTTGTCCTTGACGGGGATGGCCCCTTCCACCACCAGGATGAACTTGCCGGAGTTTTTCGCAATCGAGGCCTGCAAGGCCGCCTCCGCCTGATGCCCTGCCCCGGCATTGAGGGTTTCGTTATAATCAAGGGAGATGAGATCGAGGATGAGATGCTCAAGGGAGGGATGGGAGGGCCGCAACAGCGATTCGGTACAACCGGTGCAGGCCGAGCCGGAGAGCCAGATCACCGGGGTCCGTTGCGGGGCCGTGACCGCCGCCGCGATCCGCGGCGCGACCTCGAGGGGCAGCCCCAGGCTGGCGGCCATCACCGTGCAGAATTTCATGAAATCACGACGCGATATCCCGTTCAGACGTTCACTGACCCTGGCAAAATCCTGCTCTTTCATCGTTCGCCTCGTTTGCGTGTGTGGGGCATTCTCCCATTTCCAATAACAGCGCAACTTCACAAGATTGCCCTCATTGCACCATAAAAACCTGACATAAGTCAAGCACAACAAGATAGGTATAAACACCTAGTGAATAGTAGTGCGGTTTTCGACCATGGGTCAAGAACTTTCTCGTTGGCCGACCCGGTTCTTTGCGGTATGGTGCCGCAACCGACACGCAACCGAGGATGCCTATACCATGCCGCATATCCCCCTGCTCGATCCGGCCGGCATTATCCAGCATGTCTATGTGGAGGATGACTGCCGGGATCTGCCCCTTACCACACATATTCTGGCCAATCTTCCCGGCCGGGAAGTGCGGGTCATCCCAACGCGCTCCGGCCCGGACATTTTGGCTGCCACCCCCACCCCCCACAGCCTCACCGGCGGAAAAAAGCATTTGGTTCTCTGCAAGAACCGGGGCCGCTTCCTCAAACCCTGCCCGGCGACCAGGGAATACCGCTGTTGCGACTATCAGGTGCTCAATGTCGGGATGAACTGCCCCATGGACTGCGTGTACTGCATCCTGCAGGCCTACCTGAACAACCCCTGGCTCTCTTTTTTTGTGAATACCGATGAGCTGCTGGCCGAACTCACCACCGCCTTTGCCGAAAGCCCGCAGACCTTCCGACGCATCGGCACCGGCGAATTCACCGACTCCATGGCCCTGGATCGGATCACGGGCCTAAGCCGGATTCTCATCGAATTTTTCAAGGATCAGCCCAACGCGGTGCTGGAACTGAAATCCAAAGCGGTGGCCCTGGACAACCTTGAGCACAGCGAGCATGGCGGCCGCACCATCATGGCCTGGTCGCTCAACAGCCCGGAAATCATGGCCAAGGAGGAGTTGCGCACCGCCGGCCTGGACCAGCGCTTGGCCGCGGCTGCCCAGTGCGCCGCCTGGGGCTACAAACTGGCCTTCCATTTTGATCCGCTCATCTATCATCCCGGCTGGAAAGAGGGCTACAAGGAAACTATCGACCGGCTCTTTGCCGCGGTCCCGGCAACAAGCATCGTTTGGATCAGCATGGGAGCGCTGCGTTTTCTCCCCGCCCTGAAAAACATTGCCACCGGACGCTTCCCCAAATCCCGGTTTTTCCATGAAGAGTTTGTCCTGGGATTGGACAATAAATTCCGCTACTTCCGGCCGTTGCGTACCGAGATGTACCGACACATGGCGCACCATCTTTCCCGTCACCTGGACCCGGACACCTGCCTCTATTTCTGCATGGAAAGCGATGAGATCTGGCGGGATGTTTTCGGCTTCACCCCGGAGGAAAAAGGCGGCTTGCCCGCCATGCTCGACCTGGCCGCCCGAACAAAATGCGGCCTCCCCTGAGCGCGACTTCTATTCCGGACCGCCTCCTTTTGGGTGTTGATTTTTACCAAGGCGATCCTTACTATGATATATCGTTTCCCGGCGGCCACACCCTGAAAGCGGCGGACGGCCCGGATCCGGAAAAGGTTGGTGCGGACGCGGGAAATAGCCGTTATGATGGGCGGCCACCAATACGGCGCCTTTTTTTTTGCAAATCTGATCGAGAATATTAAGGAGAAGAAATGGTCAACAAAGTCATCCTCATCGGCAACCTCGGCAAGGATCCGGAAGTACGCTACTCGCAGGCAGGGGCGGCCATCGCCAGCTTCAATGTCGCGACAACGGAAACCTGGAAAAAACAGGACGGCTCCAAGGAAGAGTTGACCGAATGGCACCGGATCGTGGCTTTTGGCCGTCTGGGCGAGATTTGCGGCGAATACCTGTCAAAAGGCTCCAAGGTTTTCATCGAAGGCCGCCTGCAAACCCGCAAATGGGACGACAAGGACGGCAACACCAAATACACCACCGAGATCGTGGCCCGGGAGATGAAGATGCTCTCTCCCCGTGGCAGCGGCGGCGATTCCGGGCAGTCCCGGCAGTACGACGACCAGCCTTTTCCCGAGCCGGTCATGGGCGACGACGTGCCGTTTTAGAATTTGCCTAATTCCCCTGTGCAGGTATAAACCCGGCAAGAACAGCTCTTGCCGGGTTTTCTTATATGATCTCTTCGTCCGTGCCCCGGCAACATTGCACGAAGGCCTCAGGCTTGCCGCTCCGCCGCCTTTTGCGGCAAATTCGGCCGGGACACGGGAATGGACACGGTAAAGGTGCTTCCCTTGCCCGGTTCGCTTTCGACCATGATCTCCCCGCCATGGTTCCTGACGATTTCGTTGCTGATGGAGAGCCCCAGCCCCGTCCCCTTCCCAGTCTCCTTGGTTGTGAAGAACGGTTCGAAGATGCGCGAAAGTTGTTGTGCGGGGATACCGCACCCGGTGTCGCTGATCGAAACAAATATCCTTTCCCCGGCGCTCCAGCTCCGCACCGTGATCTCCCCTTGGGAGTCGATGGCATGGGCCGCATTGACCAGCAGGTTCATGAAGACTTGATTCAGCTGTTGCGGATAACAGAGAATCTGCGGCAATTCACCATACTCCCGCCGAACCTTTGCCTTGTACTTCAATTCGTTCTTGGCGATGTTCAGGGTGCTTTCCAGGCATTGGTTGATGTCCGAAAGCTTCTGTTCCGATTCATCCACGCGCGAGAAACACTTGAGATCCCTGACGATGCTTTTTATGCGGTCTACTCCCTCCTGGGTTTCCACGATCATCTCGGGGATATCCTTCATGATATAGTCTATCTTGAGCTGACGGCGCTGCTCCAGGACCAGATCGGCCTGCCGCCGGTCCGGCTGTCCGGAAAGCAGCGCTTCCTGCTGCGCCTCGATGAATATCAACAGCTTTTCGCAATACTTGCCGAACGACCCGACATTGCTGGCGATGAAACCGATCGGATTGTTGATTTCATGGGCGATTCCCGCGGTCAGCTGGCCGACCATGGCCATCTTCTCCTGCTGCGCCATCTGTTGCTGGGTTGACTTGAGTTCAGCGATGGCCTTTTCAAGCTCTTCCGTGCGCAGCCGGACCTGCTGTTCAAGTATCCCGGCGTGTTCCTTGAGGAAGTCGTGGTACTGCTTCACCAGCAGAAGGTTGCGCGTCCTCAACAGGATCTCCGTGGTATCGATGGGCTTGCTGATGAAATCGTCCGCGCCGGCGGCTATCCCTTTCAGCCGCATCGCCTTCTCGTTGAGACAGGTTACCATCACGACCGGAATAAACCTCGTCGCCGGATTCTCCTTGAGGAGCCGGCAGACCTCGAAACCGTCCATGTCCGGCATCATCACGTCGAGCAGAATCAGATCGGGCGGCTCGTCCAGGGCTGCCTGGAGGGCAAGTTCGCCGCTGGACAGGCAGCGGATTGCATATCCCTTGCCGGAAAGGATATCGTCCAATAATTGCCGCGACCCCTGATCGTCGTCCACGATGAATACCGTGGGCGGCTTGATGCCGGAGATGTCTCCTAATGTCATGACAGACCTCTTTTGCGATGTGGACTGTTATCCTTTCATTTTTTCGTAGATTTCCTCGAGCTGTGGCGCTGTCTCCCTGAATGCCTGCAATACCCGCGGATCGAAGTGCTGGGGCATGGTCCTTCCATCGCCCTCCGTGATGATCCGGCACGTCGTCTCGTGATCAAATGCGGGTTTGTAGGCCCGCATGTTCCGCAAGGCGTCATATTGATCCGCAATGGTCATTATCCTGCCGCCCATGGGAATCCGTTCCCCCCGGAGCCCATGCGGATACCCGCTCCCGTCCCAGCGTTCATGGTGCGAGAGCGCGATTTCGCTTGCCAGCCCCAGCCGCACATGGTCACCCAGGATCCTGCCGCCGATGAGCGGATGCTGCCGCACCACGCCCCATTCCTCTGGCGTCAATTTGCCGGATTTCCTCAGGATGTCGGGGTGGATGTGTATCTTGCCCACGTCGTGCATCGACGCCTGGAGGCGGATAAGGGAGGAAAAACTGTCCGGCATGCCTATGGCCCTGGCGATGACGGCGCAGTATTCACCGACCCGGATGATATGATCGCCCGTATCCTCGTCGTTCGCCTCCGCCGCCCGCGCCAGGGCATGGACCATATAGTCGAAGGCGTTTTCCGTGTCCCTCACCTGGCCCGAAAGCGACCTGAGGAACAAGGTCTGCACGACAAGGGCCTTCAAGGCCGCGGCGTCATGGGCGGTCACGTCCCTGTCGTAGTTGAGCGCGTACACGTACAACTCGTTGCTGTGGTAGCTGACGATGTTGTGGACGGTCCTGCCGAGCGATTCAATGGCCTTGATGACCGGCTGATTGTCCGACGTCTCCAGACCGTTGCCGTTCGAGAAAGTCGTGACCGGTTCGTGATCCTCCTTCCGGGCCGGACAGTGGAGGCTGTCGGATCGCAGGGCTTCGCGCCGCACCACGCCGCCGTCGACTTCGTAGCGGTACTGCCTCGGTCCGTCGACGTCCGAAACGCCGACGATAACAAGGCCGGGACGTTCCGCCTCCGTCGCCGCCACGAGCATGAGCTGGCGGACGATAATGTCCATATTCTCCAGAAAATCAAAATGCAGGGGATCAAAGGCCTTGGCGATCTGCTCGCCGCAAGTGGTCAGATGGTTGATATGCGTATATGCGTGGCGCAGACGGTCGTCCAGCCCCTTCACCTTAAGCAGCATCCGCACGCGCGCCAGAACCTCGGTCGGCTCGATGGGTTTGGACATGAAGTCGTCCGCCCCCGCCTCGATGCCTGCGACCCGATCCCCTTTTGCGGTCAAGGCGGTTATCATGACCACGGGGATGGAGCGGTGCTGCTCATTTTCCTTGATTCTCCGGCAGACCTCGAAGCCGTCGAGCTCCGGCATCATGACATCGAGGAGCACAAGATCCACCTTTTGCGACGCGACCAGCAGGAGAGCGTCCCGGCCATTGGTCGATCTGATCACCTCGTAATTTCGCGGCACGAGCAACGCCTCGAGAAGGTCGAGATTGAACGGTTCATCATCCACACAGAGAATCCTCGGCTTTGCCGCCTCCATCGCACTCCCCCATGATCTGTCCAGCCGGAACACTCCTCGGATATCGAGAAGGTGTTCGCCAAATTGATAAACCGGCAGCCTTGCCCCGGCCGCCTTTATTTTCCTTCCTCTCCCGCCATCTTCCCCTCCCCGGCCAGGATCTTCTCCATCATGGCCGGAAGTTCCCTGATGTCGATCGGTTTGGAGATATAGCCGTCGGCCTCGGCGGCGAACACGCTCCCGTTGTCGTTCCCCATCGCAAAGGAGGTGATCGCCGCCACCCTGAGCCCCCGCGTGAGCGGGTCGCTGCGCAGGATGCGCAGCGCGGTGTAGCCGTCCATGACCGGCATGTTCATGTCCATGAGGATCAGATCGGGGAGTTCCTCCCGCGCCATCCTTACTCCTTCTTCTCCGTCGCCCGCCTCCACGACTTCGTAGCCGAAATACCTGAGCACGTCCTTCAGGAGCATCCGGTTCTGCGCCACGTCATCCACCACCAGGATTTTTTTCGCCATCTCAGACTCCTGTGTTGCAGGGGTTCAGGAAACACCCTGCTCTGCGTCGCTCTCCGCCGGGATAATAACGGTAAAGCGACTTCTTTTGCCGACCTCGCTCTCCAACCGGATGACGCCTCCCAGACGCTCCACAAGCTTTCTCGCCAGCGCCAGCCCGAGCCCCGCCCCCCCATATGTCTTGCGGTAGGGGGATTCGAGCTGGGTCAGATCCTGGAATATCTTCGACATGTCTTCCGCCCTGATGCCGATGCCTGTGTCCTCCACGGAAATTTCGATGAAATCCTTGCCGGGCGGCAGGGACGCCCCATGAACTTCCCCTGCGTCGCCCGCCGGCCGCGCGGCGACACGCACGCTCCCTCCGTCGGGCGTGAACTTCACCGCATTGGAGAGAAGATTGTGGAGGATCTGCCTCAGTTTTTCCGGATCGCTCCGGATCTCCCGTTCAACCTCGGGCTCCATTTCTAGGGAGAGGGAGATGCCGCGGGAAGCCGCCTTCTCCCTGAACCGGGAAAGCTCCTCGCGCAGGACGTCCCGCAGGTGAAAGGCGATGATCCGCAGCTCTATGGTCCCGGTTCCCATCTGGGCAAGGTCGAGCATGTCCTCGATCATCCGGTGAAGGTGTCGGCCGCTCGTGCGGATGTTGTCCACATAACACGTCTGTTGCTCCGAAAGACTGCCTCCGACCCCGTCCCTCAGCACGTCGGCAAAGCCGATGACGGCATTGAGCGGGGTGCGCAATTCGTGGCTCATATTGGCGAGAAACTCCGCCTTGGCCTGATTGGCGGTCTCCGCCAGCAGGCGCGCCTGCTGGGCGGCAGACCTTTCCCGCTCCAAGGCGGCCGCATGCTCCTCCAGCTCCAGGTAAACCTCCTTGAGTCTCTCCTGCCCGGCGGCAAACCTTTCCCGCTCCTGGGCGATCGCATGCGCGTCCATCTCCCGGCAGACCTCCATGAGTCTCTTCTCGGCCTGCCTCCTCTCCGTGACATCCATTGAGAAAACAGCCACGCGCTCCACCTTGCCCTCGCTGTCGACAAAGGGATAGAGCGAGTTATCGATGATTCTCCCCTCCCGCTCGTCCTCGAAGTGGAGCGGTTTCCCGTTACGGACAACCTCCGCCAGGTGCGCCTTGCGGCCGGCAGCCAGAGCGGCGGGCAGGAGTTCAAAAATGTTTTTGCCGACGATCCCGTCGACGGGAACGCCGAGTCGCCCGGCCAGGGAGTCGTTGGCAATGATGATGTTCCCTTCGGTGTCCAGAAGAAAAATCGCTTCGAAACAAACGTTGAAAAGCCTCCGGATCGTTTCCTCGCTCTCGCGGCGCGCGGCAACCTCCGCATTGAGCGCGCCGATCTGCTCCTTCAGATTCTTGCGCATGGCCTCAAACGCCCTGGCCGGCTCGCCGATATCCCCGCCGACCGTATCGACGAGCCGGCCAGGGCGGGAGATAGCCCGGTAAACGCAGAGGCCGATGGCAACGGAGAGAATGAGCATGAAGGCCTCCGCGGCATAAGGGGCTCGACGGAGGAGGATGAACGTGCCGATCAAGGCCATGATCAGGCCGATCAACAGATAACCGGAGATGATCTTGGCCCGGATATTCATCCCTCCCCTTCCTCCCCCAGCCATTCCCGAACCATGCGCGGCAGCTCCCGGGTATCTATGGGTTTCGTCAGGTAGCCGTCGAACCCGGCGGCCATGATCCGTTCCCGGTCCCCCCGCATGGCAAAGGAGGTGAGGGCGATGATCTTCGCCGGACCAGGGGCAGGCTCGTTCCTCAGCACCCCTATGGCGGCGAAGCCGTCCATGACCGGCATCTGGATGTCGAGAAAGATCAGGTCGGGCGAGTGCTCCCGCGCCCGTTCGACTCCCTCGGCGCCGTTGGCCGCCTCGATCACCTCGTACCCGTAATACTCCAACACATCCCTGAGGAGGATCCGATTCAATTCATTGTCTTCCACAAGGAGTATCTTCCTGCCCATGTTTCACTCCTGCCTTGATTGACTGAGCGGAATTGCAAAGGTGAACCTGCTCCCCTTGCCGACCTCGCTTTCGACCCATACCCTGCCGCCGTGCAGCTCCACCATCTGCTTGGTCAGCGCCAGGCCGAGGCCGGTTCCCTCATACCCCTTGCTGTACGGAGAGCTGACCTGGCTGAACGCCTTGAAAAGTTTCGGGAGATGCTCCGGAGCGATGCCGATGCCGGTATCCGCGATGGAGATTTCTATAAAATCTCCATCGCCTTTCCGGTTGCCGGATTCCGGCGCCGAACAGGAACCCGGCAAGTCAAGACCGGAAATCCTGCGCGCGCTGACGCAGACACTTCCCCCGTCCGGCGTGAACTTGACCGCATTGCTCAGAAGGTTGAACATGATCTGTTTGAGCTTTCTTTCATCCGCGATCAGCTCGATCTCCGCCTCGGCGGGGAGTTCCATGCTCAGCTTCAGGCCGTGCTTCAACGCCTTCTCCTTCAGCATGGCGAGCGAGGTCGCCAGCGTATTGCGCAGGTTGACGATGGCCGGCTCGAGTTCCATCTTGCCCGATTCGACCTTGGCCAGATCCAGGATATCATTGATGAGTTCCAGGAGGTGTTTGCCGCTTACCAGGATATTTTGACATACTGCTGTTGCTTCTCGTTGAGCCGGCCGAACATCTCGTCTTGGAGCACCTCTGAAAAACCGATGATGGAGTTGAGGGGGGTTCGCAGTTCGTGGCTCATGTTGGCGAGAAAATCGGATTTGGCCCGGGTTGCCCGCTCCGCCTGAAGTTTCGACTCCTGCGCCGCCCCCCGCTGCCATTTAAGCTCCACGTTGAGTTCCCGGAGTTCCCGGTTTTTCCCCTTCAGCTCGGCCATGTTTTCCGCCAGCTGCTCGTTGAGCGTTTTCAATTCACGGGTAACGTCGGTCAGCTCCTGGTTTTTCTGGATGGCGGTTTCGTAGGTGGACAGGAGCAGGTTGAGGATCTGCAGCCGGTCCGAGTTGATGAAGTACTTCTTTCCCCGGAAGAAGATCTCCAGCCCCATCCGCGCCGCCTGCTCGCCGAGCTGGCGGTTGGCCTGGATGTGCTGCAGGCGGGAAAGGAGAAACCGCTCGTTGTACGGTTTCATGATAAAATAGTCGGCGCCGCACTCAAGCCCCATGATGACATCCTCGGGGGCGGACAGGGAGGTGAGAAGGATGACCGGAATACCATGGAATCTCCCGTCCCCCTTGATCCGGCGGCACAGCTCGTAACCGTCCATCTCCGGCATCATGATGTCGCTGATGACGGTGAACGGCCTCTCCTTTTCCAGCAGGGGCAAGGCTTCCCGTCCGTTGCCGGCCGAGGCTACCCGGTAATGGTGTTTTTCCAGCATGTGCCGCAACTCTTCCGCCTGGGTCGGGCTGTCTTCGACGACCAGGATTGTATTGCCGTTTCCGGCTGTCTGTGCTGTAGTCATGATCTAAAATCCTTTCCTCAGCCTGCGTTTCGATCTGTCTTGCCTACCCCTCTCCCCGGCTTCACCAGGCGGACGAGAAGGGGCTGAATCCGATCCAGGGGAAGGATGTATTCCGCCGCCTCGATTTTTGCCGCCTCGCCCGGCATGCCGTAGACGATTGAACTCTCCGCGTCCTGGGCTATGGTTACCGCCCCATGCTCCCGCATCAGCCGAAGCTCCGCCGCTCCGTCCTTCCCCATCCCGGTGAGAAGCACGCCCACCGCATTATTGCCATGGCTGTGGGCTATCGAGCGAAAAAGATGGGAAACCGATGGGCAATGCCCGTTGTTGTTGTCGCCCTTTCTGAGGGCTATCCGTCCGTCCGTTCCCACCCCCATGTCAAATCCGTCCGGCGCGACATAGACGCAGCCGGAATGGAGCGGCTCCCCCTGGACCGCGATTTTGACCGGGATAGCCGAGGATTGGGCGAGCCATTCGGTGAATCCTGCGATGAACCCTCTGGCCATATGCTGGACAATGAGCACCGCAGGGAAAAAATCCCGCGGCAGGGAGGCCAGTATCCGCTGGATGGCGATGGGCCCCCCCGTGGAGGCGCCTATCGCGACGAGACTCACCTCCGGCGCCTCCTGCCCCGCCACCTTTTCAGGGAACAAGGGAAGCTTTGCCGCCGGAGCCGGCCGGGGCCACCTCCTGACGACCCGCACCTCGGACATCAGCTTTACGGTCTTGATCAGCTCCTTCACGGTTTTCTCGTGATCCGGGTGCCCCATGCCCGTCGGCCGGGAGACCACGGCCAGCGCCCCCGCTTCCATGGCGCGGAATGTCGTGGTGACCTCATTCGGATCGACGCTCCCCGAGACAATCACGATCGGGACGGGATTCGTTTCCATGATGGTGCGGGTGGCCTCGTAGCCGTCCATCTTCGGCATCTGCACGTCCATGGTGATCACGTCGGGCATCTTCCGCCGCACGGCCTCGATCGCCTCGCTGCCGCTGCCGACGGTCCCGGCCACCATAAGTTCCGGGTCGGAACTGAAGATCCGGGCCAGAAACTCCCTGACAACCGGTGAATCATCGACAACCAACACCTTGATCATCTTTTTCCCCTGGTCTCCACTGTAGGGCGGGGCTGGGATCCGTTCCCCACCAATCGCCGGCACACAGCCCGGCCCCTAAACCAGCCGCCTGATCACCTCAAGCAAATTGCTCTGGTCGAAACTGCTCTTCACGATGTAGGCGTTTGCCCCCACGTCGATCCCCCGCTCCCGGTCCTCCCTGGATTCCAGGGCCGTCACCAGGACGATGGGCATTTCGGAGAGTTTCCTGTCTCCACGGATCTTTGCGGTGAGGTCGAAACCGTTCATCCTCGGCATGTCCACGTCGGAGACCACGAGATCGAAATCCACGCTCCTCAGCCGGGTAAAGGCATCGATGCCGTCAACCGCCGTCACCACATCGTACCCGGCCGACTCCAGGATGTTCTTCAGGAGGGTCCGGGAGGTGATCGAATCCTCCACGACCAGGACGGACTCCCTTCTTCCTTCCTCTGTCCGCGCTTCCGGCCCCACCCCTGCGGAGGGAAGAGCGGACATCACCGCGGATTTCATCAGATCGGGAACATTGAGGATCGGCACCACCCTGCCGTTTCCGAGCACCGTGGCCCCTGAAAGGTTGCGCACCCGCGCCAGCTGCGGGCCGAGATTTTTCAGGAGAACCTCCTGTTCGTTCATGATCTCGTCCACGAGAAAGGCGATCCTCCTGTCGCCGACAGCCAGGACGACCGCCTGAAATCTGCCGGAACGCTCCTTATCCTGTTTTTTGGCGGGGAGCTGCAGGACATCTCCGAGTTTGGCCAGCGAAACCGCCCGTCCGTCGAGCTGGATCGTCTCCCTGTTCTCCACGGTCTTGATCTCGTCCGTTTTCAGCCCCACAACCCGCTCCACATGGGTAGTGGGGAGGACGAATGCCTGCTCGCCGGCGCGGACGAGAATCCCGCGAAAAGTGGCGACGGTGAGCGGCAGGAGGATGCGGAAGGTGGTTCCCGCATCGGGTTGAGACTCCAGGGAAATCGTGCCGCCGAGCTTTTCCACCTTCTCCCTGACGATGGCCAGGCCGAGTCCCCGCCCCGATATCTCGGTGATGATGGGGCTGGTGGAAACCCCCGACTGGAAGACATACGGGAGCAGATCCTCGTCGGGAAGCTCCGCCATCTTCTCCGGGGGAACGAGGCCCAGCTTCCGCACTGCGTCTCTTACCCTGGCGATCCCGATGCCGGCCCCGTCGTCGGCGACCACGATCTCGACCTTGTTGTCCTTGGGGGCAACGAGGATGGTGACCGTGCCGTGTCTCTCCTTGTTCTTCCCCTCCCGCTCCCCGGGTCTCTCGATGCCGTGGTCGATGCAGTTCCTCACCAGATGCACCAGCGGATCCTTCATCTCCTCCAGGATGCGCCGGTCGACCTCGATCTCTCCCCCCCGGCTATCCAGCTCCACCTCCTTGCCGTGGTCCCGGGAAAGATCCCGGACAACCTTGGGGAAGATCTCGAGAAGCGAGGAAAAAGGGAACATCATGACCTTCTTCATGTCATCCAGCAGGTTGTTCACCATGCCGCCCAGTACCCGACTGTCGTACTCGGCTGTTTTTGCCTCGACAACATGCTTCCCTTCCAGGGACTTCATGAAGGCGCCGTTCCACTCCAAAAAATCAAGGAGCCTTGCCGACTCGCGACGAATCTCCTCAAACCTTTCCCCTGCCCCCGCCTCGGCTGGTTTCTCCGAAAGCTTCCTGACCCCATGCGCGATGGGCAGGATCTTGGCCCACTCCTTTTTCCAGGCAACAAACGCCGATCTCGTCTCCCGCATCTGCACGACGCGCTGCCCCGCCGCCAGTTTCGCGGAGAGCATCTCTTCCGACTGGAGGAGGACCGAGGAGAGTTTCGTCGTGGCGACCCGCACGGTCTCGGTGACTCCCGGGCTCGAAACCTGTTCCGCCGCGTCGGCCGGGGATTCCGGCGGCGCGAGTTGTTGGGGAGGAAGCCGGGCTGGGGGCTCGGGCGGTACGGCTCCGGGTTCGCTGGTCGGCGGCGGATCTTCAGTCCCTGCCGCTTCTTCGCTTTCCGCTTGCCGGAGTTCGGCCTCCGAAATCCCGGATCCCGTCTCCCCCCCCTTTGCCGCCTCCGCAAGCCGATTGATCAGCTCCCGGTGAAGGGCCTTCTCCTTGGCGCTCCGTTTCCCCTCGACAACAGGGAGGATTCGGCCGACATGATCCACTGCCTGCTGGAGAAGATCGAACAACCCGGGGGAGCCCTTGAGTTCCTGCCGTTTCATGGCGGCGAAGACCCCCTCCATCATCTGACAGAGCGCCTCCAGATCGGTAAGATTGACGGAACGGGCCGCCCCCTTCAGGCTGTGCGCCTCGCGAAAGACAACCTCCACGATTTCCGCAAGCATTTCCGGAGGCGCTGCCTTCTCCAGCTCGATCAGCCCGGAGGATATCCTCTTCAGATGCTCGTCCGCCTCGACCTTGAAGATGGCGAGAAGGTGATTCATGAATTTCCGGTCTTTGTCGTCCATGGAAACCTCACAAGCAAGTTTCGCGAAATCATACCTTGTGTTGCCCCACCAGTCCTTTCAGCTTCTGCCCCAGCTCGTGGAGGTTCTGCACCGTGGCTTCCACCTGCTTGCTCCCGGCTACGTTCTGCTCGCTGGCCTGCTTGATATTCTCCATGGCCAGGGCCACCTGGTCCATGCCGGTGAGCTGCTGCCGGCTCGACGCCACGATCTGGAGCGCCGCCTGCGCAGACCCTTCGATACTCTCCCCCATCTGCCGGATCGCGTCCCCCGCCTCCTGCGATTGTTTCACCCCGGTCTCGGCCGCCTTGCTCCCCTGTTCGGTGGCCAGCACCGCCGCATTGGTCGCCTTCTGGATGTCGCCCAGGATCGCCCGCACCTGGGCGGTGGCCTCCTTCGATTGTTCCGCCAGGCTCCGCACCTCCTGGGCCACCACCGCGAACCCCTTTCCCTGCTCCCCCGCCTTGGCCGCTTCGATGGCGGCATTGACCGCCAGCAGATTCGACTGCTCCGCCAGGTCGTTGACCGTGGAGATGATCTCGCCGATGGTCTGACTCTGCTCGGAGAGCTTGACGATGCTCTCGGCGATGGCTTCCACCTGTTCCTGGATCCGGCTCATCCCGGCAATCGATTCCTCCACCGCTTTCCTGCCGCGAAGGGTCACCTGGAGTGCATTCTGGGCGGCCTCGGAGACGCTCCGCGCCTTTGTGCTGGCAACCTGGGCGGTCTGTTTCACCTCCTCGACGGTGGAGGTGGTTTCACTCACCGCCGCCGCCGTCTGGGTTGCGCCCGCGGCGACCTGGGCCGTGGAGGCCATGATCTCGCTGGCGGCGGAGGCAAGTACGGTTATGCCCTCGGAGATCTCTCGCAATATCTTCTTGAGCCTCTCTCCCAGATTGAACCATTGGAAAACTATCAGGATGGCAACGAAGAAGGCGGTCACTCGCAACAGATGCCAGAACCACCAGTCGGCGTCCCACAATTGTGAAAACTGGAACAACAAGCCTGAAAAAGCGAAAAGGAGGCAGAGATTCGAAAACAAAAAATCATCGACGCTTCCGCTGATCCGGTACCGGGCGATGAACTGTATCGCCGCCGCAAGAAAGAAGACCCCTCCCAGGATGCTGGCCAATTTTACCGAAGAAGAGAAGTCTCCCTGGACCATCGCCGCCGGCAGCGCATCGGGATTCGCCACCAGGAATCCTCCTGCTATAACGGTGCCGACCGCTATGAGTAAGGGAAAGGCAAGTATCGGGTGTGTTTTGGTGTCCATCCCGGCCAAACAGATAAGGGCAAAGAAAAACCCTCCGGCCAGGGTTGACAGACTGTGCGTCCATACAAACGAAATACCGGGAGAAACAGAGGCGTGAAATCCGTCCAGAATCCCCATGGCAATCAGTCCGCACGCAATCCAGAAGTAGTGCGCGGAGCCCTCCCTGTTTTTCTCCAGCATCAGAATCAGCGTGGCCAGGGAGAGGGCCGCGAAGGTGCCCAGGGCCTCGATTGCGGAATGGAATGGGATATTGGCGAAATTCCAATCAACCAGATACTGATGGCTGATCATGCTTCCGACAACGGGAAGAATGATTCCCAGGAGAAAAATATTCGTTACTTCTGGTTTCTGGCCGGATTCGTGCATTTTTCCTCCCTCCGCGACATCTGTTTCGAGTGCTCGCCCGGAACGGCTTTACACCTTGTACTGTTCCACCAGTTGCTTCAGCTTTTGCCCCAGCTCATGGAGATTCTGCACGGTGGCCTCTACCTGCCTGCTGCCGGCGACGTTCTGCTCGCTGGCCTGCTTGATATTCTCCATGGCCAGGGCCACCTGATCCATGCCGGTGAGCTGCTGCTGGTTCGACGCCGCGATCTGGAGCGCGGCCTCGGCCGATTCCTCGATGCTTTCCCCCATCTGCCGGATCGCCTCCCCCGCCTCCCGCGACTGTTTCACCCCCGACTCGACCGCCTTGCTCCCCTGTTCGGTGGCCAGCACCGCCGCGTTGGTCGCCTTCTGGATATCGCCCAGGATCATCCGCACCTGGGCGGTCGCTTCCTTGGACTGGTCCGCCAGGCTTTTCACCTCCTGAGCCACCACCGCGAACCCCTTCCCCTGCTCCCCCGCCTTGGCCGCCTCGATGGCGGCGTTGACCGCCAGCAGGTTCGACTGCTCCGCCAGATCGCTGACCGTGGCAATGATCTCGCCGATGGCCTGGCTCTGTTCGGAGAGCTTGACGATGCTCTCGGCGATGGCTTCCACCTGCTCCTGGATCCGGCTCATGCCGGTGATCGATTCCTCCACCGCCTTTCTCCCTTCCCCGGCCACCTGAACCGCCTTCTGGGCGGTCTCGGAAACGCTTCGCGCCTTTGCGCTCGCCACCTGGGCGGTCTGCTTCACCTCCTCGACGGTGGAGGTGGTCTGGCTCACCGCCGCCGCGGTCTCGGTGGTTCCGGAGGCGACCTGGGCCGTGGAGGCCATGATCTCGCTGGCCGCCGAGGAGAGGACATTCATCCCCTCGATCAACTCCCGGGTTATCTCCCGGAGTCCCTCCACCATGTTCTTCAGGGCGTTCCCCATGACGTCTTCCCCGGACCGCGGGACCACGCTGACGGAAAGATCGCCGGCCGCCAGCCGGGTCGCGAGCTCGGCCGTGCTCCTGAACTGCTGCACCATCGAGGCCAGGGCGTTCCCCATGGCGTCTCGCTCGGACTGCGGAACCACGTCGACGGAAAGATCGCCGGCCGCCAGCCGGGTCGCAACCTCGGCCGTCCTCCTGAATTGCTGCAGCATCGAGGCCAGGGCTTTTCCCATGACGTCCTGCTCCGACCTGGGGACCATGGCGACGGAGAGGTCGCCGACCGCTATCCGGCTTGCGGCCTGGGCCGTTTCCTTGAACTGCCGCAGCATCTTTTCCATCGAGCGCAGCAAGCGTCCCGTCTCGTCGTTGGAGGATGTTCCCACCTCGACGGCAACATCCCCCAACGCCAGTCTGTCCGCCATCTCGACCGCCCTGTTGAGGGGCTTTGTCACGCCGCGCGTTATCAACAGGGCCAGGAGCACCGCCAGCATGGCCGCCGCCGCGAGCAGCGAATAGGTAAAGCGAACGGCCTGCTCCTCGATCCTCCCGGACTCCCTGGAAAGCTCGGCAGCCTTGTTCAGGGCGAATTTTTCGATCTCACGCATCTTCCCCTCTATGTTCGCAACGATCCCCCTGGTCTGTTCCCTGTCCAACCCGGCCGCTTCGGCCGCCCTGTTGGCCCGCAGCAGGGCGATGGTCGCGGCGCGTTTTTCCTTCCAGACATCGAGCTCCTGCACGATTTCCACCACGAGCTGCTTGTCGCCGAGGAAACGCTCCCGCACCAGTTTGAGATTCCCGTAGGCCGCCTTTTCGCTCTTGTCGAGCGAGGCGATGGCTGCTTCCCGTTCCTGCCGCCCCTCGGCGAGGAGCATGGCCTGCATATCGCGCTGCATTTCCATGATATGGACATGGGCGGAATCCAGGGCGTGGACCACCGTGAAGGGATGTTGGTAAAAGGTCTGCTGGAGTTGCTGGATCGTTCCGATCTTCAGGATGGCGACGACCCCGACCGCAACGAGAAAAAGAACGACCACGCCGAATCCGAGAAGCAGTCGCCGGCCGATTTTCATGTTCCGAAGCATGGATATTCCTCCTGGGCTCATGTCGAGGCGCAACGCAAACACCGAAACCCATCATTGAAAACTACACCTTATACTGTTCCACCAACCCTTTCAGCTTCTGCCCCAGCTCGTGAAGATTCTGCACGGTGGCGTCCACCTGCTTGGCGCCGGCGACGTTCTGCTCGCTGGCCTGCTTGATATTCTCCATGGCCAGGACCACCTGATCCATGCCGGTGAGCTGCTGCTGGCTTGACGCCGCGATCTGAAGCGCCGCCTGGGCCGATTCCTCGATGTTTTCTCCCATCTGCCGGATCGCCTCCCCCGCCTCCCGCGACTGTTTCACCCCCGACTCGACCGCCTTGCTCCCCTGTTCGGTGGCCAGCACCGCCGCGTTGGTCGCCTTCTGGATGTCGTTGAGGATCGTCCGCACCTGGGCGGTCGCTTCCTTGGACTGGTCCGCCAGGCTTTTCACCTCCTGGGCCACCACCGCGAAACCCTTTCCCTGCTCCCCCGCCTTGGCCGCCTCGATGGCGGCGTTGACCGCCAGCAGATTCGACTGCTCCGCCAGATCGTTGACCGTGGTGATGATCTCGCCGATGGTCTGGCTCTGTTCGGAGAGCTTGACGATACTCTCGGCGATGGATGCCACCTGCTCCTGAATCCGGCCCATCCCGGCGACCGATTCCTCCACCGCCCTCCTGCCGCCCTGCGCCATCCGAACCGCATTCTGGGCGGCCTCGGAAACGCTTCGCGCCTTTGTGCTCGCCACCTGGGCGGTCTGTTTCACCTCCTCGACGGTGGAGGTGGTCTCGCTCACCGCCGATGCGGTCTCGGTCGCGCCGGAAGCCACCTGGGCCGTGGAAGCCATGATCTCGCTGGCCGCGGAGGCAAGGACGTTGATCCCCTCAATCATCTCCCGCGTTATCTCCCGCAGGCCATCCACCATGATGCCCAGGGCATTTCCCATGACATCCTTTTCCGACTGGGGGGTAATCCTTACGGAAAGATCGCCTCCGGCAATCCGCTTCGTCATGCCCGCCATTCCGCTGATATTGCCCACCATCCGGCGAAAGGTCTGCGCCAGCATCCCCACCTCGTCCTCTCTGTTGACCGCCGGAATGGTGACGTCCAATTCTCCCATGGCAACCCGTTCGGCAATTTGGGTGATTTCGGTAAGGGGGATGGCTATGACCCTGGTCAGAATTGTCGTCATTCCCATGCAGAACAAAAAGGCGCTGATCCCTATGGCCAGGAAGATAATCAACGAACTCCTCGCCCGTTGCTCGGACCGGACTATCTGCTGCTGGGCCTGCTCGATCTCCTGCCCGCCGAGTTCCCTGGCAAGGGCGCGTATCCTGTTGTAACGTTCCTCCTGGACGCTGACCCCGAGCTGCCTGGCCTCCTCGTTCTTCCCCGTGAAAACCAGAGAAATCTCTTCATCCCGCGTTTTCCGGTATGCTTCCCGGATGGAATTCAACTCCTGGATTTTCGAGAGGAATTCAGGATCGTCTTTCTTCAGCTCCATGAGTTCCTTGACTTTTTGGTCCATGTCCGCGGACCGCTCCTTGATATCCTGTGCCAGCGCCTGCTGCTTGGAGCGGTCACCGGCCACCATCATCTCCAGCAACTGGGCTCTCGTGCGGTTCTGATCGGCCCGGATTTCCACCAGGTGCAGGGTTGACTCGAAGCCGCTCCGGACCAGCTCCCGTTGCGACGCGTTGATCGCCCTGATGGCCGTATAGGCTGTCACGATGGAGACAGCCAGCAGGATAAGCATCAGCCCGAAGCTTAGGATGATTTTTGCCCGCGTTGAAAGATTCAGAAACCATTTCATAGGATACCCCCTGAGGACCGGTTATGGGTTTTCGGTTTTCAAAATCCAGCCTTTATCCTGCGCCGCCGGCTGCTTCATCGTGCACGACAATCCGCCGGTCGGAGAGGATTGCCCCTCCGTCCAGCACCACCAGCCGCTCTTCGGTCACCCCCTTCAGATAGTCGGCGCGGACCTCCGTCAGGGTGGGAAGCGACGGCTGCAGCTCCCTCACCGGAATCAGCCGCACCCCGAGGATGGCGTCCGCCAGGATGCCGAATTCCATGAAATCGTCATGCACGATGATGACCCTGTTGAGGTCGGTCAGCCCCTTTTGCGGCAGGTCGAAAAATTTGCGGATGTCGATGACGGAAAGGATCTTTCCCCGCACGTTCATGATGCCGAGGACAAAGGGCGGCGTGCAGGGAAGAGGGGTGAGATCCTTGAGCGGGTAGACCTCGCGGATATAGGAAGACTCGATCCCGTACCGCTCGTAGGCAAGGAGAAATTCGACCACCTCGAGACCGGCCGCGGCCTCTTCCCTTTCCGGCTCCCTGGCCAGGGCCAGAGCCCTCTCCCTGAGGATCCGCCGCTGCTCCTCGGGGCTCAACTGCCGCTCTTCCCGTGGAGCCGCCCGCAGCCGAAACCTATGCCGGCTCCCGGGCATGCCTTGCCTTGCGGATGAGGCCTTTCTCGATGCTGCTTCCCTTTTCGTCTCTTGCATCGGCGTTACCCCTTGGGTTTATGCGCTGACAGCGGTTGTTCGCATGATCTCCCCGAGCCTCCCCGCCGACAACCCCTCGGATTCGGGGAGGATGTCGGCGGGATCATATCGGTCGAGGAGCGAGAGGGTGTTGGCAAAATGTTTCCGCGCTTCCTTCATCTTTCCTTGCCGCAGGGCGAGATTGCCCAGGGAAAAATGGGCGAGCACCAGATCCTGGTCGAGGTAGAGCGCCCGTTTCAGCGAGACGACCGCCTCGTCGGCGGCGCCCTGCTCCTGAAGGATCATGGCCCGGAGGTAATGCAATCCCGCCTTGAGACGGTCGCCATCGATCGCCTGCTCGAGCAGCTCCCGCGCCTCGGCCAAT
Organism: Deltaproteobacteria bacterium; assembly: GCA_021811385.1. Lineage (GTDB taxonomy): Bacteria > Desulfobacterota > Desulfobulbia > Desulfobulbales > Desulfurivibrionaceae > Thiovibrio. Next base: position 26,155 of record JAJZPC010000011.1, on the reverse strand, counting down.
TTCCCCTGATTGGCATAGACGCGGCATTGAAGAACAGCCGCCTCGACATCTTCCCGATTGACCGCCAGCAAAACGGCGAGCTTCTCCTCCGCTTCCGGATAGCAGCCCCGTTCATAAAGGGCCAGGGCCGCTTCGTATGGGGGCAGAGGGCGGGGAGCAGGGGGCGGGGAGCAAAAGGTTGGGGCTCGGAGGGGCGGGGGCGGTGATTGGATGTCTGCAGGCAAGGGCGCGGGGACAAATTGCCCGGCTTCGGCCGAACCCCGATCCCTCGGAACCGCCCCCTGTCCTTCGACGCCCGCGCCCTCTTTTCGATACAGAATCGCATCGGGAAAACTGATCGCCTTGAACCGCGAAAAAAGGAATTGGGAGGCCTCGCAGGGGCTGACAATGAGCCAGCCCCCGTCGACAAGGGAGCGGTGTAACCGCTCGACGACCATTTTGGCCCGATCCGGGGTGAAGTACATGAGCACGTTGCGGCAGAAGATCACGTCCATGGCGTTGGTGTTGTTCAGAAGCGAGGGATAGACGTCCTCCGCAAGGTTGAGATAGGAGAAGCTCACCATTTTTCTGATCCGGGGAAGGATCTCGAAACGGCCGTCCCCGGTCCGGCGGAAGTATGTATCCCGGAAGCCTTGCGGAGGACCGCGGAACGACCATTCGCCATAGACCCCTTCCACCCCCCTGCCCAGCGCATGGGGATTTATGTCCGTGCCGAGGATCGAGATATTCCACTCCCGCAACGCCGCGCCCATGGCCGTGAGGAGGATGGCGACGGAGAAGGGCTCCTCGCCCGTCGAGCACCCCGCGCACCATATTCGCAGATGCCGTTCGTCTCCCTGGCGGGTACGGATCAGTTCCGGCACGATCTCCTCCTCGAAAACCTCCAGGCTCCTTTTTTCCCGCAGGAAATACGTCTCCCCCACGGTGAGGTGACGGGCCAGGATCTCGATCTGCTCCCGGGAGAGGGGCGACGCCATGATCCATCGGAGGCATGCTTCCGGATCCTCGAAGCCGAACTCCCGCGCGGCGCAAGCCATTCCCCGCGCAAGGGCGCGCCACTGCTTGCGCGGAAAGTGCAACCCGGTGTGCGCGGCAACGAAGTCGCTGAACCGCGCCAGCAGGTCATCCGCCACGCCTGCGGGGATATCCATTGCCTGGGGTCCGCTAACACCCATTTTCCCGCTCCGAGAGTTTGTCTCCGGCCTCCGGGCCGGAACCGCCGAGCCCTGCCAACCCCTCGTCGAGTCGTGTCTCGTCGCCCGGAGAGAACACCTTGTCGATATCGGGGATGAGGACCATGCCGTCCGTGAGTTTCACCACCCCTTCGACGGCTTCGACCCCGGAAAGGATCTCCGCCACGGGAACAACCGCCTCCTCGGGACAATGGACAACGCCATGGACTGCGTCCACCGCGAACGCCACCGTCCGGTGCATTGCCGAGGAAACGACGAACTGATCGCTCAGGCGGATTTCCATCTCGGGGAAGCGAAAACACCTGCGCAGGTCGATGACCGGAACGATTCGCCCCTGCACATTGATTATCCCGCGAACGATTTCCGGCGCATCCGGAAGCGGGGTCACCTCGACCGCGCGCACCACCCGCTCGACCGCGTCGAGCCGGAGGGCGTAATATTGATCATCAAGAGCAAAGACAAGAAGTTGATCAACGTTGTTCACAGACCCAGCCTCCCCCGTGATTCTTCCGCCTTCCGGGGGAAGTTGTTCCCTCCCGGACCAAAATTCCGCAGGTCGCCCGGTTGTTCATTGTCCGAAGCGTGCACGGCAGCGCCCACTTCCCCCTTTTCCGCATGAACGGCTTCATCCGGCTTCTTCCCCTGACACGCGGACCAACCGAACGCAACGAACGCCATTCCGGAATATTGAGGCATTTTTCCAATTATAAGTCGGCGTGGTAATGATATTATAGCGCAGATACGAGATGTGAATGCAACTTTTATAGGTTAGAAGATGCGAGATTGGAGTAGAATGCGTATGGGTTTCCTCCCCGGCTCCGGCGGAGGGGCCGGCTAAAAACACTGCTTGCCCAAAACGATAAACATACTTACTGTCTGTACATCGTCGCAGGCTGCAGACGGCCCGTTTCACCCAAACAACCCAAACGACAAAAGCCAAGACAGGCAGACCGGATATGGATTATTACAAATTGCTCGGCGTGGAAAAAAGCGCGTCACCTGAGGAAATCAAGAAAGCCTACCGCAAACTTGCCCTCAAGTATCACCCGGACCGCAACAAGGGGAACAAGGAGGCGGAGGAACAGTTTAAAAAGATCAGCGAGGCGTACGCCGTCCTCTCCGACAAGGAAAAGCGACAGCAATACGATTCCTTCGGCTCCGCGGGCTTCCAGCAACGCTACTCCCAGGAGGATATCTTCCGCAACGCCGATCTGGGCGATATCCTGCGGGAATTCGGCATCAACTTCGGCGGCGGACGCGCCACCTTCCGAAGTTCCGGCGGGGGAGGAGGCATTTTCGAGGAGATGTTTCGTCAGCCCGGGGCAGGGGGACGCGCCGGCCAGGGTTTTCAGGATTTTCGCCAACAGCAACAGGTCAAGGGCGGCGACCTTTCCCTGGAATTGCCGATCACCTTGCATGAGGTGCTGACCGGCGCCGAAAAAACCATCTCCCTTGGCCGCGGCGCGGCGGCGGAAAAGGTTTCCGTGAAGATCCCGGCCGGGATCGAGACCGGCAAGAAACTGCGGGTTTCCGGCAAGGGCTCCCCTTCCCCCACGGGGGGACCATCAGGCGACCTCTATCTGTTGATCAAGGTCGAACCCCACCCCATCTTTACCCGGGAAGGATCGCATCTCACCATGGATCTGCAAATACCCTACAGCTCTGCCGTGTTCGGCGGGGAAGTGGAAGTCCCGACCCTGGAGGGCAAACAACTCAAGGTCAAGGTTCCGCCGGGCTGCCAGCCCCAGGCAAAACTGCGCCTGCGCAAGCACGGGTTGCCGGACAGCGGAGGAACGCGGGGGGATCTGCTGGTAAAAATCGTGGTGGCGGTGCCGAAGGATCTGTCCGAAGAACAGCAGGAACTGGTGGAAAAACTGAAAAAGACAGGGCTGTAGACGGCGCAAAAAAATCCTGCTAGAGAAGGATGCCGACAAAAATGGTGGACATGCTGAACATATACCTTTCCGGCAGCCCGCCCCGCATGGCGATATCATCCTCAAGGCGGGTGAGGATCCGGGTCATGATAACCTCGTAGCCCATGTTGAGGTAGCCGTCCGAACCCGCCTCGTTGGTGAGGAAAAACAGCTTGCCGTTTTTATCCTTGTAGGTCTTCAGCCGCCAGTTCACCTGACTGAGGTTGTGGTGGAGCCGTTGCAGCCGCTCCAGCGGAATCTGCAGGCCGCTTACGAAAATCCCCCCTTCCCGGACATCATACGCCTCCACGATGCTTTTCCACAAGCCGAGGCTCAGCAGATAGACCCGATCCGGCTCGACGGTTTCCGGGTTGAACGCGGCGGCAAGCACCTCATGGGATTGCTTGTTGGCATACACCTGCTCCACCGTGGGCTGGGAAGCGAAGATGGCGTTGATCTTCCGCCGTTGCTGATCCGGGTCTTTTTCGTACTTGGGGTTTTTGGCATAGAGCCGGGAGGTAAATTCCCGCAGGGAATTCTGATACTGGCGCACATGGTGCCGGATAACGCCGACATCGGTGGGGGTAAAAAACCCTCCGAACGCGTCGTCACCGGCGCCATTTCCGGAGATCCCGCAGCCGGGGAGCAGCAGCAGGACGCAGGCCATCAGCAGACATGCGACTGTTTCGCACAGACCATGAACAAGCGGTCTCGGCATCACATCACCTCCCGGCAAAAGGATTTTCCGACTACAGCCGCTGCAACACTCTGTAACCCATACCCTGTCTGTCCGATGATAGCACAGTTTCTTGCCGCAGGTACCAATAGAAAAACGCCAAGCCTGACCGTTGGACCATCCCGCTAGATATCAGCCCCGGTTATCTTGACCAGCGCCTCCCGGTAGCGGGACGCGGTTTTCTCGATGATTTCCCGCGGCAATGGGGGCGGGGGCGGGTTTTTCCCCCAATCGAGGGTGGAGAGATAATCGCGGAGAAACTGCTTGTCAAAACTCGGCTGTCCCGCGCCGGGCCGGTACTGGTCCTGGGGCCAGAATCGGGAAGAATCCGGGGTCAACACCTCATCGATGAGGATAATCTCGCCGTTATGGATGCCCAGTTCAAACTTGGTGTCGGCAATGATGATTCCCCTGCTCCGGGCGTAGTCCGCCGCCTTCACATAGAGGCGCACGCAGATATCCTTGATCCGGGCGGTCTGTTCCTTGCCCAGGAGATTTTCCATCTCCGCCAGGGAGATGTTCTCGTCGTGCGTGCCAAGCGCCGCCTTGGTGGACGGGGTGAAGAGCGGCTCGGGGAACTTGTCCGACTCCCGCATCCCGGCGGGCAAGGCAAAGCCGCAGACGTTCGGGTCTTTTTTGTAGGCCTGCCAGAAGGAGCCGGAAAGATAGCCGCGAACAATGCACTCCACCGGCAGGGGCTTGGCCTTTTTCACCAGCAGGCTGCGGCCCACCAGCTGCTCGCGGTACGGAGCGCAGACAGCCGGGTATTCCGCGACATCGGCCGTGATCAGATGATTGGGCACAATGTCCTTGAGATAGTCAAACCAGAACAGGGAAAGCTTGGTCAGGATCGCGCCCTTGTCGGGAATGGGGTCATCCATGACCACGTCAAAGGCGGAGATCCGGTCCGAGGCCACCATGAGCAGATGGTCTTCCACCTCGTAGAGATCCCGGACCTTGCCGCGATGCAGCAGATGGAGATTGGCAAAATTCGTTTGGGTGATGGGTGTTGTCATGACGGATTCCTTATCAAAAAATTTCAGCTGCTAGGGCATAACCATGCCCCAGCCTCTCAAAAACGATACATTTTCTCAACCGCTTGCGCGATGTTTTTTTAGGAGCCGTTCAGAAACAACAGGCCATTTATGTTGCCTTACTGTACGGCTCCCTGTGCCATCCGGCTGCCTAAAACGGCCATGTTATTTTTTGACGATGCTTAACCGGGTTCAGCCGCGATAAAACCATTTCTTGATCTCGTGGGAGGTAAAACTCTTGGCCACCGGCCGGCCATGGGGGCAATGGGAAAAAATCTCGGCCCGTTGCATCTCCTCCAGCAACGCCTCGGCTTCCGTTACGGTCAGCCTTTGCCCTGCCTTGATCGCCGCCTTGCAGGCCATGTCGGAAAGCACCTCCTCGGCGCGCACCCCGCCTCTGCCGGCGCCGGGCTCACCAAACCGGGCAAAGATCCCTCCCAGCACCTCCTCGACCGAAGAGCGGCCAAGCACCGCGGGCACGGCCGTTACCACCTGGCTCCCCCCGCCGAAATCCTCAATCTCGACGCCGAGGGCGCCGATCTCCTCGGCATGCTGTCTGAGGATCTGCGCCTCCTCCAGACTGCACTCCATGACCTTGGGGAACAAAAGGGTCTGGCGGGCGATCTTTTTGCCGGCGAACTGTTTTTTCAGCGATTCGAAGAGCAGCCGTTCATGGGCGGCATGCTGGTCAATGGCAAGCAGGCCGTCGTCCGTGGCGCAGAGCAGGTAAGTGTCCAGCACCTGCCCGAGATAGCGCAACCCGCCAGGGGAAGGGACACCCTCCTCCCCGCACACGGCCGAAGGCCGGGGCTGCTCCGTTGCACAGCCGCACTCCGAGGAAACATCCGGTACGGGATCAGCCTGAAGAAGCGAAGGCGCACCCTCGACAGCGGTCTTAAAGAGCGGCAGCACCTCATGCGCCGCAGGCGCGGGAGTAGCTGAAACCGGCGCATACGCCTTGGCCGGGGCGGCGCTACCCTCTCCCCTCTCCGGAATAACGGCAGGAACCTTGAATATCTCCTTTTTCAAGGTCTGCTGATGATTCGCCATGGCGACCTGAACCGCGGCAACCACGGCTTGATGCACCAACGCAGGCTTATGGAACCGGACCTCCTGCTTGGTGGGGTGAACGTTCACATCAACACTTTCCAGCGGCAGGGCCAGAAAAATCACCCCGCCCGGGCCCCGCCCTTTCATGAGGTAGTTCTGGAGCCCTTCGCTCACCGCATGGGTGACCAGCCGGTCATGGATCGCCCGACCATTGACAAAGATCCGCAGCCGTCCGGCAACAGGGGCGTCCGGGGGAAGCAGATACCCCCAAACCCCCGGCGTGGCCTCGGTCACCTCCTGATCCTGCCGCCCCACCTCCACCAGCGAACCGCCGCCCTTGCCGAAGATCCGTTCCGCCCTGCTCCGGGGGGTGTCAAGCCCAGCGGGCAGCCGCAGAACCTCGCGGCCATCCACTGCAAAACTCACCCCCAGTTCCGGCCGGGCCAGGGCATAATTCCTGACCACCTCTTCGATGTGACCCAGTTCCGTTCGGGTGGATTTGAGAAATTTTTTCCGGGCCGGGACGTTGCCGAAAAGATCGGTAACCTCAAAGGAGGTGCCTGGGCTGCCCCCCATCTCATGCACCTTGAGAACCTTGCCGAAGCGAAGATCCACCTGGGTTCCCAGATCTTGGGCGGCAAGACGCGAGGCGATCCGCATCCGGGCCACCGAAGCGATGCTGGGCACGGCCTCGCCCCTGAACCCGAGGGAGCGGATGGAGCCAAGCTCGGCAAGGCTTGCAATCTTGCTCGTGGCATGGCGCTCCAGACAGAGGAGCACATCATCCTGATCCATGCCCGAGCCGTCGTCAATCACCCGGATCAACCGCGTGCCGTCGCCTTCCACCTGGATGGAGATCTGCCTGGCCCCCGCGTCGATGGCGTTTTCCAGCAGCTCCTTGACCACCGAGGCGGGACGCTCGACAACCTCGCCGGCCGCGATCTGGTTGGCCAGGTTTTCCGGAAGAACCCTGATCCTGGACAAGGGTTAGAGCACGCTCAGCATGTGAAGTTTCACCCACTCCTCGTCCCACCACTCAATGGGATCGACAAAGATGCCGTTGACCAGCATGCTGAAGTGGAGATGGTCCCCTCCCGCCATGCCGGTGGTGCCGGTAAGCCCGACAACCGAGCCCTTCTCGACCATGGTGCCCACCGGGACATCGATCTGGCTCAAATGGGAGTACAGACTGAATATCCCCTGGCCGTGGTCAAGGATGACGGTATTGCCGTAAATTCCGAGGTACTCGGCGAAAACCACCATCCCCCGGTTGGCGGCCTCGACATCGGCATGCTCAAGCGAGGCGATATCAACCCCCAGATGGGTCTGCTCGTCGATATTCTCGTTGTTGTACAGATAGGTGCGGTGGTCGGCATATCCGGCCTTCGGGCTGCCTTCCATCCGTCCGAAGCGGCCGTCCCAGAGGCGCTCGGGCTGGAATTTCGAGCAGATCTCCTGAATCTTCTTGTAATTGGCCTGCCGGATATCGTTGTTCACCTTGATATACTGTTCAACCGGCGTGCCGCTCAACTCCGGATAATGGGTGGCGAATTCCGGCAGTTTGGCGGAGAGAAACGCGTCGCTGATGGCGATTTTGTCGCTGACAATCTTGCGCACATGCAGGTCCATGGTAAACGGACCCTTGGCCTCGTTTCCGGCCTGATCCGCGGCAACGACAAAGGCTTTTTCCAGCGCCGCGATATCGTGGGGCAGCCCCATGCAGGCGCCGTACACCCCTTCGCCCCGCTTGGGCATGGCAAAACCGGGATAGAAGATCTCGTTGATCAGTACCCCGTGCCTGCCCGCCACCTCGCTGACCCGGTAGATAACCACCCCGGCGCCGCCGCCCTTGATGTACTTGGGAGACTCCATCACGCTGACCACCGGCGGCTTGGTGTCGATGGCGACCACCGAGGAATGCATGGTGACATTACCCCTGAACCAGTTCCACAGGGAAAAGTCCGTCGCCTTTACCACCAGTTCCGCAGAGCCGTCCTTAAAGCCAAGCGCCTTGGGCGTTATTTCGATGGCTTCCTCGATTTTCAACGGCCCCGCGCCGGAGAGATATCCTGCCCGGGGAAAGCTTTTCTCAAGCAGCACCGCCTTCTTGCCATCCTGCACCAGGGTGACCTCGATGGAGCGCAACCCGCTTTTTGCATCACTGGCCACCAAGGAAAGTTGCCGGGTCAGACCGATGTGGGCGCTCTCCCCGTTGAGCGCCACCTGCGGCTTTCCCATCTCCCCCACCAGCCAGAAGAAGACCCCCAACCCCACGGCAAGCAACCCCGCCACTCCAAGAATCAACGCGAAAAGCGGGCTTCTGTTTTTCTTCACTTTGTCAAACGGGTCGAGATTCATACTGTAATCCTCATATACAAGCGCCTCCCGGCAGGAGGCTTATTTGATGTACACCGATGGCCCTCCGGGCATTCCCCGGAGCCTCTCTCGCATGCAAATTGTGGCGATAATACCATGAACCTCCCCATGATTCCAGAGCTCTTAATATCTTGACAGAAAAAGCCATCCTCATATAGTGTGCGAGGTGTTTTGCAGCGGGGGACCAGAGGCAATGACCATGAAAAAATTCCATACCGTCATCGTGGGCGGCGGGCCTGGGGGATTGGCCTGCGCCACCCTTCTTGCCCTCCAGGGCAAAGCGGTTCTGGTGCTTGAACGCAACAGCAGCATCGGCCCCAAGGTCTGCGCCGGCGGCATCCCCTCCCTTGCCCAGGGTCTCGGCTTCCCGGAAGATCTGTGGGAAAGATCCTTCACCAGCCAGCACATCAGCAGCAACTGGCAACACGCCGTAATCCGTGATGCCGGCCCCATCATCCGCACCGTCGACCGAGGCCGGCTCGGACGCTGGATGGCGGAAAAAGCTGTCGCCGCCGGGGTCACCATCGCCAGCAACACCTTGGTCCTGAAGGTCGGAGAAGACCGGGTACATACCAGAAATGGCGAGGAATTCGGCTTCTCCTTCCTGGTGGGTGCGGACGGGAGCAGCTCCCTGGTGCGGCGCCAGCTTGGTATTCCCACCGAACAGATAGGGGTCGGCATCAACTATCAGGTGCCGGGAAACTTCCCCGAGATGCAGTGGCACCTGAACACCGATCTTTTCGGCAACGGCTACGCCTGGGTCTTCCCCCACCAGGATACCGCCTCCATTGGCGTATATGCCCGGCGCAGCACCAGCAAACCCGGCCCCCTGCTGAACAGCCTGCACCAGTGGGCTGCCCGGCACGGCCTTGAGCTCAAGTCCCGCCAGCCGCAGGCTGCCCTGATCAATTCCGATTTCCGCGGCTGGCGTTTTGGCAACCGCTTTCTGGTCGGCGATGCGGCAGGCCTTGCCTCGGGCCTCACCGGCGAGGGGATTTACTCCGCCATCGTTTCCGGGGAAGAGGTCGCCCGCACCATCCTGGATCCCGGATATGAGAGCAAAAAGATGGACCGCATCATCGAGAGACACCGGAGGCACAGCCGCATCCTCGACTTTGCCTCCGGCAGCAAACTGGGGGGAAAACTTGTCTTGGAAGGGCTGATCTTCTGCCTGCGCGCCGGCCTTATCCCTTTCAGCGCCCTGGAAATGGGCATAGACCAACCTTCATGAAGGATCTACCCGTGAACCCTGAGCCTAAAAAAAATAAAACCCGGCTGTTCAACCTTCTGTTCATCGCCGGGTGCGCGGCCATCCTTGTTTTTTTACTCAAGGCGCCCCCCGAATCGACCCACAAGCTGCCTCGGGATGAAAACCACCTGCAGTTCTACCCCATGGACAAAAAGGAGGCGGAAAAGCATTGCACCGCCTGTCATGCTCCCGAAGGCCAGGTTCCGCTTCCCGAGAACCATCCCCCCAAATACCGGTGCCTTTTCTGCCACAAAAAGTACAAGTAAGATGAAAATCACCATTTCCCTGCCCGACCTGCAGACCACCTCCGCCCTGGGCCGCTATCTCGGCGAGACCGCCCGGCCCGGCGAGGTGATCACCCTGGGCGGCTCCCTGGGGGCCGGAAAAACCACCCTCACCCAGGCCATCGGCCAGGGGCTGCAGGTGCCGGAATCCTGCTACATAACCAGCCCCACCTTCAGCCTCCTGCACGAATATCCCGGGCGGCTGCCCCTCTATCATCTGGATCTCTATCGACTGAGCGATGAAACCGAGATCGAGGATCTCGGCCTGTTGGAATATCTCTACGGAACCGGACTCACCGTGATCGAATGGCCCGACAGACTGGGCAGCCTCATGCCCGAGGAGCGGCTCCATATCGAGCTCAATCTGCTCGGCGAAACAGCACGGCTGGCGGAACTCACCGGACATGGGGTGACGTGGCGGGAAAAGCTGGGCGCGCTGCGGGATGACCGGAAATGGCGGCCGCTGATCAACAACGGCTGAAACAAGGGGATCGGAACGAATCAGGATGGGTCGTGGTTTTCCAGGCAGGAGACCCGCGGCATCATCTCGCCGAGGATCGTGACCAGCTTCGCCTTGATGATGGGCTTGGTGAGGAAGCCGTTCATCCCGGCATCGTAGCAGGCGGTCTCATCCTCTTTTCTGGCGTGGGCCGTGAGGCCGACAATTGCCAACGGCTGTTTCAGGGAGCGCAGTCCGACATAGCTCTGGCGCAGGGCCGGGTCCGCCTCGATCTCCCTGATTTTCCTGGTGGCCTCCATGCCGTCCATATTGGGCATCTGGACATCCATCAGGACAAGATCAAAGGCCTGATGCCGGAGATGCTCCAGGGCTTCGGTCCCGTCGGAGGCCACTTCGACCTCGTACCCTTCCCGGGTGATCAGGATGCCGGCCAGCCGCTGGTTGACCGCATTATCCTCAACCAGAAGAATTCTCCCGCCGGCGGGGGCCTTTTCCCGGGCCGCGTCCTTGTGCTCTTGCAAGGAGATGATCTCTGCCGGGGCCTCTTCCAGGGGGATCACAAAATAGAAGGTGCTGCCCTTGCCCTCCTCGCTGGTCACCGCGAGATGACCGCCCATGAGTTCGACAAGCTGGAGGCAGATGGCCAGCCCCAGTCCCGTGCCTCCGTACTTTCTGGTGGTCGAGCCGTCGGCCTGGGTGAATTTTTCAAAAATCGCCTCGACCCTGTCGGCGGGGATGCCTATGCCGCTGTCATGCACCGAAAAACGACCGACAATCCGGCCGGCTGCTTCCCGCTCGTAGGCAACCTCAATGGCAACCCCGCCCTTCTCGGTGAACTTCATGGCGTTTCCGGCAAGATTTACCAGAACCTGCCGCAGCCGGTTACTGTCCCCCATCATTCTTTTCGGGATGCGGCTGTCGATCTTGCTGGAGACGACAACCCCCTTCTCCCTGGCCGGGATCTTGAACATGGCGACCACGTTGTCGATCACCTCGGAAAGTTCAAAGGGGAGGTGTTCAAGTTCGAGTTTTCCCGCCTCGATTTTTGCCAGATCCAGGATGTCGTTGATCAGGGTCAACAAACTTGTCGCGGATTGGGTGATGGTCCTGGCATAATCGCGCTGCTCTTCGGCAAGGGGGGTTTCGGCCAGGAGTTCGCTGAAGCCGATAATGGCGTTCATGGGTGTCCGCAGTTCGTGGCTCATATTGGCCAAAAAATCGCTCTTCAGCCGGCTGATTTCTTCGAGCCGCGCATTGGCCTCGCGTAACTCGGCGGTTTGTTTGGCTATCTCGCTTTCCAATTTCCGGGCGTACTCTTTTTCCCGGTCCTGGTTGAGCCGGTACTGCCGGTAGTTGTCCTCGATCAGCTTCCCGTGCTGCTGCTGGAGGATATTGATCTGCCGGATCGACTGTTCATGGTCCGCGACAAGCATCTCCCGCTCCTGCCTGTACAGGGCAAGCTCAAGGGAATTGCGCAACAGGGAGGTAATCGCCGCTCCTGGCTCCCAATCATCCTCCGGCGCGGCGGCGCAGGAAATGATCAGCACCGCCGACAGCTTGGCAAGATGTATCGCATGGCACCGGGCGCCGTTGTCCGCCTTGCCGGTGACAAAACCATCGACCGCCCTGGCCTCGTGAACCAGTTTGTCCCGCACCGGCAGGGCAACGGTGAGGGGGCGCGTTCCCTCAAGCAGGGCGCCCGCCTCACTCACCAGAAGCATCGAGGCCTCGGGCAGCAGCGCATCGAGGGTCGCCAGAAAACTTTGCAGTTCCGCGTTGGCGTCGACCAGGTCATCAAATATGGTATCAAACGTAGGCTCGGTCATCAGCGCTTCACTCGTCCGCCTCGTACAGCTCTTTGGCCTTGGTCATTTCCCCGGGCAGATCCCGGATGATAATCTTGTAATCCGCCATCTTCTCCTTCACATGCTCCGTCAGTTCCGGGGGCAGCGGCTCAAGAGGCCCGGCAATGGGCCAATACTGCATCTTTCCCGCCATGAATTCCGCCAGCTGGAGAATACTGCCGGTGCTGGAAACGGACTTCACCTGTTTGGAAAGATGATGCGACTTGATGGAGCTGAGCACCTCCTGGGGCAACCCCCAGTCCTTGGCAAGAAGATAGCCCACCTCGGCATGATCGGCGCCGATGGCATTGCGCTCGCACTCGGTCAGAGGCCCCTTGCCCTCCCGAAAGGCCTTGCAGGCTTCCCGCAGCTGTTCCCCGGCAACCTGGTTTTCAACGATGAGCCCGATATCGTGGATAATGCCGGCCAAAAAAACATCCTCACCGTCCTTGCCGAAAATACGCTTGGCGATCATGCCGGAGAGGATGGCCACGGTGGCGGAATGCAGCCAGAGTTTCTGGGCCGAGAAATCATCGTTATCGCCCTTGAACATCCCCCGCAGGGCTTCGACCGCCACCAGATTGCGGAGCTGCTTCATGCCGGCGAAAACCACGGCCTTGGAAATGGATTCGACTTTTTGGGACAGACCGAAATAGGGGCTGTTGACAAGACGCAACAGTCGGGTGACCAGAACGGGATCGAGCTTGATGATCTCCTCGAAATCCTGCATGGTGCTGCGATCGTCATTGACCAGTTGGGTCACCTTGATCGCCACATGCGGGAGCGTTTTCAGCTCGGTAAATTTTCTAACTATGTCTTTGGCGCTGGGCATTGCTCAACCAGGAAATTCAGGGAAAATATTCCCCGCAACATGTGGGCTTTCTGCCCGGATCGCTTTCACCGCTGACCTTCAAATTCCTTGAGAAGGGCGGCGAGCTGGGCGGCGAGCTCTCCGCCTTGGGAAAGATCGCCGGCCCGGCCTTTTTTTTCAAGCTCGGCCGCGATCTTCCGCACCCCTTCCACCCCGAGACTGGCCGAGGCGCCCTTGATGCTGTGCGCGGCGTCAGCCACCGCCACCGAGTCTCCCGCGGCAAGGCCGCCGTTGATGCGCGCCAGATCCGAGGCGGAAGAATCATGAAAGAGCACCAGCAGCTCCGCCAGCATCTCTTCGTCGTCTCCAGCCTGCTCCAGGGCAAAATTTCTATCCCACTCAAGGTCTGCCATTTCTATTCCTTATCATGAAGTTGGCGGTCGCCACGGCCAAAAAATAATGGGACGGCGACAACGGCAATCACACCAATTCCCCGACCCATGATTTTATCATACCGAAAGCGTTCCCGATCGGCAAATGTATAAATGGAAAAATTCTGCGCCTTTTTTTTGCCTTCCGCGCCCAAGGGAAAAAAACGGGCGCCTATGCCTCGGCCAGCACGGCCTCTATCTCGGCAAAAGGGATGACTCCTGCCCTGAGCAGACAGACCTTGCCCTCGTGATAGCCGAGGATGGTGGAGCCCTGGCCGCCCGGAGTTTCTCCGCCGTCAATTACCACGTCCAGGCCCGGCCCCAGCTGATCACGCACACTGCGGGGCGTCACCGCGGCCGGATGGCCGGAAAAATTCGCGCTGGTCGCGGTTATCGGCCGGCCAAATGCCCGGACAAGCTGCCGGGCCACGGGATGGGAAGAGACCCGCACCCCGATGGTGCCCAGATGGCCGGTGAGCATGCCGGGCAAGGATTTCGCCCCGGGGAAAACCAGGGTCAATGGCCCGGGCCAGAACTTTTCCATGAGCAGGGCAAAGGGGGGGGGAATCTCCGCCACAAGATCTGCAAGCTGGGAGGGATTGTCAATAATCAGCAACACCGGCTTGTCGGCGGAGCGGCCCTTCAAGGCGAAAAGGCGGGCGATGGCCTCCTGGTTAAAAGGATCAACCGCCAGTCCGTAATATGTTTCCGAGGGAAAGGCGACAACCCCGCCGGCCCGGAGGACCGAGCAGGCATGGGCCAGGGCCTCGTCCGTTGCTTGGGATTCCACGCCGGCTTGTCCTGTCACATGCTTCCGGCAAGCCGCTGGGCCTTTTCCTCAACCTCACGGGCCATCTCTTCCTTAAAAGCGGCGAGCCTTCCGGCCAATCCTGCATCGGCCAGGGCCAGGATCTGCGCCGCGAGAATAGCAGCATTTTTCGCCCCGGCCTTGCCGATGCCCATGGTGGCCACCGGAACCCCCGGCGGCATCTGCACCGTGGAAAGCAGGGCGTCAAGCCCGTTTAGAGAGGAGGAATCCACCGGCACCCCGATAACGGGCAAGGTGGTATGGGCAGCCAGAACCCCGGCCAGATGGGCCGCCATTCCGGCTGCGGCGATGATCACTTTCAAGCCGCGCCCCTTGGCGCTGCTTGCGTATTCCATGGCCCGCGCCGGGCTGCGATGGGCCGAAGCCACCGTTATCTCAAAGGGGATATCCATCTTCTTGAAAAAATCCACGCAACCCTGCATAACCGGCAGATCCGAATCACTGCCCATGACAATACCGATCATAGCTCACTCTCCTGTATGGTCGTAATCATTCCCCAGAAACAAAACAACGTAGACTATGTCACTATGTACAATAAACGTTCAGCAGTGCCGCAAATACGCGAAAGAGGCCTGCGAAGTGTGCTATTGCACACGAGCAGGCCGATGACAAAGCAGATGCGGTGCTGCTGGACGTTTATTGTCGGTCCAGAGCCTTGCGGCCGATATCCTTCCGGTAATAACAGCCGTCCCAACTGATTTCCTCCGCAGCCTTGTAGGCCTTGCCAATGGCCTCCTGCACCGTGTCGCCGATGGCGGTCACCCCCAATACCCGGCCGCCGTTGGTGACGACCGCATCGCCCTGCAGGGCGGTCCCGGCATGAAAGACCACCACATCCTGGTGCTGCCCGGCCTTGGCAAGCCCCTTGATGACCTTGCCGTTTTCGTACTTCCCGGGATAGCCTCCGGCCGCCATGACCACACAGACCGTGGGCCGCGGATCGATCTCCAGGGAGATCTCGGACAGACGACCATCAACCACGGCCTCCATGACCTCCACCAGATCGGTCTTGAGCCGCATGAGCAAAGGCTGGGCCTCGGGGTCGCCGAACCGGCAGTTGAACTCGAGAACCTTGACCACCCCCTTCTCGATCATCAGACCGGCATAGAGCACCCCCTTATAGGGGCAACCTTCCGCGGCCAATCCCTTGACCGTCGGCAGCATCACCGTCTCCATGACCTGCCGGTGCAGGGGTTCGGTCACCACCGGCGCCGGGGAATAGGCCCCCATGCCGCCGGTGTTCGGGCCCTTGTCGCCATCAAAAATAGCCTTATGGTCCTGGGAGGTCGGCAGGGGAAGAACCGTCTGCCCATCGGTAAAGGCGAGGAAAGAGGCCTCTTCCCCACGGAGAAATTCCTCGACCACCACCCGGTTGCCTGCCTCGCCAAAGGCCTTTTCCTTCATGAACAGATCCACCGCCGCCTTGGCCTCGTCGATGGTCTGGGCCACCACCACGCCCTTGCCCGCGGCCAGACCATCGGTCTTGACGACCAACGGGGCGGACTGCTTTTCCACATAGCGGAGGGCTTCCTCCCTGTCCGTAAAGGTCGCGTAAAAAGCGGAGGGGATGTGGTATTTTTCAAGCAGGTTCTTCATGAAAACCTTGCTGCCTTCGAGGGTGGCGGCGTTACGCCGGGGCCCAAAGACCCGCAGCCCTTTTTCTTCAAAATAATCAACGACACCCAGGGAGAGGGGCACCTCGGGGCCGACCACGGTGAGGCCGATCCCTTCCGCCTGGGCGAAATCCGCAAGCGCCTCAATGTCGGTGGCGCTGATCTTGACGCAGGTTGCCAGGTCGCTGATCCCGGCATTGCCCGGAGCGCAAAAGATATTCGTTACCCTGGGACTCTGCCGCAATTTCCAGACCAGGGCGTGCTCCCTGCCGCCCGAACCAACAACCAAAATCTTCATCTACAATCTCCTTGGCTTCTTTCCGAAATGATCTGTTATCCCTCTGGAGTCATTGAAAAATCCCCCAGAAACGACAGGGGGCATTTTACCCCAAAACCGCCTGGCAAGAAAGTATTAAACCGGCGCAACACAATAATGTCGTCATCCGGCGGGCCGAAACGTCATCGCCCAACAATCCCCTGCACCTCCCCGCGACAACAGCTCGTAACGAAAGGGAAAAACTTTTGCCTTGACACCCGGCTCGTCCCCTTCTATGATAGGCCAAAAAATGAATGAATACACATTCATAAGACAATCGACCCACACCCGCCACCTTTGCGCATTCTGCTGACCCCATGAGAACATCGGACAAACACACCAAAATCATCGAAGCGGCCATCACTGTCTTTGCCAGAAAAGGTTTTTTCAGCGCCCGCATCTCCGACATCGCCAAGGAAGCCCAGGTTGCCGACGGGACAATCTACCTCTACTTCAACAACAAATACGACATTCTCATTTCACTGTTCGAGGAAGAGATCGGCAAGATCATCCTGGAGGTCAAGCTTCTCACCGAAAAAGAGACCGACCCCAGGAAGATGCTCCAGATTTTCGCCCTGCACCACATGCAGCTCATGGAGGAAAAAAAGGAACTTGCCGAGGTTCTGCAGATGGAGTTGCGTCAGAGCAACAAGTTCATGAAAGAGTACAGGAATACGAAATTTATTGAATATGTGGATGTGATCTCAGCCATTATCCACAAGGGCCAGGAAATGGGGGTCTTCCGCAAAAGCCTCCTGCCGGGCGTGTTCAAGCGGGCCTTTTTCGGGGCGCTGGATGAAACATCCAGGCTCTGGGTTCTGTCGCCGGACCACAGCTATACCATTGATGAAGCGGCCCAGCAGATCAGCGACATCTTCATTTCAGGGATCATGGCCGAAGGTCAGCCCTGATTCCTGTTTTCATCAAGCCCGCTCCGGCGGCTTGATATCCATGACCTCCAGTTGCCGCACCCCGCCCGGGGTTTTCACGGTTATCTCATCGCCCACGCTTTTCCCGATCATTGCTTGGCCGATGGGAGAAAGCACGGAAATACTGCCCTTGCTGACATCCGCCTCCAGCGGACCCAGAAGCTGATACCGTATCTCGTCCTCGGTGTCCAGATCGACCAGGGAAACGACCGTGCCGAAAACCACCCGGGAACAGTCCACGCTTGAGCAATCAATAACCTCGGCCCGGCCCAGCTTATCCTTGAGCTCCATGATCCGCCCTTCGATATGCCCCTGGCGTTCCTTGGCCGCATGGTATTCGGCGTTTTCCTTCAAATCGCCGTGCCCGCGCGCCACCTCGATGGCTTCAATAACCGCGGGACGTTCTTTCTTCTGTAGCCGGTCAAGCTCCTGACGCAATCTGGTATATCCCTCCTGGGACATGGGAATACGCTCAACCATAACAACCTCCTTGCAAAGACAGAGCTCTATAAAAAAAATGGCCGTTTTCCCGGCAGGCGATCACAACAAGGATTGCCCCGGCCAAAACGGCGGAAATATTTTCAACACATCATCTCTGTCCGGCGCGCTCCGAAGTTGAGGCGCACGGGACAACAACAAGCACTTCAATTAGCACAGAGCAAAAAAGATTGCAAGGGAAAGCGCACCGGTAAACCCAACGCCTACCAGCGGTAAATCGCCGAAAGAAAAAATTCCTTGGCCCGGTATTCCGGGCCGGAGGTCAGCTCCGTCGTTGCGGAAAAAATGACCTGCGGGGCATACTCGACAAAAAAACCGCCCTTCCAGGTCTGCATGGCATACCCCATTTCATCGTAGACCATGGCATACTCAAGATCATAGTACCGGGGAACCCCGCGCCGGAACTGGTCGTCGGAAAGCTGGTGCTTGAAATATACGCTGAAGCGGTTCTGCCAATAATTTATCGGCGCCCAGTATGGATGATCCGAAACGGCAAATCCATCCGGCTGCATGGGGCCGCCGCCTCTTGCCTCGGCGGTGTCCTTGAAATCATAGGTATAGCTGAATCGTAAAAATGCCGGTTCGAAGAAAAGCAGGTAAGCGGCCCAGAGATCATAGCCCCTTGTGGTATTATCATCGGAAAAATCAGAGTAGAGATACCCCCCTCCCGCCTGGACACCGCGAACCATGTCCAGCACCAGATCCGCCTTGTAATCCTGTTGCACAATGTTCCGGCTGAGGCTGGCCAGGGTATCATGCTTGACATCCCGGCCATAGGAAAGAATGCCGGTCAAGCGATCCCCCAGGCGGCCCTCCGCGGCAAGCTCAACAAGCGTGGTGTCGGGCTGGCTGTTTTCCAGCAACTCGGCCCCGCCGCCGCCGCGAACAAGCAGGTGCTCGTTGATGTTGGCCGCATAGGAAACCAGGGCGCGGGTTCCGCGAATCTTGGCGTGGCCCCCGGGCTCCTGGTAGTCAAGCCGGGCAAGATGCACCTCAAGGTCATGCTGCAGATGGGGCGAATAGTTCAGGCTGGCCCCTTCCCAGGTTTTCCGGATCGCCTTATATCCCTCCCTGCCCTCCTCCCGGAGATAGCCATACCCAAGGGCCGCCCGGGGTTGACGCTTCAGTTCGTTTCTCTCCCTGGCCTCGGCCAACCCGGGGAAATCCCCCCCTGCGGCGGCCATCTCCTCATAGAGCGCCGCCTCATGGCCCAGCTGCCCGAATCTGCTGTAAATCCCGGCAAGATCAAACTGCAGGGATTCATCCGCTGGGTATTCCCGCAACAGCGCCTTGAAATAATTTGCCGCGGCCAGATACTCCCGATGCATCACCGCCTGCCTGGCGGTTTTCTCCAGGGCAAACTGCTTGGACCAGCGGTATCGCGCGTAAAACGGAACGGCCAGCCGGTTGCGCGCGGTTGCGCCTGGTCCGGACTCAAGCACGGCCGAGGGCTCCATCAACGCGTCAACCTCGGTCTGCCGGTCGATCTTGGCCACGGTCAACTGCGCCCAGAGACCGGGCTTCTCGGCTTGGGGCAAGGACACCCCCCGCTCCTTTGCCTGGAGCGCGACACTTTCGGCCACCGGGGGCGCCAAAAAGGCATCGTACACGGCCACCCCCTTTTCCCACTCATGCTCCGCCCAGAGAATCCGAGCCTTGAGCAGAAGCATGTCCGGACGCGCCGCAATCCCAGGAAAGCGTTCTTCAATCCCCCTGATCTCGGCAAAACGGCCACGACGAAAAAGCTGCTGGGCAAGCCGCACCGCGGCAAATTCCTGATCCGGAAAATCCCGGACAATATCCTGCCGGATCTCAATGGCCGCCCCGATCTCGCCATTACCCTCCCGGCCCGAGGCGGCCAGGGAGCGGATCAT
The DNA here is from genome assembly GCA_021811385.1 of Deltaproteobacteria bacterium. Taxonomy (GTDB): domain Bacteria; phylum Desulfobacterota; class Desulfobulbia; order Desulfobulbales; family Desulfurivibrionaceae; genus Thiovibrio. The sequence goes on along the minus strand of JAJZPC010000011.1, from coordinate 6,715 downwards.
GACGGACTCGGGAAATTGCCGGCCGGCCGATTCAGCCCTCTCGCCCAACTCGGCAAAAAGCCCCTCCTCTTTCAGTCCCTTGAGAAGCTCAAGAACACGACCTTGATCCTGAGCGGCCTCCGCCAGCATTCGCTGAAAAAGCGCCTCTTCCAACCCGCTCTTTCCCAGGGCGCGGTAGATGCGCAGCAAAAGCAGATCCGCCTCGGGACCACCGCCCTCCCCGGACAACGATGCCGCCAGCTGTTCGGCCTTGGCATACTGTTCATCCGCAAGCCACAACCGGGCGCGGAGCAGATCAACCTCCCTGCGCAACAACCCGGCCCCGGCCGCGTTCGAAAACTCGCCGGCCAGCTCCTCCACAAGTTTGACTGCATCCCCGGTTTCGCCCTCGGCCGCCAGCAAGCGTGCCCGCAACAGCCGGCCGTCAAATACTTCCTTCGCCAGGCTCCCGAGCTTTGCGTGAACCTCGTCATCCTGCCGCTTACCCTTACCCTCCGGCCGGCTCAGTTGCTCAAGCCAGACCGAGGCCTCGGCAAATCGCCTTTCCTCAAGGGCCAAGGCAAACAAACGACCCAGAACCTCCTCGTCCAGCGGATACTGAAGACAGGCCTGCCGCAAAACCTGCTCCGCCTCATAGGGCAAGCCCTCCTGCCGGTACACCTCGGCCAGACCCAAAAAAGCAGCCCTGAGCAGCTCTCGGTCCGCCGGCAACCTTGCAAGCAGGCCGGCATACAATTCCCTGGCCGCCCCATGGGAAGCTGTCTCGGTCAGGGCCTTGGCCACGAGCAGTTGGGTTTGGGGAGAGGCATACAGTCCGGGAAATTTTTCCTGCAACCGGGCGAGATGGCTCCGGGTCTTTCCGGGCAGGCCAAGCCCCCCTGCCAACTGGACGCAACGCAGCCTGAACATGCCCGTTTCGTCGGCTCCGTCCAAAAGCTGCTCATACAGGGCCAGGGCCTTGGCGGGATGACCGAGCCGCTCATGCACCATGGCCTGCCCGGCCAGCACCTCCGGCGTCCTCACTCCAAGGGCGTCCAAACGGGAAAACATGTCCAGGCTTTTGGCCAATTCCCCTCGATCAAGGTACATGCGGGCCAGTTTTTGGAGAACCGTCCTGTTCCCCGGTTCCATTCGAAACAGGATCTCAAGCACCTCAAGAAGCTTCTGCCGCCGTTCCAGATGCGCCCACATCCCGTTGGCTTCGCCGTCGTTCCCGCCCGCCAGCAACGCTTTGGCCCGCTTGGCCAGAATCTTCGGATCATCAGGGGTCACCGCCAGAATCTGGTCATACAGGGCGACAGCCTCCGGAAACTCGCCGTTGGCCTCGTACAGCCCGGCCCCCCGCTCCAGATTTTCAAGATTCGGCGCAGGCTCAAGCCCGAGACCACGCACCAGGGCCGGGGCCTCCGGCCTGTTCCCCAGTGCGGCGTGGATATCGATCACCTGCCGCAGCACCTCTTTGTCCTCGGGTTTGAAGGAGATATACCGCTCAAAATAGGCAAGCGCCTCGGGGAGGCGGGAAAGGGTGGCATGGATCTGCCCCAACCGCTTGAGCAGCCGAAGCGAAGAGGGTTCCTTTTCAAGAAGCGGAAGAAGATAGGCCAAGGCCTCCTCTCCCTTGCCGCCCTTCAGGTAATAGGCGGTCAGCCTCTCTTTTGCCTCGGGGTTCTGGGGGGTGCGCGCCGCAACCCGTTGCCAGTACTCAACCGCTTGGCCCTCAAGGCCTGACTTTTCATAGGCCTGGGCCGTCTTGAGCAGGATTGCCGGGTCGTCCTGATTTTCCCGGGCCAGAATGACGAAATGCGCCCGGGCCTTGTCATAGGAACCCATATCGTAATAAAGATTGGCCAATTCTTCCCGTAAGGCCGTCCGGCGGGGCTCCCGCTGGAGCAGGGTTTCGAGCATGAGAGCCGCTTCACCCTTCTTCTGTTGGGCGATAAGGGCGGAGGCCGCGCCACGCAAGGCCTGAAGATTGTCCGGCTCCCGCTGCAGCACTTTTTTGTACAGATCCACGGCCCGGGCGCCATTGCCCTGGCCCCGGCTTGCCTCTGCCAAGGCCAGCAGATACTGGAGATTCCGGGGAGAAACCTCAACCAGCGACTCAAGATGGGGAAGGGCGCTCTCTTCCCTTTTCAATTGCAAAAGAATGGTGACCAGCTCCCACCGGGCAGTCTCGAGCCCCTCCCGCATGGTCAGCAGCGCCTCATACACGGGCACCGCCTCGACAAGCCTGCCGTTGCGCACCAATTCCCGCCCCTGATCCCATAAGGCCTTCCAGGCGACATCCTTGTCCGCCTTGAGGTGGATGGTCCGCGCCGGAACAACCTGCTTGCCCTGAGGCGCGGAAGAATCCGCCGCCTGGCCCGTCGCGGAAAGGAACAGAAACGAGATCAGCAGGAAAACAGACGCGGAAACGAAGGCGTGGGCTCTCGCTCGTTGCAAGGATAGGTTGAGACGCAGGAAGTCACGCGGCCTGATACGCATCGGCAGAGGGTGTCCTTTTGGCAACCGTGAAAAGGACCGGCTTAAGGGACTGAAAAAAGAGGGAACCGGGTTACCGGGAATAAAATTCGGCAATCTTCTCAACGACAAATCCCTGCATTTCGTCCGTGAGTTCGGGAAAAATCGGCAACGCCAGGGTCTCAAGCGCCGCCCGTTCCGCTTCGGGAAACGAGACATCTTCGTAGCCCAGACCAGCGACGCATCCCTGCCGGTGGAGGGGGATGGGATAATAGATCTCCGCCCCGACCTCGTTGCTTATGAGATGGCGGAGCAACCCATCACGGTCCCTGGCCCTGATGACAAACTGGTTGTAGATATGGTAGTCGCACGCTTCCCCGGCCAATGCCCCCTCTGCCTGATATACCGCTTCGGGCAGGGAAATCGCGCCGTTTTCCAGCAGGGTGGTTTGGGCGAACAGACTCCGATAGGTTGCGGCATTACGCCGCCTTGCCCGGTGCCACTCGGGCAACCGGGAGAGCTTTATATCAAGCACCACGGTCTGAATGGGATCGATCCGGAAATTTCCCCCCACCACTCCGTGGTGATACTTGGGCGCCCCGCCGTGCACCCGGATGATCCTGATCCGCTCGGCAAGCTCAGGATCGTTGCAGGTAATCAGCCCGCCGTCGCCGATGCCGCCGAGATTCTTGCTGGGGAAAAAGGAAAAACAACCGGCCTCGCCCATGGACCCGGCCCGATGCCAGACGGTCTGGCCGCCGCTTTTCATGGGATACACGGCGCCGATGGCCTGGGCGGCATCCTCCACCACCGGCAGATTGTACTCCTTGGCCAGGGCGAGAATCGCCCCCATGTCCGCGCATTGCCCGTAGAGATGCACCGGGATGATCGCCTTGATCCGCTTCTCCCCTTTGGCATCCTGGGCCAACGCCTCTGCCATCCGCTCCGGGTCGATATTGTAGGTGACCGGATCAATATCCGCGAAAACCGGGCGAGCGCCCAGCCTGAGAATACAGCCCATGGTGGCGAAAAATGAATAGGGCGTGGTCAAAACCGCATCGCCGGGGCCGACACCCAACCCCATGAGCGCGGCAAGCAGGGCGTCGGTGCCGCTGGCAACGCCGATCCCATACCGGGAGCCACAGTAGGCTGCGACGTTTTTCTCAAACTGTTCGACCTTGGGGCCGAGGATGTACTGGGTCGAATCAATGACCTCGGTCACCGCGGCAAGGATCTCGTCGCGCAGGGGAGCCATCTGGCCATGCAAATCTAAAAGGGGAACGCGCATAATGTTTTTTTCCAGGTATCGCAGCAGACGACTGGGGTCGCCGGCCCACGGCTATGAACGCCAGGGGTTGAGAAATTCCGCAAGGAAGTCCTTGATATCAGGCACTTCCTTCTCAAAATACTCCCGCATCTTTTTCAAGAGATTGGCCTCGATCTGCCGTACCCGTTCCCGGGAGATGTCAAACCGGTCGGCAATATCCTGCAGGGTAAGGGGCTCGTCGCTCAACAGCCGGTCGGCCAGGATGGCCTTTTCCTTGTCGTTTAGGGTCTCGCGCAGTTTGTCGAGAACCGTGCCCATCCACTCCTGCACTTCCTTTTCCGCCACCCGTTCTTCCACGGTGGGCCCGATCATGGGCAGAAAATTCTTCTGCTCCTCGTCGGAGCCTTCCCGCACCGGACTTTCCAGGGAAACATCCCAGTTGTCCATGCGCTGGCTCATCTCAATGACTTCGCTTTCCTTGACATTGAGGCGTTGGGCCAGCAATTTGACCTCCGGCGCAAAACCCTGCGATTCTAGCAGCTTTTTTTCTTTATTCAAGCTGAAAAACAATTTGCGCTGGGCCTGGGTGGTGCCGATCTTGACCAGCCGCCAGTTATCCATGATGAATTTAAGGATATAGGCCCGGATCCAGTAGGCGGCATAGTAGGAAAACTTCACCTGCCGGTAGGGATCGAACTTTTTCACCGCCTGCACCAACCCGACATTGCCCTCCTGGATGAGATCAAGGAAATTCTGCATCCAGTATTTCTGAAAATCCATGGCCACCTTGACCACCAGCCGGAGATTGGAGGTCACCAGCTTGTAGGCCGCCTCAGGGTCGCCTGTTTTCTGGAAATGCCGGGCCAGCTCGTCGGTCTCCTCACGGCTCATGAGCTTGTATTGGCTGATTTCCTGCAGATACCGATGGAGTCCGGCATTGCCCAAGGCCGGGAGATTGTCATCGTCCGGCAGCGCGACCAGGGGATGCAGGACTTCCTGCGCATCCTCTTCTTCATCGAGTATTTCAAGGACTTCCGGGTCTTCTTTCATGGGGGTTATTATTATTAGAACCACGCCAAAGGTCAATCTCTTTCCACAACAGCGTAATCCTTCCCCGCCTCGCCGGGAGCCCGAGACAATCCCAAGGGGGCGTAATCCCTTTTTAAAATTGCCTTTGCAAGGCTATCTTTTTATGATAGATAGCCTCTTCTGTGGGATCAGGATATTTTTTCCGCCCATCGCCATGTTTCTGATACAGTACAACCATTGCCAGACCGAAAACACAGGACTTCCCCGGCTTATCCATGGAAAACATTCGCAACTTCAGCATCATCGCCCATATCGACCACGGAAAATCCACCCTGGCCGACCGCTTTATCCAGCTCTGCGGCATGGTTACCGACCGCCAGTTCCACGATCAGCTCCTGGACAGCATGGATATCGAGCGGGAGCGAGGGATCACCATCAAAAGCCAGGCGATCTGCCTGCCGTACCGGGCCAAAAACGGCAAGGACTACATCCTCAACCTCGTTGACACCCCGGGCCACGTTGATTTCAGCTACGAGGTCTCCCGGGCTCTGGCCTCCTGCGAAGGGGCGCTGCTGCTGGTTGACGCGGCCCAGGGCATCGAAGCCCAGACCCTGGCCAACCTCTATCTGGCCATGGAGAACAACCTGGAAGTAATCCCGGTCATCAACAAGATCGATCTCCCCTCCGCCGACCCGGAGGGGGTTGCCCTCCAGATCGAGGAAGACCTCGGCCTGGACGCCGGCCACATCCAGTTCTGTTCGGCAAAAACCGGCAAGGGTGTCGATACGGTGCTGGAGGCGGTGGTCAACCTCCTGCCGCCGCCCACGGGCGACCCGGAAAAACCGCTGGAGGCCCTGATCTTTGACGCCTTCTACGATCCGTTCCGGGGGACGATCATCTCCTGCCGCCTCTTCGAGGGACGGATCAAGGCCGGGGACACCATCCTCTTCATGTCCAACAACGCCGCCTACCGGGTCGAGGAGGTGGGATTCTTCCGCCTGACCCGCGAACCGCAAAAAGAGTTGAGCGCAGGCCAGGTCGGCTACATCATCGCCGGAATCAAGACCATCACCGACACCAGACCCGGCGACACCATCACCTTGAAGGACAACCCCTGCGCCAAACCACTGCCCGGATTCCAAGAGATCAAGCAGGTGGTGTTTTCCTCCATCTATCCGGTTTCCACCGACGATTATGAAACCCTGGCCACGGCCATCGAAAAGCTCACCTTGAACGACGCCTCCCTCTCTTTCCAGAAGGACTCGTCCACCGCCCTGGGCTTCGGCTTCCGTTGCGGGTTCCTGGGGTTGCTCCACCTGGAGGTGGTGCAGGAACGTTTGGAGCGGGAGTTCGATCTTTCGCTGATCCTCACCGTGCCTTCGGTGAACTACCACATCTTTCTCAAGGACGGGACCATGAAAGAGGTGGACAACCCGGCCTACTACCCGGACCCCACCACCATCGACCGCATCGAGGAACCGTTTATCAAGGCCACCATCCTCATCCCGGAACGCTACATGGGGGTGGTGATGACCCTGTGCATGGAGCGGCGCGGCGAGAATACCCACCACCACTACCCCATGCCCGGCCGGATCGAGTTCACCTGCGAAATTCCCCTGGCGGAGATTATCTACGACTTCTACGACCGGCTCAAATCCATCACCCAGGGGTATGGTTCCTTTGATTACGATCTTCTGGATTACCGGGAAAGCGATCTGGTCAAGCTGGACATTCTGGTGAACGGCGAACGGGTGGATGCGCTCTCCCAGCTGGTGCACCGCAACAATGCCAGGGCGCGCGGGCTCCATGCCTGCGAAAAGCTGAAAGAGGAGATCCCGCGCCAGATGTTCAAGATCGCCATCCAGGCGGCGGTGGGGGGCAACATCATCGGCAGGGAAACCATCTCCGCCCTGCGCAAGGACGTGCTGGCGAAATGCTACGGCGGCGACATCAGCCGCA
>JAJZPC010000086.1 GCA_021811385.1 Deltaproteobacteria bacterium | reverse complement strand
CTTCCCAGGTTGCCGGGGTGAGCACGCCGTTCTTGCGGATCAGCGGGGTGGTGAGCCGGTCGGGATGGTTGATGGATTCATGGATGTGCCAGCCCTTGACGCAGAGATTGTCCCGGGAAACCGGGTGGTGCCTGCTGGGCTGGCTGCCGCAGACCAGGCCGTCTTCCACATGCAGGTAGAGGCCGCAGCCGCAGCCGCAGTAAACACAGGTGGTCAGCACATCATGCATTACCGTTTCTCCTGTTTGGTCCAGGCCGGGCCACGGATGCGTCCGGACCGCCTGCAACAATAGTAGCAGAGAAACAGCGGGGGAGCAAAACGGATAATCTTACTGGTGACGGCCTGGGCTGTCGTTGTCGCGCACCCCTTCTTTGTGCGCGACAACCGCGGCAGGCGGGAGTATACTTGGCCTTGTCAGGAAAAATAGAGAATTGTACTTCCCCTTCGTAGCCGCCATGATGGAAAACCAAGTGAGTCCGACCCCTGCAAGCGCTCAGCCGCCAGCCGAAAAAACAGCCTTCATCATCCTGATTATCATCAGTGTGTGCCATCTGCTCAATGACATGATGCAGACCCTGTTGTCCGCGATCTATCCATTGCTCCAGAGCAACTATGGCTTGAGCTTCGCCCAGATCGGCACGATCACCCTCACCTTTCAGGGCACGGCCTCGATCCTTCAGCCCATGGTCGGTTTTTTTATTGACCGCAATCCCAGGCCCTACTCCCTTGCCGTGGGCATGACCCTTACCCTGGCGGGGCTGGTGCTCTTTTCCCAGGCCGGAAGTTTTCCGGTGCTGCTCCTGGCGGCGGCATTGGTGGGAACCGGTTCGTCGGTGTTCCATCCCGAATCATCCCGCGTGGCGCGGATGGCTTCGGGGGGCAGGCATGGCTTGGCGCAGTCGTTGTTTCAGGTGGGAGGCAATGCCGGTTCTGCCATTGGCCCGCTGCTTGCCGCGCTCATCGTCCTGCGGCATGGACAAACGAGCCTGGCCTGGTTTTCCCTCGCGGCCCTGCTCGGCATCTATCTCCTTGTCCAGGTCGGTCACTGGTACAAGGGCCACGGGCTGATGCGCCTCAAGTCCGGCGCCGGCGGTGGTGCGCCCCAAATGGAGCTGCCCCGGGGCAGGGTGGCGCTTGCCCTGGCGGTGCTGCTGGCCTTGATGTTCTCAAAGTTTTTTTACCTGGCCAGCATGTCGAGCTATTATCTCTTTTATCTGATGGATAAGTTTCATCTTCCGGTGCAGAGCGCGCAGCTTTATCTCTTTGTCTTTTTCGGCGCGGTGGCGGTCGGCACCCTTACCGGCGGTCCGGTCGGCGACCGTTTTGGCCGCAAGGTGGTGATCTGGGCCTCGATCCTGGGGGTGCTTCCCTTCACCCTGGCCCTGCCGTATGCCAATCTCTTCTGGACCGGGGTGCTCAGCGTGTTCATCGGGATGATTCTCGCCTCTGCCTTCCCGGCGATTGTGGTCTATGCCCAGGAACTCCTCCCGGCCAAGGTCGGCACGGTGGCGGGGATGTCTTTTGGCTTTGCCTTTGGCATGGGGGGAATCGGCGCCGCGGTGCTCGGGCATCTTGCCGATATGACCAGCCTTGCCCATGTGTATCGATTGTGCTCGTATCTGCCCGCCATCGGTTTGCTTGCCATATTTCTGCCGCAGCTGGAAACGGAATCCAGGCAGCGGATGCGAGCGGCCACGGGCAACCCACGGTGATCAGCAACCGGGAGCTTATTCCTGGTCTTGGTTGTCGTCGCGACGCCGTTTAAAAGGGAGATGCGGGGGGTGGACCCCTTCGCGCAGCAGGAGAAAGCTGGTTTCCAGCAGCTCGACCCCGGTCAACACCCCCACCGTCAGCACGGCCAGAACCACGCCGGCATGCTCATGGCCCAGGCCGATGACCGAGCCGATGGCGGCCAGCATCCAGATCACCGCCGCCGAGGTAACCCCCTGCAACAAGCCCTCCTTGGCCATGATCACGCCCGCGCCGAGAAAACCGATGCCGGTGACCACCTGGCCCACCACCCGGCTGGGGTCGGCGCTCGCCATATCTGCGGTGATCAGCGCGCCCAGGGCGACAAAGACCTCGGTGCCGAGGCAGATCAGGATGCTGGTGCGGATGCCCGCAGGTTTGCCGCGCAGCTGGCGCTCCAGACCGATGATGCCACCGCAGATAATGGCTACGGCGATGCGCTGCCAGAAGATCGGGGTGTAGGGGTCGAACACAGGCATGGGCAGAGGCTCCGTTGGGGTTCAGATACAGTGGTGGCTGCGGATCAAGGGGTTTACGATGTTCGGTAGACTTCCCGGCGGTGGCCGACCTTGACCACCCATACGGTCAGCTGGGTATCCTGTATCGAATAGATGATACGGTAATTTCCCTGACGAAGCCGGTATTTTTCCTGGCCGGAGAGCTTTTCGCAACCAAGGGGCCGGGGATTCGCGGCAAGGCTTCCTATTCGCGCCATGATCCGTTGCAGGTCGTTTTTGGGGATGGAATCCAGATCCTTCCTGACCGAATCCTTGAAAAACAGGCTATAGACGGCCATCGGCCTTGAGCTCTTTCAACACGGATTCATAGGAAACCAGCGGCTCATTGACCCGCTCTTCAAAGGCGGCCAAGTCGTCGGCATCCTCGGCCAGAGCCTGATGTATCGCCTCGTTGACGATATCAGAAAGGGATCGGGATGTCACCAGCGCTTTGTGCTGAAGCGCCCGGTGCAGGGCGGGGTCAAAATACACCGTTGTCCTTTTGGTGAGTGCGCTCATAATGCATACCTCCACATACAATTTAGCGTCACAACGTTATGGTGTCAAGGCGTTTGGTGTGCAAGGGGGAGTTGGGTGGAGCGGGGAAGTGGCAAGGCAGGCGGTTGTCCGATCTTTCAGGCAAAAGAAGCGGCGTAAGCCGCTTAAGTCACTAACCGCAGCAGCGCCCCGCTTTTTTTCACTACGCGACTCCATTTCTCTTCACGTTGACAACATCGGCCACTGTTGTTATTATGTCCAACATGAAAGCCAAGTTGCTCCTGCACGAACGCCGCCTTCTGTCGGAGGACGCCTTCGTTGAATTGATCGTGTGGCGTCTGCCGGCCCCTAAGCCAGGGAGCCGCCATCACTATAAATATCGGCTGGCATTTATCACAGGCAATCGTTGCGTGCTCCGTTACGATAACGAGACCGGCAAAGGCGATCACAAACATGTGGCAGGGAAAGAGTTGCCCTACCATTTCACCACAGCCGAAGCACTGCTCAATGATTTCTGGAACGAAGTGGACAACTGGAGGGACTGACATGTATACCGTGACATTGCAGGTTTCTTCTCGCGAGGAGACAAATAAACGATTCCTGGCCGCATTTGGCGGGGAGGCGCAAGGGGCGGTCATCAGCTTCGCCACACCGGAGTTGCTGTGGCGGGTACTCACAGCCAAGCGATGGGAGCTGCTCAAGGCCCTTTGCGGCGCAGGCCCGGTTTCCATTCGCGAAGCCGCGCGTCGCGCCGGCCGCGATGTAAAGGCCGTCCATGGCGAGGTACAGGCGCTGCTGAAAGCCGGTATCCTGCAAAAAACCGAGAAAGGCCAGATTGTCTTTCCCTATGACAATGTGCGGGTAAACTTCATGCTGCATGCGGCGTAGCAAATTCGGGGGCGTCCCGGATTTATCCGATGTGCAAAGGGGAGTTGGGGGTGAGCGGGGGAAGTGGCAAGGCGGATGTTTGTGCGAGCTGCCAAGAACACAGAAGAGGATGTCCTTGGATGTTAGCGTTTGAGTCACTCCTGCTCCGGCAAGCCCCGAATGTTGAACAGCGGATCGTCAATCGCCTCGCTGCGGCAGACCGGGCATTTGCCGGGCGGCGTCATCCGGTCGCGCTTGGAAAAAACGAACCCACATGCCCGGCACTCGGCCGGGGTTACTGCAAGCACCGCGCCGAAGGCGTGCAGGCTGCGGCGGATATGTTCGAGATGCGAGGAGACCTCCTTTTCCGGGAGGTGGACAGCGGTGGAGATATCCTTTGCTGATACGGGCCCCTCGGTGAGAAGCGCGATGATGGCATGACGGGTGGTTTCCTGGGCGGTGGGGGGAACCATTGGTTTTCGCGGTTTGTGCTTCATGGCGTCTCGCTGGAGATTGCGTCGATGGGGAGCCAGGCTGGAGAAGCGATTTAGGGGTTGCCTCGCAAGTCCGCCATTAGAAAGGGGTGGGGCTCCGCGTTGGCAGGCTCGCTGTGGAAGTTCTCTTCCAGGCCGGTTTTCAAGGTGGCCAGGAGCGCCTTGGTCGCGCCAATGAATTCCGCATCGTGCTCAAGCCTGTTGATGGTGGCATGCAGAACAATCTTTTCGGGATAGGGGGGATAGCCGGTGGTCACGGTCCAGGCCAGAGCGTTGGGGCAGTCCGGCACGGAAAAACGCACCCCGCCCATGACCTCTTCCTGCCGGAGGTGAAAACGCCCCCAGTGGCGGAAGTAAATGACCCGCCCCAACTCCTCCGCTGCATCGACCTCTTCGATTTCCTCGCAAAAGAAGGGAAGGGTGTCTATGGATACCTTGTTTCGGATTTCTTCCTGGGTGGTCAGGACGTTGGCGTATTCGAAAAATTCCATGATGTTTTTTCAGTAGAAGCGAGGGAAGAAAATCTGTCCTTTTTTCCCTGGGCGGTTCCAAATCCTGTGGGAAAAGGAGGGGATAAATTGCGCCCGAAAAAGAGTCTCGCGCATAACATGCTTATTTTGCAGGATATTTTCAAGAGAAAATTGTCTCTTGACGGGAAAAATATAGGATCTCCCCTTATTACTATTCAACTAGCGATTTACAACGATTATATGGTCGGTTGGTATTTCCAGTTTCTTTTTGGCACTTCCATCTTGGAAGGAAATGACGGTAGTCTTTCCAAAACCCGTGAAAAGGACAGCAGTCTTGTCGAATGCGGTGTAATTCTTTGGAGTATTCAGGTTTGTTGCCTCCACCGATTTAGGAAGCAACGAAGAGTATGGCTCCTTAACATAGATAATAGAATTTTCGATTCGAACGTGAGCGGCTCGCATCGCTGCATCAAGAAGCTGCCCAGAAACACCGCCGAGAACTAACGGTATAAGCAGAATTGTTGCGAGACTGAAAAGCTGTACCTTTTTAAGATTTGTTACATCCCCAATTCGAGCAACAGTTCCCTTCTCTTTGGTGTGTAAGGCGGAGTTTGTTATTTGTTCGATTGCCCTGATTTTTTTTCCACACGACATGTAAATGGAATAGAACAAATACAGAACAACGGAAAGAAGGGGTAATTTCCAGTAAGCATTGGAATCTTTGCTACCGAGAGCCAGGATAATGATTATAGAAAATAGTGCAAATAAAACGGATGACCACTCAAACGGCTCAAGCTCATGTGCTGGATCAACCTTTCGTTTGCTGAGCAGAGTTACTATCCACGAAACAAATTTGAAAGCCACACGCATAGCTGGAGAAGTTGTTATTCCGAGAGCCACGAGACTAGCTATGAAGAAGACGTAAATAACCCCAAAACATGTTGCGGCCATTAGAAAAAGTAAGCCATCGCCAACTGACAAATCTTGCGGGAAATGATCAATCTTCAGTGAGTATCCAATGACACATGCTCCACCAACAAGAACTCCGAGTTTCGAGGCTGCTGTAACAATTTTTGATACGGATTCTAAGTTTTGTTCAAGAGATGGGGGCGTGGTCGGCATGATAGATCGCTTAAGTTCCTGACACGTTAGTTGTCAATAAGGGTTTTAGCCTGTGTCGCGAGACTATTGCAAAATTCTGGATTCGCTCTGACCCAAAGTGCGAGGAAGGCGCCGCGGACAATCGCTTCGGGTACGAGTCCGATTTTCATTCCGAGTTGAATGAACAACAAATGTGGATCCCGATTTGTACGTAAGACCTCCTCCATTGATTCGCGCACTAACTCCTGTGCCTCGGGAGCTCTTTGGCAAGATACGGTGAGTATGACAAGGTCTTCAGCAAGACGCGCGTGAACCCCTTCGAATACTGCTCGTTCAGGTTGTCCGCCAGGAAGACGCAACACACCAGCAGCGATATCCTCTCGTTGTTGTGAGTCGCCATCTATAACGCAAAGTGATTTGAAGTTAACTGCAGGATTTGTCATGTGACCACTGTGCGTTGATACGGCATTTCCGTCACCGTGTACTGCATGAACTTCAACCTGATCATAATCCGGTCCGAGCGTCTCGCGAAGGATAGCGTCGACCCAGGTCTTGGCGAACTCATCCTCAACAAAGATCGCCAACTTCTTGTCAACTCTGCCGGAAACGGCTCGCAACGCCTCGACGGAAAGTTTCCCTTGTCTTAGTTTTCCGTCGATGCTTGCCCAAATTGCTTCACTCGGAAGGGGAGCCAGTGCATAGTCACTGTGGGTTGTGAATACCGCTTGAATCGATTTTCTATCAGCTACATCTATTAGGTACTCGACCATTCGGCGCGTTGCTACCGGATGAAGGCCGTTCTCAATCTCCTCGATGAGAATCATGCTGTTCTCCGGTGCATTTTCTATCGTGGTGATCATTCGGATGATTGACGATTCCCCAGCGCCAAAGTGAAACTCTGAGTATTGATTTATCCCTGCGCGTCCGACCAAAAACGAGTCGTCTAAGCCATATTTGGTAACTCTGTAGTTCGCCACAGACTTCCCGAGAATATGTTCGACTTGCGCAGAAACTGCGGCAGCAAGTGGCTCAAGTGGTGGGCGATGGATGTAGGTGGAGCGCATTAACTGTTTGTATCTCGTCTTCTCGCCCGCTGGCACCGTTCGCTCGATACCAAAGAATAGTACATCACGCTCTGCTACATCGCTTCGAACCCACTTCGCCTGTCGGAAATTGGATGTTCGTTTGATGGCTTGGCGAACGTTTAATGTCTTGTCGACGAGTTCATACTCAACGCGCCATCCCGACATCGATTCATCGCCGACTGTGCTCTTGGGAAAAAACATTCCCGGCCTGATCGGTTTGTAGGCGCAGCCTGCAACACCAAGCACCGATGATTTGCCGCTACCGTTTGGCCCTATCAACGCTGTAACAGGGAACTCAAATGTAATGTCCTCTCCCTCAAAGCCTCGTATTTTCACGATGCTGGCCTTGTAGAGGTATTTTCCATAGTCGTGACGTCGAACCTTCTCGATTAATTGGGTTTTCGTCGAGTCGCGTATCTCGCTAAGTGACATTGAACGTGTTTCCCTTATTTTTATGCAGTACCCTGTTCTGGTCCGCCATTGGCCTCGCCCACGTTGCGCAAAGCAAGAAGGAAGGTTTCCCTGTCTCCTTCTTCAAGGGCCGCATTGAGATATGCGGCCGCTTCTTCCGGATTTTTCAGCGCTTCTATCAGGTCTTCCTGGTATTCAGTTCTTGTTGTCATGCTAGCCTTCCGATTACTGCTCCAGAATCCCAACAATGTCCGGAACCGCCTGCCTCATCACATCCTGCATGGTGTTGCGGAGCATGGTCTCTGCCAACCGGTCGCGGTCCTTGATGGAGAGGTCGCTGCCCTTGGCCTCGTAGTGCAGCTTGCGCACCGGCGCGCCGTTTTTCATGACCGTGAGGGAGATTCTGATGGTGCAGTTGGCGTTGATCTGGGAGAGCTTGGAGACCTGATCAACATTCACCGTGGCCTCGGTGATCTCCACCACCTTGTTGGAGAGATCCGGGGCTTTTTTTGCCGGGATCACCTGATAGCCGGTCCGGCTCAGCTCGCTGTTCATGGCATTCTGCACCAGCCCGGCAGGGGAGACGCCGCTCCACAGGGTGTCCATCATCACGCCCTCGGCGTTCTTGGTGTTGCCGATGGCCCAGGCTCCGGATGCGGTTGGCGGCTGCAACTCGGCGTTGATGAGATAGAGGTCGCCGCCCCCGAACCGTGAGGTGGTTATGGGATCGTAGCGCAGAACAATCTGCCGGGAATAGGTGGCGCAGCCACCGAGGATGAGGAGGGCCATAAGGCCAAGGGCCAGCAGGTTGCGACGGCGGATGGTGAAATGTTTCATGGTGTTCTCCTTGGGTTGGGTTCGTATTCGTTGTGCCGGGGATGGTCCGGCAGTGCGTATTTTATGGTTAGATGCTCGTTTTGCCATTAATTCCCCCGCCCCCTGCGGGAGGGGAGGAAAAGAATTGGGAGGCGGGCTAGGGGGCGGAGTATTTTGCCGGACCTGACGCTATCGGCGGCTTCACCCACCCCTCAATCCCTTCCCGTCAGGTAAGCGCAGACTCCGAGGGAGGGGAGGACAATTTCTTCATCGGAATGTTATGCCCAATGGGGTGGGGAAGTCAATGGGAAAAACCTGAAAGGGCAAGGAAGGGCAGGGGCTATTCTTCCTCGTCGTCCGCTTCGACCGCCAACTGGCCGCAGGCTGCGGAGATATCTCCGCCCCGGGACTCGCGGATCAGGGCGGTGATGCCGGAATCGCGCAGGGTTTGCTGGAACAGCTCCACCCTGTCTCTGGGCGGGCTTTGAAAGGGGAAGGTCTTGTTCTCGTTGTAGGGCAGGAGGTTGACCTTGCAGCGGAGCTTGTGCAGCTTTTTGATCAAGAGGCGCGCATGGCGCACGGAATCGTTGAGATCCTTGAGCATGATGTATTCGATCATGACCTTGCGGCGGCTGGGCAGGGGATAGGCGCGGCAGGCGGCCAACAGATCGTCCACCGGGTAGGTCTTGTTGATGGGCATGAGCTGGGTGCGGGTTTCGTCGTCCGCCGCGTGCAGGGAGATGGCGAGATTGACCGTCACCGCCTCGCCCAGCTCCTTGAGCTTGGGGATGATGCCGCAGGTGGAGACCGTGATCCTCCGGCTGGAGAAATCAAGGCCGGTTTGCTCCATGAGGATGTTGAGTGCGTCGATCAGGTTGTCGAAGTTGGCCAGGGGTTCACCCATGCCCATGAAGACCAGGTTGTTGATCCGGTTTCTCCCTTGGGCCTGGATAATCTCGGTGATCGCCTGGACCTGGCCCACGATCTCACCGGCGCTCAGGTTGCGGACAAAGCCCATGGTGCCGGTGAGGCAGAAGTTACAGCCCATGGCGCAGCCCACCTGGGAGGAGACGCACAGGGTCAGTCGTTCGTCCTCGGGGATGAGCACACTCTCGATGACTGCTCCGTCTGCCAAGCGAAAGCCGTATTTGACGCTGCCGTCCTGGGAGCGCTCCTCCATGGCCGGGGCGAGGCGGGTGATCGTGGCGATCTCCGCAAGCTTGGCGCGGACCTCCTTGGAGATGTCGGTCATCTGGGAGAAGTCGCTGATCCCGGTGCGGTAGAGCCAGGCAAAGATCTGCTGGGCCCTGAAGGCAGGCCAGCCCTGGGCCTTGACCCAATCGCGCATCTGGGCCAGGGTGAGGTTTTTGAGATCGATTTTGTCCATTACAGGGCTCGCAGGTATTCGGGTTTGAGACGGGTCTGCCCGGCCAGGGCCTGGTCGATGGCCGCAAGCACCGGTTCTTTGTCCCGGGGCATTCTGGCGTTGATCGCCAGGTAATTGGAGGCGTGGTTGGACTGGAGCTGGCCTTTTTTCAGGTCAAGATGCTCCACCATGGTGCGCAGCTCGCGCAGCATCCCGTGTTGATCCGGCAGCGTGAATTTGCCCGCTTGTTCAAGCTGATAGAGCGGGGTGTTTTCCAGGAGCATCAGGGTGAGGATGCCGGTCTGGTTGGGCTCCATGGCGGAGAGCACCTGGCCTGTGGCCCTGGCGTGCTCCTGGGAGAGCGCGGCGCCTGCGATGCCGAGCAGGGCCGTGACCGAAAGAAAGAGATTGGCCGCCTTCACCCGCTGGCCCGCCTCGATCATCTGCGCGGCATCCGCGCCCTTGTCGATGGCCGTAAGAACCGGATCAAAGCCGCTCTCAAGCCCCATATACACCCGGTGCAAGCCCAGGGTTTTCAGCTCCAGGAGTTGATCCACGTTTTTATTGTCCCCGCTTGGGAGGGTTAAAACCCCCACCTTTCAGGTGGCAGCTTTAGCGTAGAATTGCTAAATTTTGAGTCATGACATACAGACATGGCTCACAT
>JAJZPC010000085.1 GCA_021811385.1 Deltaproteobacteria bacterium | reverse complement strand
TTTCGCCCGGTGCATCGGCGAGGAGGGTTGCCTGCTGGAATTAGGCTGCCAGGGACCGGTGACCTACAATGATTGCATCGCCATCGGCTACAGCGGCAACACCAACAACTGCGTCCGGGCCGGTCATCCCTGCATCGGCTGCGCCGGCGAGCTTTTCCCCCGTCCCCTGCTCTATCACTCCCACGATGATCCCAGACCGGTGACAGGGGTCATTTTAAAAAAATCCTAAGATGAGGCCGGAGATGAAAAACCCGAAACCGGGCAACCGGGAGCCCAACCCCGAACGGGTGGTCCCGCGCTTTCTCTTGACCGCCTTCTCCTGCCTGTTGCTGATCTCGGTGGTGGCCGGGTTTATCTTTTATTACCACCAGAAGCAGATGATGAATCGCACCATCCGCGAGCAAGGCCGCGGAATCCTCTCCAGTTATGTCTCCCAGACCCGCGATTCCATCGAGAAAGGGCAGCGCAAGACCTTTCAGCTGGTAATGGACAACATCGCCCAGTTGGAAGGGGTAACCGCCACCACCCTCTATCCCCGCGAGGGCTTGATGAACTACCGTTCCGGCTTGGTTACGGTCGGGTTGCCCTTTGTTCATGATCAAAAAGGCGGGCTGGTCAACCCCAACCTCGACCTGTACGAAAAAACCAGGGGGATGTTCCTGCGCAAGGACTGGCACCTGGTCGGCCGTTTCGATTCCGCCGCCGGGCGGGCCCACCTGGCGAAAGTACAGGGGCGATCCTGTGCCGAATGCCATTACGTTCTGGATAAAAATCTCCGCTTCGACGCCCAAAACCGGGCCGAGATGCTTGACGCCCGCGTGGCCCATTTTTATGAGCGTATCCCGGTGGAGGACAAATGCACCGTCTGCCATACTTACTGGCATACCGGGGAGACCGCCGGGGTGCTGGGGGTGACCATCGATAAGACCGCCTTCCTGGAGCGAACGGCGGAAAGCACCCGGCAACTCATTTACATTTTGCTGGCCATTGCCACCGTGGTGCTGTTGGTCACCTATCTTATCGCCACCATGTATCGGCGCATTCTTATCACCCGCCGCCAACTGGCCGACAAGAGTGATCGTCTTGCCGGCCTGCTCAACAACTCGGGCCAGGGCTTTCTTTCCTTCGGGCCGGACCTGGCGGTCGAACCGGAATACAGCCGGGAATGCGTGACCTTTTTCGGCCGGGAGGTGGCCGAAAAATCCGTCGCCGCCCTGCTCTTTCCCGAAGATAGCGAGGAACAGGCCCGTTTTGGCGCCAATATCGAGCGGATTGTGCAAACCGCCGACGAATTTCAGCGGGACATCCTGCTCTCCCTGATGCCCAAAGAGCTGTATCTCAATAATCGTTACCTGGATATCGCCTACCGCTTGCTGGACGCTGGTCGGCTGATGTTGATCATCACCGATATTACCGAGCAGCGCCGCCTTGAGGCCCGGGTGGCGGAAGAGCAGATCAGGTTGCGCTTCATCGTGGCTGCTGTCACCGAATCGGCCGAGTTGTTCGAGGTGCTTGACGATTACCGGAACTTCCGCGAAAGCACTCTGCCCCGGTTGCTGGCCGCCCCGGATGAGCAACTGGCCGCAGGTCTGGCCGAAATTTACCGCCAGGTGCATACCTTCAAGGGGCTTTTCGGCCAACTGGAGTTCATTCACCTGCCGCGACGTCTCCATCAATACGAATCCGCCCTCAACCGGCTACGCCGCGACCTGGCCAAGAAAGAGCCGGATCGGGCTCTGCTCGAAAAAGAGCAGGAGCTGGCAGATCAAGCCTTGGCGCAGGAACTGGCCGTGCTCCGGGAGACCCTGGGCGACTCCTTTTTTGCCCGGCGGGGCCATCTCTCCCTGACTCCCGAACAGGCGGAAATGCTGGAGCGTCTGGCCGACCGGCTGTTGCAGGCCAAGGGACCGGCCCTGGATTCCGAAGAGACCATGGAGATGCTGCGACGAATCAAACGTTTGCGCTATGTCTCCTTTAGCGATCTGCTGTCAGGACACGCCAAGACGGCGGGACGACTGGCCGAGCGGCTGGAAAAGGAGTTGGCCCCCGTCGAGGTGGAAGACAACGGGGTGCGGGTCGCCCCGGAGATTTACGGCCCCTTTACCAAGTCGCTGGTCCATCTGTTCCGCAATGCCGTGGATCACGGCATCGAGAGCCCGGAAGAACGGCTGGAGCAGGGCAAGGCTGAAGAGGGCCACCTCCGCTGTCGTACTTTTATGGAGGATGACCGGATCATTGTCGAGATCGACGATGACGGCCGCGGCCTTGATGTTGAGGCGATCCGGCGCAAGGGTGTCGCCATGGGCCGTTTCACTCCAGAACAGGGTGCCGCTCTGGATGAGGCCTCGCTGCGGCTGCTGATCTTTGAAGATGAGTTTTCCACCAAGGAGGAAGTAAGCGAGCTGTCGGGGCGCGGTGTGGGGTTGGCGGCGGTCCGGACGGAAACGGAAAGGCTGGGCGGAAGGATTGAGGTGGACTCGACCCTCGGCCAGGGAACCAGATTCAAATTTATCCTTCCTTATCTTGAATCATCACCGCAACATGCGGCGTAACCGCGTAGCAACACCGCATCTGCGTCGCCGCTACGCGGCACTGTGAGCGGTTACAATATGGGGCAACCGGAGATTTTATACCCGTGGTGAACGATTACCATGCAGCCAAGGAGAAAAAACAATGAGCAATGCCCAAGATGACAGACACAGCCGGTTGGTCCAAGCCATCGGAGACCGGACCGTGAGCTACCTGAGAGATGAATTGAAGATCCCGGTGCAGATAACAACAGTGCACATGCGGGATGTCAAGCGCATGCAATTGCTGCATCTGACCTCGATTCTGGCGGTGGAGGCGGACATCCGCATGCTCGTCGCCTTCAGTTTAGACCGGGATCTGACGGAGCGGGTTTTTATTGCCAGCACCCAAGGGTTGGAGATCGCTGAAGATGAACAGGAAATGATGCGGGAGGAAACCGTCGCCGAGTTGATCAATATTATTGTCGGCAACGCCATGGCCGACTTGGCCTCCACGGGCACGATCATTCCCATCTCCCCGCCCATTATTATCAGCGAAGCCAAAAATATTACCCGCAACAAGGGGGCGACCTTTTACACGTTGGATATTGTTACCGATAGCGGCATGTTGAGCATTCATTTCATCGGCCCCAAGGAACTTTTTGATTTGAGCCTCAATTATGTGGAGAAACTGTAATGAGTAAACTGAACATCATGGTTGTGGACGATTCGGCCCTGACGGCAAAACGGTTGGTGTCAATGCTTGAACAGCTTGGCTACGAGGTCGGCAAAATCTGCAAGACGGGTCTGGAGGCGGTCCAGATCATCGAATATTTAACTAATAAAGGCCTCTCCATTCCTGATCTTATTACCATGGATATTACCATGCCGGACATGGACGGCATTGCTGCGACCCGCCAGATTCTTGCCATGCAAAAGCAGGCCCTGATTATCATGGTGACCTCCCACGGCCAGGAGCAGATGGTGATCGAAGCCATCGGGGCCGGAGCCAAGGGGTATGTGCTCAAGCCGATCAATCTGGACAAATTGCGGGACAGCATCAAAAGCGTGCTGACCCGTTATGGCCAGAACTAAGCACGATCACGAGGTGAGGCAGGTTGAAAAAAGTGGACATCCATGGTTCTGACCGTGCATCCGTTAGGCAACCATTTTAATGGCATCCCTGTAATGCGAAGGAGGTGTCATCGATATGTTGTTGGATACTTCTGGCTGCAGTCAAAACTTTCCCATTGATTTTGTTGGCCTCGGTCATCCGCTTGAAGCTTAGTATCCAATCCAGCCCGTTGTAGGATTGATTGATCGAAAGCTCGACCCCTGCAATGAGGGGGACTTTTTTCGCGACCCATTTGCCGAAAACCTTATTGGACGCGGCTATTTTTGAAATATCGAGCAGGGCCTTCAGCTCCGGGGATTCCGTCTCGAAATATTTTTGCAGTTTCGGGTCGTCGAGCAGGGCGTGGACTTCCTGGTTTGAAGAGGTTAACTGTGACATCAGGCCGGACATCCCATCCTTGATGAAGGTCTGCCAGTCGAGGATGTTGCTGGTGAGTTCGGAGATTTTGCCCGAGGAAGAAAGCATTTTGAGCCGTGCTATCTTGGCCTCGATTGCGGCAACATCCACCCCATCTTGCGCCATCCGCGCGGCATTCTTTTCGTAAACCCGTTGCAGCCGCTCCGCGGCCTTGCCTCGATTGGTAAGCCCTTCCAGCAATTGTCCGGTGAAAAACTCGATGCCATCCTTGGCGGCATTAAGCAGGGCGTTGCGGTTGGCGGTTTCCCAGGAGGTTACCTGCTCCTGGGCCATATTGATGGTCTTGTCGAACTTGTTTCTCTGGGTGATAAACCCCTGCAATTTTTGGTTCAGCTTCGCGCAATCCGGGACCTTGGTGATGGGCTTGCCGTTATCCTTTCCTTCGTGCGGCTTTGTGCCTGGAGCGGGAGTCTCGTTCTCATTCTTTAAATTCTTGGCCACATAGGTGGTGGCGTTTTTCAAATCAACGATCCTTGGGTCATTCTCCGGGTTGACCAGCAGCTGTATATCCTTCAACGGCATGGTGTCCCCGAAGAAGGGGGTGGGCGGTCCTGGCTCGGCTGCGGTGTCAAAGGGCTTCCGGGCATTGGCGGCAAGAGTCTCCGTGTCGCCATCGAGGGTTTTGAAGGCAAGAGCAGAATCCGACAAGCTTTTGAAGGCCACGCCCTGGGAGCCATCCAGTTGCTTGAACGACTGCATCATCTTGTTGTGTTCGGCCTGGAAGGCTGCCTCCTGGGCGCGCTGGAGTTCTGCCGCCTGTTGCGCAGCCAGGGCGGCGGCTTTTTGCTGGGCGGCCAGAGCTTCCTGCGCATTGCCCGGTTGGGTGGGGGAGGCGAACATGGAGGTCAGCAACCCCTCAAACAAGGTGCCCACGACCATGGCGTTGATATCCCCGGAGGTAATGCCATGCTTCTTGGCTTGGTGCCCCCCGGCAGGCTTATCGCAAACGATCTGTCCGTTTACACAGGTGCACGGTATTCCCTGCAACGCATACGCCTGGGCCGATGCTTCACAATCAAGTGCTGGCCCCGCCAAAACCGGCAGGGGCGACAGCACACAACAGAGCACCAGGACTTGGGTGAAAAATTGCTTCATTGGCGTGTCCTTTGTTCGAATCCTGTCAGGGCCTATTTGTCCAGCATGGCTTCCCATTCGTAGATCTTATCCTGGGCGCTGCGGGCGTCCTTTGCCTCGGGTTCTAAAAGCAGATATTTTTTCATACATTCAATAGCTAATTTAAACCGGCGCTCCTGAGCATAGAGTAGGGCCATATTGGAATAGGCTGCCGGATAGGAAACCGGGTTCAATGCAACGGCCTTGTTGTACCGGGCAATGGCTCCAGCATAGTCTTTTTGTTGGGTGAAGGCATTGGCCTGAACGATATATTTCCTCTGTTCCTCGGAGACAGTGGGCTTGACCTTCAGCGCCCGGTATTGCGCTGCCTGCGCTTCAAAAATGGAGAGCTGCTCTGCTTGAGATTTATTAAAAGTCTGCTGAATGAAAAATAAATCATCAGCTATTTTTTGCGAAACACCTTTGCTAACTATCAGCTCAACATGATGTGACAATTTAATAATATATCCATCTATAACAGAGATGGATATATCTCCCGAGAGCTGGTCATAAAATAAAGGAAATAAAGGGAAATCTATTCTGTCATCATAAACATCAATAATACCGCCTTTATCCTTGTAGATGCTCCACGAAGTTGCAGTAGACATAATATTCGTCATCCCCATACGGGGATATTTTTCATATAATGCTTTCGCGGCGCGTTCACCGGGGAAGTTAGGACAATGGTCATTAAAATAGAAAATAACATCCACTTCTTTTAAAAGAATCGCCAGGTCTTTCTTTGCTTCTTCAATGGTATTTATATCGGAAGGAAGTTTGGGGTAATACACTTTAGGGTAAGAAACTTCATCGGATTTGGAGGCAGCCTCTGTGGCGCATCCCCCAAACATGGCGAGAAGGGAAAAAAGAATAACACATTCAAAAAACCGTTTTACAGGATACATGAATAATCTCTCCTTTCACTCTGTAGGCGTATTCCCTGGCAAAATGTGCGGCACGCCTTGTTTTCGCTACTTTTGCAGCATCAGTTCCCATTCATAGATTTTATCTTGGCCGCTGCGGGCATCCTTGGCCCCTGGCTCAAGCAACAGGTATTGCTTCATGTAGTCGATGGCTGGTTTATATTGTTCCATCTGCGCCGACAACAGGGCGAGATTGAAATAGGCGCCGGGATAGGCGACCGGGTCGACATCGAGCGCCTTCAGGTAGAGGTCAATGGCCCCCGGGTAGTCCTTCCGCTGACTCAGCGCGTTCGCCTGGACGAGGAGCCGCCGCTGTTCCTCGGTCACGGGCGGCTTCACACCGGCGCGATACTGGGACAACTTCGCCTTGAACAAGGAGAGCCTCGCGTCCCTCGATTTTGTCCCGGTCTGTTGGATGACGAAGAGGTTGTCGGCAAAGGCGGTCGCGTCATCCAGTTTCTCGAAGTAAAAAGAGATGATGCCACCCCGAAAGGAAACGCGATAAGGCCGCAGCGCGTTGTCGTCGCACTTCGGCCGGCTGTCAATGGCGTCATCGACAAAAGTGGCTGTGGTTATCTTGGCGGCCTCAGACGAGATTTTCTCGACGGCGATATCGGAGCCGAGTAGATCGGCGTCACTCACGAAGACCGTGTCGCTTGCGGAGATGCCGTTCCCCAAGATACGGAGATTTTTGAATAGCACATATATCAATCCGCCACCTGCGTCACAGCAAGCGTAGGCCTTACTTGGCGCGCCCTTGCCGAGAGCCTGCAATTGCTCCCTACTTACTGTGTCGCATCGAGGCGGCATCGAAGGCAGTTTGATCCCTGGCACTCTTGTTTTTGTGCCGGACAGGAGCTCGGAGAGGTTTTTTCGCGCCATCTCAGGACTGGTTATTTCCGGTTTGAGCTGAGGATGATAGACGGGCCCGGTGGCGCCGCCCCCGTCTTGCAAGTCTTGCGAGGCGGTCGTGTCTGTCGTGGCACACCCGGACAGGGTGGTGATGAAGGCCGTGAGCAAGAGATAGATGGCATGGCTTTTAACAGAATGCATGGATGGATATCCTCCTTGTAGCTCTACTGAAAACTGCTGAAATTCCGTTAAACTCGCATGCTGTCCCAAGGGTGAAGAAGGCTTTGCTATTTAGCCAAGCCAGGCTGGTATCATTGGGTGAACTATTTAAGGGGCACCTCGATCCGCTGAAGGGTAAGGGTGAAGGGATCTTTGTTGCCTTTACGCCAGAGCTCCAGGGTGACATTACTCCCCGGTTCGCCGTACAGCCGGACCACGGCTTGACCCGCGGAAAGGCTTTTGACTGCCACGCCGTCGATGGCCAGTATTTCATCCTCGTCGCGCAAACCCGCCTCAAAGGCCGGGGTTCCTGGCTTCACCCTCACAGCCAGGCGTCCTTGCCAGCCGAATTGAATCATGGAGAACCCTCCATCCCACCATTGCGTGAGTCCCGAGAGGGCCACGCCCAGCCCGCCTTTTCCGAGAGGGCCGTAAAGCGTGTCTTCCGCCGTTTTCTTCCCGCCGGCAACGACGCCGCCGCAGCTATCGTCTCCGAGAAGGGACATCTGCGTGGAAGCCTGGTAGCTCGTGCTCTCATGGTGCAGGACGATCTTGCCATCCTTGTCGCTCAACTCGCCAGTCGCTTCCGAAGTGTCGGGGGGGATCGTGCATTTGTCTGCGTGTACGGCACCCCGGCTCCATGTGCCGGTGAGACGGTTGCCTTGCAGGATGAGCTGGTATTCCGCCGGGGTAAATTCCGTGACCGGAACATCGCCGACCAGAGAATATGTGGAGCGTACTTCGTCTTCCGGCACCCGCCGCTGATCGGTTTTGAGCGTCAGGCGATTGCCGGTGAGCGTCAGGTGGTAAAAGGAGCCGTCCTGTCCCACCCAAGTGCCCACCCGCGCCTGGGCCTTCGCCGCCAACTCCTGACGGAATTCGAGTTTGACAAGTTCATCGCGCACACTCTGCGCGTCTTTGGCCTTGGGCGCAAGAACAAGGTACTGGCGGTAACTCCCAATGGCCTCGGCATAATGTCCCAACTGCGTCTGGGCTTTTCCCAGGTTGAACCAGGCGATGGCCATCTGCGGCGCGATTTCAGTGGCCATCCGGAATTCATCTTCGGCCAATGCCAAATCGTCAGGGGATTTGGCCATTTCAATGGCAGCCATGCCGCGAAGCATGTGATTTCGCGCATCTTCCGGAGTGCCTGTGGCGCGCGGCGGTTTTGGCGTTGGTGCGGGCGGCGGCGCCGCAACAGTTTGCGGCGGGGTGCTCGCTGCAACCGGTTTTTGGGCAACGGACGTGGGGCTGGGTGGCTGCTCTGCCGCACAGCCTGCAAGGGTAAGCGCTATTACGCACCAGAATATAAAGATGTTACGCATGTGGTGGTCCTCCATATAAAAAATCTCCAAGGCTTCCCTTTAAGCTGAGCCATCGGACAAGATCCCTCTTATTACAACTTGATGCGCCGCATGGTCACCGAGAAGGATTTTTTGTTGTCCTTACGCGATATCTCCAGGGTGACAGTGCTCCCCGGTTCGCCGCGCAGCCGTACCACGACTTCTCCCGCGGAGAGGCTGCTGACTGCCACGCCGTCGATGGCCAGAATTTCATCGCCGTCTTGCATCCCGGCCTCAAAGGCTGGGGTGCCGGGACGCACTTTCGCAGCACGCAGGCGGCCTTGCCAACCGTGCCGGATATCGGAAAAGCCGCCGTCATACCAACCCGTCAGGCCATAGAGCTCTATCCCCACCCCGCCTTTCGCAAGGGGGCCATAGATGGTTTCGTCAACCATTCCCCTCACACTGGCGTTGACTCCGGTACACGCGTCGTTGCCAAGAAGGTTAAACTGCGTATAGGCATGGTAGCTCGTTCTGTCATGATGCAGAACCATTCTGCCATCCTTGTCGTTCAGTTCGCCAGTCGCTTCCGAGGTGTCTGAGGGAAACGTGCATATAAGATTTGTTATGCCGCCGCGATTCCAGGTGCCAGAGAGGTGATTTCCTCGCAGGGTGAGCTGGTATTCAGCCGGGGTGAAGATCCCAATGGGACGTGCGTCATTGTCGAAAACCGCTTCGTCTTGGGGCACGAGCCGCTTGTCGGTTTTGATGGTCAAACGGTCGCCGTTGAGGCTCAGACTGTAGCCGGTGCCGTCCCTTCCCACCCAGATGCCCGCCCGCGCCTGGGCCTTTGCCGCCAATTCCTGACGGAACTGGAGTTCGACTATTTCATCGCGCACGCTTTGCGCGTCCTTGGCGTCGGGGGCAAGAGCCAGGTACTGGCGGTAACTGTCCATGGCCTCGGCATAATGTCCCCCCTGCGTTTGGGCTTTCCCCAGGTTGAACCAGGCGATGGCCATCCGCGGCGCTATTTCAGTGGCCATCCGGAATTCATCTTCGGCCAGCGCCAAATAATCAGTGGATTTGGCCATTTTAATGGCAGCCATGCCGCGAATCATATGGTTTCGCGCATCCTCCGGAGTGCCTGTGGCGTGCGGTTTTGACGTTGGTGCGGGTTGCTGCGCAGCAGTTTCCGGCGGGGCACCAGCGATAACCGGTTCTGGCGCAACGGACACTGGAGGAGAAGGCGCCGCGCTGGCGCAACCTGTCGAAGCGAGCGTTGCTACGCACCAAAATATGAAGATGTTACGCATGGATCAGTCCTCCGTATCAAGAATCACCAAGATGACATGATTGGCTGCGCTATTTGTGCGCTTGCCAATCATTATTCTCTTCGAGTCCTCGGGGCCAAGTCTTGGAAATCAGTATGATCCCCTGCCTGTTTATACGGAGAATATTTTGATGCATGCGTAAAGTCAAAATAAAAAACCGCCTTGAGTAAAATCCGATTGATATTAAAACCGTTGCCTGGCTTGTAATCAAAAACGCCGTCGGTCCAAGAATGAAACCGATACGGCCAGCAGCAACTCCAAGGCGATTATGGCGTTGATCTTGCTTCCACTAAGTGAGATGATGTCCCAGAGGTCAATGTTTTGGATACATTTAATTCCACCGTTAGCCGAATAACCAAACAGGAGGAAAGACAATGAAGCAGAACATGGGTACCATGGACAGAATTATCAGGACATCATTGGCGCTGGTAGTAGCGATCCTGTAT
>JAJZPC010000010.1 GCA_021811385.1 Deltaproteobacteria bacterium | reverse complement strand
ATGGCTCCCGTTGCCGAGCCGGCCGATGTACATGCCGGGCCGCAAACGGATATGCTCCAGGGAACTGAGGGTCTTGATCTTGCTTTCGTCGTAGACGGATGCGGAATCGGAACTGGGTGCGCTCATCAGGTAATTGGCTGCAAGGTTATGGATTGTGATGATCGAGACTCTTGCGAAAATCTTAAACGCTGTGGTTCGACAGGGCTCACCACGAACGGAAAAGTCTCATGAAATTATTACGACAACTACCGTTCGCCCTGAGCCTGTCGAAGGGTGCTCCTTAAAAATTATGCAAGAGGCTCGGTCATGTCAAACAAGGGAAAATGAATTTCCATTTGTATATCGTTCTTTGCCTGCCGCCGCAATGATATTTTGCCGGAAGGCTATGCCATAGCCGGTTGCAGGTGACAGGTTATCTGTGCGGCCTGGATGATGACTTAGAAGTATTGGCTTCAGGAAAAAATCGATGTTCCTATTTATCGTTTAGTTTTCTGTGGCCATCAGGTATCCTCATGTTGCATTCTGCCTATCGCCTTGTTGGTTCATTCCGTCTAATACAATGTTAGGTCTCTGTGCCGTGTCGTATTTCTACTTTGACGAGACAATTCGGGAGCGAGGGAACTTCATCATTGGAGCGCTCGTAGTTTCTGAGCACGATCTCTCGCCAATCGTCAGCGAGCAATGGCATCGGCTAGGGTTAAACCCAGAATCAGCCGAATACAAAAGCTCCGACCCAAAAGAAAACAGTAAGTTCGGCGTTGTGCAGCGCCAGATTATGGCCGAATTGCTACAACGTTCGAAGCTCGCACTAACAGTAGCCCCAGTGTCAGAAAGACTGAGGCTCGGTGAATACTGCACCGACCTTCTCATTCAACTTGCCGATACAGGCTTCTTGCAAGAAGGCGAGCACGTCCTGTACCTAGATCAAAATATCAGGCTAGTCCTAGGTGACATTGAACGGCTAAGGGATCTAAACATTTCTCCGTTCCCCGGCTCAGATTCGAAAAAAGTCGGTGGCATCCAAGTTGCCGACCACGCTGCTCATGCCCTAGGCGGAATGCTTCTGGAAGAAATGGGTTTAATAACCAAGCAAGTACGAGCAGGTGAAAACTCGGGTTACCCACCTGACGACCTATTAGAACTAGGTTTTGAACTATGGGCATCATTACGTTACGCCCTGATAGGCCGAAACGAGTATATCGAAGGGCTGTCCCCGCATCCTGATGATCCGGCGAATCCATACTTTCGCATCGACGGCGTGGGATTGCACGTCGCTTCAACATGTTCCGAAACACTCATACAACAGGCTAGATCAAGATTCGGAGTCAACTATCTTGGCTGCATTCATTAGAGTGGAAGGGGATCTATCAATCGCTTGGAGGGGGAAGCTCCGCTTGCTTTCTCTGCGCCCCTCAAGATATCAACGGTATCAAATAAAGAGTCCCCATGTATGACGAAGAGTTTTTACAAGAAACGCTGAGAATAGCTTTTAATGATGCAGAAAACTATAACGTGCCGATTGGAATACGAAGGCACGATTATGGAAATGTGCATGGTTGGTGGGTTCGTGTTTCAAGGGATAAGGCTATGTTTCGAAAGCTGTTTAGTGACAATGTGCATGGATCAATTCAAGATTCATTAATAAAAGCAATTTACTACAGGCATGAAATACTATCAACATTTCCAGTTACCTTAAAGAAACTCAATAAACGGAGTCTCCCCTCTGAACCTGAAAATAGGATCAGCCGTTGCGAAGAAAAAGGGAAATTACGCCCTTACGTTTACTGGAAATCAAGGTGGTATGACAAAAATCACAAAATAGTGATTCAAAACTTTCCTGTTTTTACTCTCGGAGAGGAGGAAGCTAAAGCCGCAGCATTAGAGGCAACCAGGGTAAATCACAATAAAAAACCAAAACTATGGAAGGTAGGAGATCGCTATCAAAATCAATCACATGAACCTATATCAAAATCAGATGTAGCGGTTCTTGCCACTATTAGCAGTACTCCGCACCGTTTTACTAAGGAGAAAAAAGACGAAATAGTAAGCAACGACCCGTTCGCCTTTGAAGGTGAGCGGAAGACGGAACTCCATAAAATAATTGAGCGAGACCGTGCTCTTCGGAGCAAAAAGATAGCCTCATTTATTGAAGAAAATGAAAAAATATTCTGCGAACTTTGCCATTTCAATTTTCTAGAAAAATACCCATTTCTTATAACTGACATAATCGAGGTCCACCACATCGTGCCACTGGCAACTTTGACGGAGGGTGCTGTTGTTCATTTCAGTGACTTGATGCTCTTATGCTCAAATTGCCATTTTGCCGTCCATCAAGGTGATTCCGAGGAGAACCTTCTGATTGCAATGGAGTACTTTGAAAACAAACATTTGGAAAATGAAAGAAAAAACAATTGAGTGCCCGGCGATTTTACTGCACTTCAGAGGCGAGGTCTAGTTATCGGAACGTCAAAACTCCCGCTCCCCCAACAAGTATTGACAACGGTATAAACTGATTGCATAATATAATCACACAATGCATGAGGTGAATTATGCCCGGAGTCAAGACAGCTATCTCCCTGGATGAAAAATTATTCGACAAAGTCAACAAGCTTGCGAACGAACTGCATGTTTCCCGCAGCCGGCTGTTTACACTCGCGGTGAAGGATTATTTGAAAAAACAAGAAAATCAAACCCTGCTTGCCCAACTGAATGACGCATATGCTGACCACCCGGATAAGGAAGAACGGAAAATTTCTGCATCCATGAAATCCAAACAGGGCAAAATCATGGAGCAAGAGCCGTGGTAATCGAGCAAGGTGCAATCTATTGGGTTGATCTTGGCGAACCCTCCGGGTCTGAGCCAGGCTATCGTCATCCTCATATCGTTATCCAGAATAATTTATTTAACGCGAGCAAAATCAATACGGTGGTCGTTTGCGCCCTTACCTCAAACCTCAAAAGAGCTCTGGCGCCGGGCAATGTTTTACTGAATGAAGGAGAAGCCAACCTTCCCAAGCAAAGTGTCGTGAATATTTCTCAAATGTACACGGTCAACAAAGGCGACTTGGCTGAAAAAATTGGCAAGGTATCGGAAAAAAGATTCAGCGAAATTCTTGAAGGTATAAAGCTGCTCACCGAACCGCGAGAAGTGTAACTTGGTCTATATTCTCGATCACAATCTGTATCAGCACTTGGTCAAGGAAGCCATCCCATGAACCACTCATCCGATACAAAAAAAGCCCCTTCACCCGACACGCAGCGAATGCTGGATTCCCTGAAACACGCCGTCGCCGATGCGCTGGAGAAGAAAAAACGCCTGGGCCAGTATGCCGTGTTTTGGGAAAACGGCAAGCCCGTGCTGGTTGGCGAGGATGCGCCGCAAAAGCCATCGCGCCATGAAACTGAGCCCGCCTGATTCCGGACGCCTCATCTGCAAAATCCCAAACGCAACCATCCTGGCGGTGAATTTGATCGACAAGGCAGTATGTGGGAGTTCCGGTGACAGGATACGGAACTGTTGCCCCATAGTGGAATTTGGTTCAGAATCTGCTGTGCTTTGAACAGCATCACCACTCTTTGGATATCAAAGTTCTTGCTTGGCCATCTCAGGTAGCACGATAAACTTATTGCGAGCCCATCAAAAAACCTTGCAAATCAAACTTGACGAGTTTAATTTGCAAGACATGTATAAAAACCGCATTCTTTCCAAACGACTGCTCCGCATGATGGAGCATTTTCCGGTGACCGTACTCAGCGGCGCCCGGCAGGTTGGTAAGACCACCCTGCTTAAGCACCTGTTTCCCGCTTACGACTATGTGGTGTTTGATCCAAGCATTGACCTGGAAGGGGCCAGGCGGGATCCGGATCTTTTTCTGCGCAATCATCCCTCCCCGTTGATTCTTGATGAAATCCAGTACGCGCCCGAACTGGTGGCGGCGATCAAGCGGGCCGTTGACCGTAATGGAGCCGTGGCCGGCCAGTTTGTTCTGACTGGTTCGCAGCAGTGGCAGGTGTTGCAAACTCTGTCGGAGAGCCTTGCCGGGCGGGCGGTGTTCCTTGATCTACAGGGCTTTTCCTTACAGGAGCTGGCAGGGACCGAGTCCTGCTGGCTTAACCACTGGCTTGATAATCCCGATCAGTTTCTGTCCATAAGCCGCGACGCCGCATATTATGAAGGAGACCTGCGCGCCTGGCTCTGGCGTGGATGCCTGCCGGGGGTGCAAGAATTGCCCGATGACCTGACCGGCGACTTCTGGGCCGGCTACCATCGCACCTATGTCGAGCGGGATGCCCGGTTGATCGGCGAAATTCAGGACTGGCATGAGTTTGGCCGTTTTGTCGGCCTGATGACGGCCCTGACCGCTCAGGAGATCAACTACAGCCAACTGGGGCGTGAAATCGGTATTGCCCCGCCTACCTCGAAGCGCTGGCTGCGCATCCTGGAAGCCACCTATCAGTGGTTTGCCCTGCCCGCTTTTTCCGGCAATCCGGTCAAGCGAGTTTCCTCTCGCCCCAAGGGACACCTTGCCGATACCGGCCTGGCCTGTTACCACGCTCGAATGTCTGCCCCGGCCATGCTTGCCTCGCACCCGCTGTACGGTGCGCTTTTTGAGACCGCCATGGTGCGGGAGCTCTTAAAGCAGGCGGCATTTTCCGGTATGGCCGCATCCTGGCACCACTGGCGTTCTTCCGGAGGAGCCGAGGTGGACCTGCTCCTTGAAAAAGACGATATTCTGTATCCGTTTGAGTTCAAACTATCCAGCAATCCTGGCAAAAGGGACGGCTCAGGCATTGCCGCAATCAGGGCCGCCTATCCTAAGCGGAAGTTTGCCAAGGGCGCCATAGTCTGCGCCGTGGAGCGTCCCCGCTGGATCACGGAAGATGTCATAGCCATCCCCTGGAACCTGCTTTGAGGCGTAACCATTTTCAATGTGAGGAAAACTGCGGGCCTTTGCCGAGGCCTTATCCGGCCATAATGCGGAGTACCAGCTTGTGGCAGCCTTGCCCAAGGAACTGCAAACCAGTCTACCGAGTATCGAGCAGATTGAACGTGAGCTGGAAGAAGGGGCATGAAACGAGCAATGTGCAAAATCTGCACATTGCCGGTTAAGACAACCGAGGCAACTACCAAAGATTTCTTGGCAGTTCAAAATCGAGGGTAAGCGGCAGGGTTCCCGCCGCCTCAAACATTACAAAAGCCAAGTGCTCAAGTTCAAATTAAGGAAAGATAACCATGACCACCAACCCGTTAAACGACCAGCTCGGCACCACCGAGATTCTCTGGCAACTGACCGATCTCTACCAGGGCCTTGACGACCCCAAAGTCGAAACCGACATCGCCTGGTGCGAACAGGAAGCCAAGGCCCTCAAGGAGCAGTTCGCAACCAAGGTCGCAAGCCTTGACGCGGCCCAGCTTCTCGCCCTGGTCTCGCGGTTGGAAACGCTCGAAACCCTGATGGGCAGGATTGCCACCTTTGCCTTTCTCAACTTCACCACCCAGATCCAGAACGCCCCGGCCGGCGCCTTCCTGCAAAAGATCAAAGAGGCCGGTAGCCGGATCAACAGGGAGACCGTGTTCTTTGAACTGGAGTGGAGCAAGGTGGAGGACTCCGCAGCCAGCGCCCTGCTGGCCGATACAACCCTGGCCCACTACCGCCATCACCTGGAGAGCATGCGGCGCTATGCCAGGCATCTCTTGTCCATGGCCGAAGAGACCTTGCTCATCGAAAAGGCGCCGGTGGGCCGCTCCTCCTGGACCAACCTCTTTGAAAAGGTCATGGGGAATCTCAAGTTCGGGGAAAAGCAGCGGAGCGAAGAGGAGATCTTGACCGACCTCTACAGCCCGGAGCGGGCGGTCCGGGCCCAGGCGGCGGACGAGCTCACCGCCGGACTCACCAGCCAGCTCCATGTGCTGACCCATATCTTCAACACCCTGCTGGCCGAGAAGATGATTGACGACCGGCTCCGCAAGTACGACTCCTGGGTCAGCTCCATGAACCTGTACAACGAGCTGGAGGATAAGACCGTTACGGTGCTGGTCGAGGCGGTCACTTCCCGCTACGACATGGTCCAGCGCTACTACCGGCTCAAGAAGGAGATTATCGGGCTCGACGAGCTGTGCGACTATGACCGCTACGCCCCCCTGCCCCACCTGCCCACGGCCACCGTGCCTTGGGACACCAGCAAGGAGATGGTCCTTACCGCCTTCCACGACTTTGCCCCGGAGATGGGGGAAATCGCCGCCCAGTTCTTTGACAAGCGCTGGATCCATGCCCCGATCCTCGAAGGCAAACGGGGCGGAGCCTTTGCCCACCCGTGCGTGCCCGAGGTGCACCCGTATGTGATGGTGAACTACACCGGCAGCCTGCGCGACATCTCCACCGTGGCCCACGAACTGGGGCATGGCGTGCATCAGTATCTGGCCGCCGCAAACGGCTACTACAACTCTTCCACCACCCTGGTTCTGGCCGAGACCGCCTCGGTGTTTGCCGAACTGCTCCTGTTCAACTCCCAGGTCAAGCTCCTGACCAACCCCGAGGAACGGCGGGCTTTTATCTGCCAGAAGCTCGAATCCATCTTTGCCACCGTGTTCCGCCAGGTCTCCATGAACCGCTTCGAACATGCGGTGCATAACGCCAGGCGGGAGAGCGGCGAACTCTCCCCGGAGCAACTGGCCAGCTACTGGCTCACCACCCAGCGGGCCATGTTCGCCGATTCCGTCACCCTGCGGGACGACTACGGGATCTGGTGGTCGTACATCCCCCATTTTCTGAGCACCCCAGGCTATGTCTATTCCTACGCCTTTGGCGAGCTGCTGGTCCTGGCTCTGTACAACCTCTACAAGGAAGACGGCGCCGCCTTTGTACCCAAATACCTCGACCTGCTGCGCGCCGGAGGCAGCAATACTCCGGCCGAACTGCTCAAGCCCTTTGGCGTTGATCTGGATGACCCGGCCTTCTGGCTCGGCGGGCTCAACACCATTGATGGAATGCTGAAGATGGTGGAATAATGACCATGCGCAAGAAAGCAGCCCACAACTCGGGCCTGGTCTACTCCACGGAGCATGGCCGGACCTGCCCGAAATGCGAAAAGCCCGTGACCCAGTGCAACTGCGGGCAAAAAAAAGCCCCGGCAAAGGGCGACGGTATCGTCCGGGTCTCGCGGGAAACCAAGGGGCGCAAAGGCAGCGGCGTAACCCTCATCACCGGTCTGCCCCTGGCCGAGACGGAAATGACCGCCCTGGCCAAACAGCTCAAGCAGCGGTGCGGCAGCGGCGGCACCGTGAAAAACGGGGTTATCGAGGTGCAGGGCGACCACCGGGACGTGGTGCTGGCGGAGCTGATCCGCCTTGGCTATCAGGCAAAAAAGGCCGGCGGCTGATGAAGGGTTCCAACGCCGCCTGGTTTGTCTATCTGGTCCGCTGCCGGGACGCCACCCTCTATTGCGGCATCGCCAAGGATCTGACTCGGAGAGTGGCTGAGCACAACTCTGCGGACAAAGGGGCGAAATACACCCGCGGGCGGCAACCGGTGCAACTGGTCTACGCGGAAGAGGTCTCCTCCAGGGCTCAGGCGACGCAACGGGAAGGGAGGATCAAGCGGATGACTCGGACAGAGAAAATGACGCTCATCGAGACCTTCACCGCCGGGTTGGAGAAGTAGCAACAGCGGGGGATTTCATGAAAATATTCATCGCAGGCTCCACGGGCTTTCTGGGGCAAACCCTCATCCGAAGATTTCTGCAGGAAGGGCACACGGTAACCGCCCTGGCCAGAAGCCCGAGGAAACTCGGCGATCTCGCCCCGCGAATCCGCGTGGTTTCCGGCTCTCCGCTCATCCCCGGCCCCTGGCAACAAGAACTGGCCGGCCATGAAGTGATCATCAACCTCATCGGCACAAACATCTTCACCCGTTGGACGTCCTCGGCAAAGGAGATGATCCTGCGCAGCCGGATTGACTCGACCAGAAACATTGTCGAGGCCATTGCGGATCATCCCGCCTCGCCCGTCACCCTGATCAACACCAGCGCCTCGGGGTACTACGGCTTTGGCAACGATGAAGAAAAGTATGAAGACGCCCTGCCGGGCGGCGATTTTCTCGCCTCGGTCTGCACGGCGTGGGAGCATGAGGCAAACAGGGCGCAAGGAAAAGCCAGGGTTATCCTGATGCGGATCGGTATCGTGCTGGGGGAAAACGGCGGCGCCCTGGCAAAGATGCTGCCGGGTTTTCGCCTCGGGGTGGCCGGCAGACTGGGGCATGGCCGCCAGTGGTTTCCCTGGATTCACCTGGACGACCTCACCAGTGCCATTCTGTTTTGCATAAAAAACAGCGCGATTCATGGCCCGGTGAACCTGAGCGCGCCTGCACCGGTGCGCAACAGCGAATTCACCACCATTTTGGGGAAGGTGCTGCACAGACCGACGTTTCTGGCGGTACCGGGGGTTGTTGTTCGCCTGATTCTGGGGGAACTGAGTGGGGTGGTGCTTGAGGGGTGCAGAATGATGCCGGGGGTGCTGACGGCAAACGGCTTTTCTTTCCGCTTTCCAACGCTGCAACCAGCGCTTGAGGATATTTTAAAATAGTAAAAGGCTAAAGGCTAAAGGCTAAAGGCTAAAGGCTAAAGGCTAAAGGCTAAAGGAAACTTTTTCCCTCATCATCAGGAAAGGATTTTCGGCAAAGGGGATAAAAAAAATCACCTTTCACCTTGCCCCCTTAGCCTTGCACCTTTAACCTATCTTTGCCTTATTTACTGGCGAGATTGGCCTCCAGCACAAAGGTGCCGCAGTCTGTCTGAAACGGAAGAACGATGATCGGCACATCGGAGTGGTGGTGGATCTCCACCCCCTTGCCGGTGACCATGGTCGGGGTGGCCAGGTTGAAACTCATCCCCAACTTGCCGAACTCTGCCTTGGCGCCGCCGCAGATCATGTTGGTGATCTCCCCCACCGCATCGACGATATCATTGTCAATGGCGGTCTTGGGTTCTTCCATGAGCATTCGGGAAACGATCTGCAGGATGCAGGCAGACGGAAAACTTATGGTCATGCTGCCCTCAACGGTTTCGGAGGCCATGCCGATAATGCCGGTCACATCGCCAAAGGTGGACACGCCTTCCTTGAGATAGGGCTTTTGTCCGGTCAGTTTCGTCTGGGCCATGGTTTCCAGAACATTTTTAGTGGCGTGCAAGAAAGGATTCAGATATTCAGCCTTCATAAGTCCCCTGTCAAGTCTCGTTCAAACATCCGAAAAAACGTACTGTTCATCCCAGCAGGAATCCATGGGATAAGGCCGTCCTGTCTCCATCCTACACCATTATTAGGCGTGAGCCTAAAAAAAAGTCAAGAAAAAGGGAAGGCTTTTCGCCAGGTTGCGGAGTCCGAAGAGTCAACCGTCGTCGACGGCATGATTTTACTCCCAAGGAAGAAATTTATTGCCTTACAAGGGCGTTTTCTCCATGGCCTCAAGCCTTGTCGCCAATTCGGCCAGATCAGCGGTCGGCAATTGGCAACTGAAGTGTTCACAGAGATACACCGTGCCTTTATTGTCCAGCGGGGCAAGGTTCTTTAAAAACGGCTGATATTTCGCGAGGAAATCCTGTCCCGGACCGCCATCGGCCAACAGGACGATCTTGCCGGGCAAAAAGCGTTTGCGGATCATGGCGAGCATGATTTCGGTATCAGGCCGGCCAAGCTTTCCGGCAACCACGAACTGTCGAGGCTTGCTCCCCAAAAAATCATGGGCCACGAGCATCTGGGGCAGGATGGGCGGATAGTCGTTCAGCCGTCCGCCAAAGGCCTCGATGGTGGCCTCGGCCCGCTTGAGCCAATCCTCATTGCCGGTTATCCAGGCAAGGCGAAGGAGATTGAGGGCGCTTATCGAATTGCCCGTGGGCTCGGCCCCGTCATAATCACCCTTGAGGCGAACCAGCACGGAAGGATCATCCCCGGAGGTTTCAAAAAATCCGCCCCGTGTCTCGTCCCCGAACAGGGCAATCTGTTTTTCCGTCAGGGCCATGGCCAGTTGCAGCCAGGCGATATCAAAGGAGGCCTCATAGAGGTCGAGAAGAGCGCCGGCCAGAAAAGCATAGTCGTCGAGTTGCCCGGCAAGTCCGGCCTCCCCATCCCGATAGCGCCGTAACAGGGTTCCGGAAACAGGGTCGTACAGCCT
This sequence comes from Deltaproteobacteria bacterium, assembly GCA_021811385.1. Taxonomy (GTDB): domain Bacteria; phylum Desulfobacterota; class Desulfobulbia; order Desulfobulbales; family Desulfurivibrionaceae; genus Thiovibrio. Next base: position 39,475 of record JAJZPC010000010.1, on the reverse strand, counting down.
GGCCCGGATGAACGTCGCCGCCCGTTCGGCAGCGACGAGGTAACGCTTTTCGCCCAGCACCTGGGCTGCCCTGGCAAGGGCGCCGATCATGTGGCCGTTCCAGGAGGTGATGATCTTGTCGTCGAGATGCGGCCTCGGCCTTTGCTCCCGCGCCGCATGGAGCTTCTCCCGGCTGCGTTCGAGCAATCGGGACAGCTCCTCCTCCGGGATGCGGAAACGTCCGGCGGTCTCCCCAAGGGGATGGGCGACATAGAGGATATTTTTTCCGACAAACTCCTTGTGGGGATCGGCAAGCGCATTACCCGCGTCAAGAACGCCGTAATGGAACGAAAAGATCTCTCCGTGCGCCTTGCCGAGGATGGAGACAATCTCCTCCCCGGTCCAGAGATAAAACAATCCCTCGCCATGCACCTTCGGGTTTCCCGCCTGGATGCTGTCGGCATCCTCCGCCGAAAAAAAGCCCCCTTCCGGGCTGGTCATGTCCCGCAGGACATAGTCGAGGATATCCTGGGCCACATTGGCATAAAAGGGATCCTGCCCCAATTGGAAGGCATCGAGGTAAGCGGACGCCATCTGGGCCTGGTCGTAGAGCATCTTTTCAAAATGGGGCACCCGCCACTGGGCATCCACCGAATAGCGGTGAAAGCCGCCGCCCAGATGATCGTACATCCCGCCCGCCGCCATCTTGCGCAGGGTCACATAGGTCATGTTCATGGCCTGGGACTCGCCGGTCCGCGCGGCATACCGCAGCAGAAAATTGAAGAGCACCGGGCGGGGAAACTTGGGCGCCGGGCCGAAGCCGCCGAACTCGGCGTCGTATTCCGCAACGATCCGCCGGAAACCCTTGGCGGAAATATCGTCCTCGATTTTTCCCGCCCCGGAATCAGCCCCCTTCTGACGGAGATGCGCGGTGATCTTGGCCGCCGACTCAAGGATCTTTTCAGGCCGGTTGCGCCAGGCATCATCCACCGCCGCGAGCACCTCGGCAAAACCCGGCAACCCGTGCCGCCCCTCGGGCGGAAAATAGCTGCCCCCGTAGAAGGGCTGCAATCGGGGGGTGAGAAACACCGACATGGGCCAGCCGCCGTGCCCGGTCAGAGCCTGCACCGCCGCCATGTAAATCTGGTCAAGGTCGGGGCGTTCCTCCCGGTCCACCTTGATGCAGACAAAATTTTCGTTGAGCATCCGGGCCGTTTCCGGGTTCTCGAAGGATTCATGGGCCATGACATGGCACCAGTGGCAGGTGGAATAGCCGATGGAGAGAAAAATCGGCTTGTTTCCCTTCCGCGCCAGGGCAAAGGATTCCTCCCCCCAGGGATACCAGGCCACGGGGTTGAAGGCATGCTGGAGGAGATAGGGGCTTTTTTCGCCGATGAGGCGGTTGGGCTCTTTGCCCTGGTCCCGTTGCTGGTCGATAAAGGTCTGCATGGTCGAGGTTGCCATTGGTCCCCCTTTCTGCCGGACAAGTCGCTTTGATGTGGAACATGAAATGACGGAAGCGGCAAGCAGAGCAGGCCGCTTCCGTCAAATACCGCCGTCACCGGTCGGACATCGAACGGATGGTAAGAGCCAGGGCGGAAAACGGCGCCAGAAACAGGGTGATGACGACCATGCAGCCTTTCTGGGTCTGGGGATTTTTCACCAGCCGGACAAACTCCGGGGGGAGCACGCCGGAGAGCCCAAAGGTAATGAGCGGCAGAAGGACAAATGCGAGCACGCTGAACACCAATTCCGCCACGACCAATTTTTTAAAAAACATCCCCATGGTGTCCAGGGCAATTTTCAACTTCAGCATCCGGTCGATCAACCCCGTCAGGAGCTCAACCTGGACCTTGCCCGCCTCCAAGCGCTCCTTGGCCTTTGCCAGACTCTCGCCGGCAATGCTTCTGGCCTCCACGAACTTTCTTTTCCCGGAAAAAAGAAACGTTTTAAAATCCTTAAAAAAGGACTGATAGGGATATTCCTGCCAAAAGGTATTGTAGTCCGCCCAGGTCAAGGCTGCCGCGTCCACCCGGGCATTCAGCTCCTCAAGCCTTGCCTCGCGCAAACGGGGGCAGACCATGTTCAAGGATTTGGCCTTGTCGGCGATATCAAGAACATCGTAAACGGAGCGCCTGCGGAACTGTTCCTCCAGGTTGGCCAACACCGCGAGATTGTTCTGCAGCTCCTCATCTCCTTCATCGCCGAACCACTCTTGCAACGAGGCGAAAGCCTCTTTCGCCTCGGCCAGGTTCTCCCCAGACTCCTTGTTTTTTTGATCGTACAGCCCGGAAAGGATGTTTTCCACCATGGTGTTGGCCGGCAACAGGGCCGGGTCCATGAGGGCGATCATGAAATACCGCCGGTCCTCCGCGGCCAGCTTGCGAAGCAGGGGCATCTGCTGCTTCCCCTGCCCGTCTTGAACCCTGGTCTGTATAAGGCTGTATTGGATCTCCGGGCAATCGACATAGAGATTGGCAACGGAACTTATCAGCTGCTCCGCCTTCCAAGGGTGACCGGCGAGCCTGTGAAATCTCGCCGAAATAAGGCTGATGTAGATTTTTTCTTTTTCCGTACTGGCCGTACTGCTCGCTATCTGCAGAAAATGGGCCATATCCCCCATCCGCCCTCGCTCCAGGGCAACAAAAGCCAGCCCCAGAGTGGCGTAGAACTGCTTCCCGCCCAGGGCCTGACTCTCCGCCTTCAAGAAATCCAGGGCCTGCTTGTACTGGCCGACCCGCAGACAATCGAAGCCGGAATGGAGATTGCGGCTATCAACCTTTATCCTGTCCGATTTTCCGACGCCGTCCCAGGAAGAAAACACGGAAAAGGCGGCATAGGTCAGAAACCGGGGCTGATAAATGAGGTACATGTCAAAATACGCGACATAGACCTGCAAGGCGGGATCGTTACGGATCTGGGCGGCATCGATACTTGTGGCCAACAGCTCCGTCATTTTTTTCTGCTCGGCCATGACCTGCTTAAACAGGCTGTCGATCTTCGGGAAAGGCAGGTAGCCAACCCGATTGATGCCGCGGGTTTCAATACTCAGCTGTTTGCTTGGGCAATGGGCCGGGGCATGATTGGCCAAGCCGCAATAAAAACACTCGGAGGAAGCGCCCTTGGCCGCGAGAAACCGGCCGGTAAAAAGCCGCTCTCGTTTCAGCTCGCTGAGATCGCCGGAAAAACTCAGCTGAAACAACCCGTCTCCGGCATCCGCGAATTGGTGGGCAGGCATTTTTTTGCCGGCAAAAAGCAGGTTCCACTGAAGCTTCAACGCCCTTGTCACATAAAGGGTTTCCGGCTGGAGCACTCCCCAGACCGGAGCTGTGGCCTCGCCAAAATCAACGGGCGGATCTTTTTTCCGGTGCAGATGCACAATGACCTGAAGGGGAACCGCGCCCAACTCTGCTCGCCATTGCTGCTTCTTGAGAGACTCCAGGCTTTCGAAAAAGGTGCTCAGGGCGGCAAAAGGCTCATCATAATAGATGAGGATGAGTTCCGCGGTGCTGTCCGCGGCCTCGATCCCCACCTGCACGAGGAGGTTGTGGAATGCCTTCAAAAACGCGGCCCACCGGCCCGGAAGAACCTGCTCCCCTTGATACGACAAGGGACGAATAGCCAGCAGGGTGGAATGATCGATTTCTTTCATGCTATTTTTTTTAATCCAAACGCCTTTTTTTCCATTTCCGATTACGCACTGTCGCGTTATGCCATTGTACGTTCTTTCCGCTCCCGGCACCACACCAGTTTTGCCGGGAATGGAAAAATGCTGGCCGAGATTTCAAACAATGATTACCTTGCAAACACATCAGGCGCGGGCAAGCCGGTCATCCTTCCGGCCCCGTTTTTTTCACACAACCCACGGGACGCACACCAATGGACCTCGATCAGGAACACCTCCGCGCCGGCAATGTGCAACGATTCGATAAAGCCGCCACGGACTGGGAAGAAAAGCCCCAACGCGTCGCCCTTGCCCGCACGGTGGCCGAGGCCATACAGCGAACGATTCCCCTTGGCGCCACCATGCGGGTTCTTGAATACGGCTGCGGCACCGGCATGGTCTCCAGGGCCTTGAGTCCGCATGTCGCAACAATCGTGGCCGTTGACACCTCCCCGCGGATGCTGGAGGTTCTTCGCCAAAAAGCCGGGGAAGAAAAGATCGACAACATCGAGACCCTTGTCCATGACCTGACCAGGCAACCCTTGCCGGCCGGGAGTTTCGATCTGGTAGTGAGCAGCATGACCCTGCACCATATCCCCGACATCGAACCGCTGTTGCATCGGCTCTTCGACATCCTGAAACCGGGGGGCTATCTGGCCGTGGCCGATCTGGTCACGGAAGACGGCTCCTTCCATGATGACAACAGCGGGGTCGCCCACTACGGCATCGATCCGGAACTTGTCCGGACCATCCTGGCGAAAAACGGCGGCCGGGACATCGGTGTGCAAGAGATCCACGCCATTGAAAAACCTCGGGAAAACGGCGTGCGGCAGTATCCCGTGTTTCTTGCCCGGTGCCGGAAAGCATGAGGCATGCCCGCGCCTTGAGGATATTGGGGGAAAGATGATTACAACCATCGACGGGGATACCCGTCACTTCAGCGACTTCGGCTGGCTCAAGACCTACTGGCTCTTTTCCTTTGCCGACTACTACGACCCGAACAACATCCGGTTCGGCCCTCTCCGGGTGTTCAACGATGACGTGGTGGTGCCAGGCACCGGGTTTCCCAGCCATCCCCACGAGGAAATGGAAATCATCACCATTGTGCTTGAAGGCGAGATAACCCACAAGGACAGCCTGAACAACACCAGCGTCATCAAGGCGGGGGACGTCCAGCGCATGTCCGCCGGCACCGGCCTTACCCACTCGGAGTACAACAGCGGCAAGACGCCGGTCCATTTTTATCAGATCTGGATCTATCCGGACAAGCACGGCCTGCGTCCTTCCCACGACCAGCGCAGCTTCAAGAAAAAGGAGTGGCAAAACCAGCTGCTGCCCCTCGCCTCGGGCCAGCGCCACAAAAATGCGGTGCGTTTCCACAGCGACGCCACGATATACCGGGGGGAGCTCGATCCCGGCCGGGCCATCAGCTACGACGCCACGGAAGACCGGCGCATTTTCCTCTATCTCACCTCGGGCAATCTGGTGGTCAACCGGACCCGGTTGCTGCCGAAATACCAGGCCAGAATAGACCTGGAAAAAAACCTCGTGCTCCAGGCGGAACAAAAATCGGATTTTATCCTCATTGACCTGCCCACCTGCCGGGGCTGGGGCTACGACGAAAAAACCCTGCGGGGCGGGCGATTCTAACCTCTACTCAAAAAGGAACTTCCCCATGGTACGGAAAATAAGCGGCGCCTTCACCGGCGGAGCCCTCGGCGCGCTCATCGACAGCGCCAACATCTGGATCCTCGGTCAGGCCGGGGTAACGGCCATGCTGGGCATAAGCCTGCGCCCGCAATTCACCGCGCCCTGGCTCTATCCCCGTCTGGTCTGGGGCGGAATCTGGGCCCTGCTCCTGATTCTGCCGTTTTTCCGGCAAAAAACCGCCCTGCGCGGCATTCTCATGAGCCTGGTTCCCACCACCATGATGCTGGTCATGGTCTTTCCGGAGATGGGCATGGGGCTTCTGGGCCTCAAGGCCGGGTTGCTGACCCCCATTCTCGTGCTGCTCCTGAATTTCATCTACGGCATGGTGGCGTCTTTTTGGCACAAGACCTGCGCCTGATCTCCCTCCCTTACGACTGCATGGGACAGCGACATGACCGGTAAGATTTTTGCCATCGGCGATATCCACGGCTGCGCGGCCAAGCTCGAACTCCTGCTCAACCGGCTCCCCTTTGATCGCCAGCGCGACACCCTGGTTTTTCTGGGCGATTACCTGGATCGCGGCCCCGATGCCAAGGGAGTGCTGGACCGGATCTGCCGACTGCGGGGTGATGGGGCGCGGGTAATCCCGCTCATGGGAAACCACGAGTATCTGTTGCTGGAATACCACCGGAGCGGAGATCAGGCGTTGCTCCCCTACCTGCGGCGGCTGGGCATGGAAAACACCTTGGAAAGCTACGGCGGCGCAAGCCTTGCCGCGCTTGCCTCCCTGGATTTCATGCCCCGGGAACACCGGGATTTTCTGCTCTCCCTGCTGCCCTATTGGGAGACCGAAGAGTACATCTTCGTGCATGCCGGTCTGCGCCACGACCAGCCCCTGGCCGAGCAGGACATCTCCGATCTCTGCGAGGTCCGGGAGCCCTTTCTTTCCCTGGAGCGGGACTACGGCCGGCGGGTCATCTTCGGCCATACCCCCTTTGCCACCCCGCTGCTCACCCCCTTCCGCACCGGCATCGACACCGGCGCGGCCTACGGCAATCTCCTCACCGCCGTGGAGTTGCCGGGGCTGCGCTTTCATCACGCCGCCTGAGCGGACCACAACTCAAAGGCTGCTCCGGTAATCCCCCTGTAAAAAGCGACGGGCCAGGACCGTCACCTTCTCGTCGGAATCAAGACGGGCGTCAAGCTGCCGGGTAAAACCGATCAGGCACCCCAGCTGCTTGAGAATCCCCTCAATCTCCTGCCGTCCCAGGCCGGAGAGACGGCCGATCAGCAGATCGCCCTTGGCCTTGAGGGCAAACCCTTGCTCCGCCAGCACCTGGGCCATGAGCTGGATGCGGCGGGAACGGTTGGTAATGGCGGCGGCCCCGCCCACAAAACGGAAATAGATGTGGTTGTTGCGCGGGGTGTCGCTGCAATAGCAGTCCAGCATATTAAAGTGGTAGCCGAAGCGCAGGCTCATGTTCACGTACTCCGAACTTGCCAGGGCCACGTTCTCCATAATAGCCGCGCCGCCGGGAACATCCGCCGCCCGCGTCATGCCGGAGAGCAGATCGGCCCCGCGCAGGGCCACCCCCTCGTTTTGCCAGACCCCTGGGGCAAGCATCCCGGCAAGCACCGCCCGCAACGGCACGGAGGCCACCGCTTCGAAGCCGGTTATCTTACCGCCCGGGTTGCCGCGCAAGCCGCCCCCCAGATCGATCACCAGCATTTGGACCGGGATCGGCAGAGACAACCGGTGCACGGCACTCTTGCCGCCGAAAAACCTGTTGAACCCCCTGCCCTGCCCTTCGGCATTGGCAACCAGGGCCTGCACCGCTTTCTCGTGCATGAAGCGGACAAGATCATGCACGGTCTTGCATTTTTCCGGGGTGAATTCCTGCTCCAGGGAGTTGACCAGGTTGAGCGGGGCAATATAGCGCATGATGTATTTCTGGCGCCGGAACTCATACAGCTCCCGCAGTTTGGCTGCGGTTTGCCGCTCCTCCCGGAGCAAACCCTGGACGATTCCCTCATACACCACAACCTCGCCGCCCTCGCCCGCCTGCAGGGTGATCGCCTGGCCATGGCGCAAAACCGAGGTGGCGGAACCGGTATTGACCACGGTGGGGATGCTGAATTCCCGGCAGATCGAGGCCATATGGCTGGTGGGCACGCCGATATCGGTGATGATGGCATTGAGGATGGGAATGGCCTGCACAAAGTGGGGGGAGTCGTGCCTGGCCACCAGGATGCTGCCCTTGGGGATCTTCTCCAGTTCGTCGAGATGGTGCAGGATGAAAACCTTGCCTGCGATGGTGCCCCGCTGCACCACTATCCCCTGGTCGCGGAGCAACACCGGATAGCCTGTTGCCTGCGCTTGAGCGTTTGATCCCGTCTCGTCGGGCTCTTCCACCCGCAAGGCCCTGGCCTGGAGCAGATAGCATCGATTGTTCGTATCAATGGCCCATTCGATGTCCTGGGGCGCCTTGAAATACGCCTCGATGATCTGACCCTGCCTTGCCAGCTCGATGACCTCGGTTTCGCCGAGGCAGGGCAACGGCCGTTGTGCCGCCGGGGTTTCCACCGTCGCGATGCCGGAGACTCCCAGATTAACCACCATCTGTTCCTTGGCGCCGATACGGCGGGAAAAAAGCCGGGGCGTCTCCCCCTTGGCCACGGTGTAGAGATCGGCATCGGTCATGCCGTCCACCACCGCCTTGCCCAATCCCCAGGCCGCGCTGATCGACATCCTGTCCCGCTCCCTGCCGGAGGCGACGGTATACATGACCCCGCTCGCTCTCGCCTCGACCATGGCCACGCAGCCCACCGCCATCTTCAGCTTCCCGAGATCATAGCCGAGCTGGCGTTGGTAGCTTACGGAGTCGGCCTGAAAAAGGCTGGCCACCACCTCCTTATAGGCCTCCTGCACGGCCTCGACCGTGCAGGGCACATTGAGCACCGTCTCGAATTGACCGGCAAAGGAAAAATCGCCGTCCTCCTCCTCGGCGCTGCTCCGCACCGCCAGGGTTGCGTTTTGGCCAAGCCGGGCCCGCATGCTCTCCAGGGCCGCGGCCAACTCCGCGCTGAGATCCTCCGGGAAACCACCGGCAAGAATGGCGCTACGCACCTCGGCCAGGGCGTCGCCGTCGGCCCCGGCCAACCCGGCAAGGCGCGCCTCCAATCCGTTATGGTGCAGAAAAACGGTAAAGGCGGTGGTGGTGATGGCAAAGGCCTCGGGAATAGGGAGATGCAGGGCGTTCGCCAGCTCGGCCAGGTGATAATTCTTGCCCCCCACCTCCTCGGCCTGGTCCCAGGTGATCTCCGGATAAGAGACCACCAAGGGGCTGGAAAGGGATGCGCTCCCGCTCAACATCCGCTGCACCAAGGTGTCGATGCGGGCCAGGATTTCAGCCAGCCGGGGATAGCGGTCATCGGTCAGCAGGTTGAACTGGTCGAGCGAACCGGAGATTGCCGAGAACAGCGCGGCATAGGCGCCACGGGTGTAATTGACATCAAAGAGGTAGCCGCCGCCGAGCTTTTCCCCCATCTCGGTCATGGCTTCCAGGGTGCGGTTGTTGCCGTCGAGCACCGCCTGAAAGGCCTGGAAACGCGTGGTCAGGCCGGTGGCTGCGCCACGGTCGCGGCCGAACACCTCTTTGAGTCCGCGGAAAAAAGTTTTTTGCATGGCCAGCGGTTCCGTCGGGATATCATCCGGCCGGGATCATTCCTCCCCCAGGGCTCTTTTGACCGAGGCTTTCAGCTCCTTGATCTTGACCGGCTTGGGGAAGAAATCGTGGACATCGTCCCGCAACGCCTCGATGGCCACATCCAGATTGGCGAAGGCGGTGATCATGATCACCTTGACGCCGGGGTAAAGCTTCTTGATGGAGCGCAGCACCTCAAGGCCGTCCACCCCCTTCATCTTCAGGTCGGTGACCACCACGTCGAACCGCTTTTCCTTCAATCGTTCCAGGGCCGACTCGCCGTTGAGGAAGGTTTCCACCTCGTAGCCGTCCTGCTCGAAGGAAAGTTTTGCCATGTCCCCCACGATCTTCTCATCATCAATGACCATAATGCTATGCTTCGCCATCCGTACACCTCTTTAACTTTTTGCAACTGGGCAGGGTTATGATAAATGTTGTGCCGACTCCGACCTGGCTTGCCACCCGGATGTTCCCCTGGTGGTTTTTGATGATCCCGTAGCTGACCCACAGGCCAAGACCGGTGCCGCTTTCTTCCTTGGTGGTGAAAAATGGATCAAAGATGTGATCGAGAAACTCCGGGGCAATGCCCTTGCCGTTGTCGCCGATCTCGATCTCGATTTCGTCATGGTCCGGCAGATAGCGGGAGACAATGCGCAGTTCGCCGCCCTTGCCCATGGCCTGGATGGCGTTGGTGGCCATATTGACCAGCACCTGCTGGATCTGGTGTTCGTCGATGTAGATATCCGGGAGGTTCTCGCCCAGGGTGAGCATGACCTTGATGTTGGAGATATCGAGCATGTTCTGCACCAGGGCCAGGATCTTCTGGATGACCTGATTGGTGATCGCCCTGGCCAGATGCTGCTCCTTGGGTTTTGCGTAATCAAGCAGGTTGTGGATGATCACCCGCAGCCGTTCGACCTCCTCGTCCACCCGCTCCATGAAACCGATCCTGTCCTCCTTGCCGAGCCCGTCGTAGACCTCCGCATAGGTCTGGGCGAGCATGGAGATATTGTTGAGCGGATTGTTGAGCTCGTGGGCCACCCCTGCCACCAGCACGCCGATGGAGGCGAGCCTTTTCGATTGGACGATCTCCTTTTCCCGTTTATGCAGCTCCTCGGCCATGGCGTTGATGGCGCTGACCACCGCGCCGATCTCGTCGTCGGAGGGTTTTTCCTCGATCTTCCGGTAATTGCCCGTGGATATGGCCCGGGTGAGATCGACAACCTTGCGCAACGACTGGCCGATATTCCGGACGATGAGATTGCTGAAGAGAAAGGCGAAAAGCACCACGGCCCAGAAGGAATAGAGCAGGATATTCTTGGAACCGGCAATGATCGCGCCGATCCGGTCGCTTTCAAGGGCGGTGATATTCTCGGAAAATGTTTTGAGGTTCTGGCCCGCCTCCCGCAACTTCTGCTGAACCGCGCCGTCACGATGGCTGGACTTGCTGATCGAATCAACCACTTGCGCATAGGCGTGGAGATGATTCTGAAGCGTCGTGTACTTCTCCGCCCCCACGGCCCGGATGATATCAGGGCGAACCTGCAGCAGGGTCTCGCCGGTCTGGTCGATTCTGGTCTTGATATTGTTGAACGCCTCGTTATCGCCGTAGAGGAAATAATTTTTTTCCGCCAGCCGCATCTCAAGGAAATTGGCGTTGAGCCCCTCGGCGATCACGGTGAAGCGGAACTTGGTCAATATCTCATTGAGGTTCTGCAGGGCAAACATGCCGATCAGCACGATAAGGAGGATATGGACCGCGTTGGAAAGATAGATTTTATGTTCGATTTTCATGCCGCATCACCCCGCCAATACGCCGCTTCGTGTTCCGGGCAGCTCCGCCTGTTCCTTGCGCACCGGCAGGTACCAGAGCCCTCCGTCGATGATCATCAACAGACCGACCACGATCAGCATCACATCAAAAAAGGTCTTGAACCCCAGGCCGAAATAGCCGATCAGGCCGATGCCGATGCTCACAAAGGAGACTCCGGTACGGATAAAGGCCAGACCGGTGCGGGCCCGCGAATAGATGGTCCGGTAACAGCCGGCGATGGTGCGCTGGGCGGCGAGCACGTTCCGTTCCCGGGCCAGGTGGGTGCGTTCCCGGCTGGCGGGCGACGGGTACAAAATGGTGCAGTAGTTGCCGAGCAGATCGCCAAGCCGGGCCAGCATGGTCTCCTTGGTTTTCTTTTCCATGCCCGCATGCTCCAGGTTCTGATAGTTCTCAAGAAAACTCAAGGTGGCGGAGCTCACCTCCACCAGGGTCTGATGCCTCGGCGGCGTCATGCGGGAACGCCGCACCCGAAGATAGGTGGGCAGGGCGCCGGAAAAAAGCAGCAGTCCCACCGCCAAAACCCCATAGGCCGGAAAAGGATGGACGCCGAACCGTTGGTTGTTCAAGAGGGTCCGGGAGATGGCGGCCAGGGCCAGACCTGTGCGAATAAAGGCCAAGGCGGTGCGGGCCCGGGCCAGATCGGTGCGGTAGCAGGCAAGCCGGGTCCGCCACTGGGCCATGATATTCCGCCAGAAGGCCAGGCCGGTGCGTTCGGTGCCGATGAGCAGACCCGGCTTGTCATGGAGGAAATCCTGGATAAACCAGGCGATGTCGTCGGGCAGGGCCACCCGGAATTCATACGGGGCCGGGCCGAAAATCTCCTCCACCTCCGCGAGCATGGCTGCATCCGACGGATCGCAGGCGGCGATGACCATGGTGCCGTCGGCGTCCTTGATCACCGGAAACCAGCCGCTTTGCGCGAGCCGGCTGCCCGGCGGACCGTTGAGCACGGTGAGCAGCTCAGGCGGAATGGGCAGCCGTTCGTCGTACTCGATGGAGGCGCATTGATAATGGTCGCGCAGGGTTGCAAGCAGCGCCTCGCGCTCCACCCCGTATTCGAGATGGAGAATCCGCGCCAGGGGCACCCCCCGCAATGCGGCGCCCCTGGCCGCTTCCGCAAGCATCCCGGCCCGGGAAAAGGCGAGGCCGGCAAAAGGCCGCATCAAGACATCCGTCTCATTCTCAGTCATTGCTGAACACCACGGTTTTCCAAAATCTGGCCGGCACGCCGTAATCGGGGATAGTGATTTCCATATCGCCGTAGCAGTAAGGCAGCTGCCGGCGCGTCCGCTCGGCCGGGATGCTCCAGGCAAAACCGTCCGCAACCAGCAAGAGCCCTGCCGCCATCATCGCGTAGCTGAACACGGTCCAGCCAAGGGCGCCGGTATCATCGAAGAAAAGCAGAAAAGCCGCCCCGATCAGAAAAAGGCTCAACCCGGTGCGGATAAAGGCGAAACCGGTGCGGGCCCGGGCCATGACCGTGCGCAGCCGGGCCATGACATTACGCCGCTCGGCCAGCACCGTGCGCTCCAGGGCAACGCCGGTGGTGGCCCAGATCCCCGGGGCATGGGAGCTCTTCACCGGCAGGGTCATGGGATTGGTGTCCGGTCCGGGCAGGACATGGCCGTGGGGGAAAAAATAATCCCAGATGGAGGACATCCTCGTTTTTTCCCGCACCGAGGCCAGCCCTTCCACCCCTGCCCTCCGGCCGCGGAAATACCAGAAAAATCCCTCCAGGGCCATGAGACCGCCGATGCCGATGAGCCCGAGGTCGAAGGCGAGCCAGCGACTGGCCTGAAACTGGCGCAACAACCCGAGACCGAGGCTGATAAAAGCAAAGCCGGTGCGGGTAAAGGCCAGGCCGGTGCGGGCCTTGGCCATCCTGGTTCTAAAACAGGCGAGCACCGTTCTTTCCTCGGCCAGGTCGGTTCGGTCGCCGGCCAGAAAGCGCCGCCGCATCACCGGCGACATGCTGGTCCAGCCACCCCGCAACGCGGCAGCCCCTGCCACCACTCCGCTGCGCCGGAATTCCGGGGCGACGTACTCGTTTTCCACCTCCAACACGCTGGTTCCGGAGGTGGCGCCGGTATCGACACAGGGCGGCAGGGTGGCGTAGATCTCCCTGGCAGGCAGATACCATTTGAGGCCGTCATACACCATGATGATGCCGCCTATCAGGAGAGGCGCCTCCAGCAGCAGGTAATACCCGCTGCCGAGCAGGCGGAGAAAAAGCAGGGCAATGGTGATGCAGGAAAGGCCGGTGCGGATAAAGGCCAAACCGGTGCGGCTCTTGGCCAGCAGGGTCCGGTAATGGGCGAACAGCGAACGCCGCCCCGCCAGATAGGTGCGGACCTTGGCCAGCGGGGTGCGGCCAGCGGTGGCCGGAAAGCCGGGGTTGAGATCCTGGTTGTGGTCGAAGATGCGTTTGAGATCCTCGGGCAGGGTGACCTCAAACGCCACCTCCCCCACGCCGAGGGTTTCGCGGATCGTGTCCGCCAACTCGGGGCCGGGCGCGGTGGCGATCACGACAGCCTTGCCATCACCAACCAGCCGAGGGAACCAGCCTTCCGCCCGGAGTTGGGGCATGTTGAGCTTCCAGAGCAAAAACGGCGGGCCGGTCACTGATTCATGGTATTCCACCCACGGACAGCCATACTGCTCGGCAAACGCGGACAGCGCTTGAAATTTTTCAAATCCTGCCTTCATATCCTTGTCTCGTCAGCCGGCCTGGGCGAGTTCCTTGTTGTGCGTCAGGCCGGAAAGCGTGTAATCCCCTTCCATAAACGCACGGGCCACCGCGGGGATCATCGCATCGTCGCCCATGGCCGCATCCAGCAGTCTGGTAAAACCCAGAATTCTGCCGACCATCACCAGTTTTTCCTCGATGGCCTCCCTGGCCGCCCCCTGGAGCGAGGCGTTGACCAGATCCTCCTTGACATCAACGGAAAAACCATACTGCTCAAAGATCTCCCCGATACACAGGGCGCGCCGCCGCCGCCGTGCAAGGGAGGTGCCGCCGCCCTTGAAACGAAACTTGATATGGTTGCTGCGCGGCTCCGGGGATGCAACCGCATCGATCATGATGAAATGAAAATCCATGCGGGCGTTCATGTTGCAATAATCGCGGCTGACCATGGCGTAATTGGGCATGCCGATGGGCCGCTCCGATTTCTGGTCGGTGATAAAGGAAGACATCACCGAGCCCATGGGCGTCCCGCCGGGCGGAGGCCCCCAATGCAAACCCGGGGTGGTGATCCCCTGCCACAGCGCCTGAAAGGGACGGGAGACCACGGATTCCGGCGGAATCCTGCGGCGTTGCACCCCGGTCGCGGCCAAGCCGCCGCCCATGTCGATGACGCTGACAAAGAAAGGCACCGGCGAGTCGATGGCATGCACCACGCCGAGGTCTTCCTCCAGCATTTCGTCACCGGCGTGGAACATGGACAGCACCGCCTTTTCATGGACAAAGCGGACGATATCGTGGAGCGACTTGCATTCGACAATGGAAAAGGTGGGGCCGTAGGCATCGGTGAGATGGAGCACCGTGACCAGCTCCTGCAGCTCCCGGTGCAGCGGCGGCAGCGGCACGGGCATCATGCGGGCTGCAGGCGGGCCATTTTGCCAAGCCTTTTCCGTGGCACCGATCTCCGTGGCCGTGGCCTGGTACACCCTGCCATGGCCGCCGTCCACGGTGATCCACTGCCCGTCTTGCAAGAGGCTGGGACCATCCTTCACCCCGCACACCATCGGGGTCTGCTGTTCCCGGGCCACGCAGGCCAGATGATCGGCCGGACTGCCCAGCTCCACCAGCACCGCCGCCACCTGCCCCAGGAGGTTGGCCGCCTCGACAAAGCTCTGCTGCATGACCAGGACCAACGGTTCTTGGGGGATATCCTCGAAAGCCTTTTTCCCTTTCACCACCAAGACCCGGCCGGTGGCACGCCCCCCCGAGGCGATTACCCCATGGGCCAGAGCCGGGGACTCTTCCCGCCGGTCGTCCGTGGCCTGGATGCCCATGGTGGTCATGGGACGCACCTGGAGAATGACCACCGCTCCTGCCCGGTCCACCGCCCATTCCAGGTCCAGGGGCAGCCCCTCGCGCCTTTCCAGTTCCCTGCCCCAACCGGCCAGGGCCCGCAGTTCCGCCTCGTTGAGCACCGGCTGCTGACGGGCCTCCGGGGGAAGCTCGCGCCAGGCCACCCCGCCCGCTTCCTCGCAGACCAGCAAGCGTTCCTTATTGGCGATGGTGGAACGGGCCCAATCCACCCTGCCGTCCGCTCCGACCAGATAGAGATCCGCGGCGGCGCTGCCGGAGACCGCTGCCTCGCCCAGGCCGGGCACCGCGCTGACCAGCATCAGCCCGCTTTCCGGCTCCTGGGGAGAGCGGGTCAGCAAAACGCCCGCCGCCCTGGCCTCCACCATCTCCAGGCACAGCACCGCCATGTCGAAACGCAGGGGGTCCAGCCCGGCGTTGAGCCGGTAGGCAAGGCTGCGGGCGTTGAAATTACTGGCCACCACCTGTTTGAACGCCGTGAGAAACTGCGCCTCGTCGCGGACATTGAGCACCGAGCTGAATTGCCCGGCAAAGGAATGGCGGCTGCCATCCTCGCTGATACTGCTGCTGCGCACCGCCAGGGATTTGCCGTTTTTCAGGAAAGCGCGGGCCGCATCGGTAATCTCCTCGGCCAGGGGTGGTGGTATCACCGCTTGGGTGATCAAGGACTGCACCTGGGCGGCGGTGGCACCGGAAACATGCTTTTCCTTGTCAGCGCCGAGGGTGGCCAGCAGATGGACAAGCTCCAGGGAGAGTCCCGTCTGTTCGAGAAAAAAACGGCAACCGGCCAGGGTAATCACAAAGCCATCCGGCGCCGGCAGGCCGTTCTTGCGCAGTTCGGCCAGGGTCGCGGCCTTGTTGCCGGTTTGGCCCGCAAGACCGCCATGGATCTGGGCCAGCGGCAGCACACAGGGAAGATGTTCCGGCGAGGCGAGCCGGGTGAGTATTTCCTGAATGCCTTGGCTTATGGCCTGATGGGCACCAAACAACCCCCGGTACCGGTCTCCGGCCAGGGTCTCCAGCCGGGCAACCATCTCGGCGGTTTCCTCGACCAGCCTCCGGACAAGCTTGGCAAGACCGGCGGGATCGCCCTGCATCCGCAGGTGGATGCTGATCTCGGTGAGACAATCCACGGCCCGGTTGTTCCCGGCGAGAAGAGAGCGGAACACATGATAGCGCGCCTTGAGCAGGTGCTGCGAATCCGCCTTCCGTTGCCGGCGAATCTCCCGCAACTTGGTGATTTTCCGGCTGAACCAGCGGCGCACCTACCCATCCTCCCCGGTCTGATCCTGCCTGACACTTGCCAGGAAACGCTGGAAGAACTGCTCGATGGCTGTCTCGTCGCGCATCCGCACGTCAAGCTGGCGGGTGAAGGAGATCAGCTCGCCCAACCGGCCCAGCACCCGTTCCATCCTCGGGATATCGAGGTTCCTGGCCTTGGCGATCACCAGATCACCGGTGCGTTCCACCTTGAAATAGAGGCCTGAGAGAATGGCGCCGATCAAGCGGGCCCGCCACTCACGCTTGGCCTTCTCGGCCATCCCTCCGGCAAAACGGAAGTAGATGTAGTTGTTGTCCGGGTCCGGCGACATGTAGGCGTCCACCACGTTGAGGTGATACCCGAGACGCAGGCAGAGGTTGCAGTAATGATCGGCAATGATCCCCAAATTGTCGCCCGGATAGGCGGGCCCGGTGAGCAGGGCCAACGGCTTGCTGATCCCGGAGAGGATATCCCTGAATCCCAGCGGTGCGGCCTCCTTGCCCCCTTGGTCATCCTTGAGAAAGCCCTGGAGAATGGCGTTCAGCGGCCTGCTGTTCAGCATCGCCATGCTGATTGCTCCCCTTGGCGGCGCTTCGGGCTTGAGTCCCGAGCCCAAGTCGATGACCCGCAATTTAAGCGGGATCGGCAGCTGCACCGGCCGGCTCAGCTCCTCCTGGGAGCCGCTTGTGTCCGCGTGGAAATGGATCAGCGCGTCAATGGCCTTTTCGTGGGCAAAACGGAGGATGTCGTGGAAGGTATGGCAATTTTCCGCCTTGAACCCGGCGGAGGTCGGATCGGCGAGGGTGATGGGCGCCACCCAGCGCAGGATGCGGCGCAGAATCCGCAACTCCTGGGAGGCGCGGTACTCATCCTCTTCCGCGCCGTGCAACCGGACCAGCCCTTCGATGATCCCTTGATACACCTGCTTGTTTTCCACATCCACCGTGACCTCCGCCCCCTCGGCGAGAAGCTTGACGGCATCGCCGGTTCCGAACAGGGCCGGGGTCCGATATTCCCGGGCAATGGTGGCCAGATGCCCGGTGGGGCCGCCGATCTCGGTGATCATGGCGGCGGCCCGCCAGACAATGGGGCTCAATTGCGGGCTGGGGAAACGGGCCACGGCGATGGCGCCCACCGGAAACTGCTCCGGGTCGGTGTTCTGATCCACATGCACCACCCTCCCCGTGGCAATGCCAAGGTGGGCGACCTGCCCTTTCCCGGACATGAGCGGAGTGGCCGCGGCCAGCTCGGCGGCCAGCTCGCCTGGAAGCGGCGGCGGTTTGGCGGGCAGGGACAAGGGACGGCTCTGCAAGATCACCGGTTCGTCCGTCAAGGCCCATTCGATATCCTGGGGTTCGCCAAAGCTCTTTTCCAGCAGCAACGCCTGCTCGGCAAGCCTGGCCAGCTCCTTGGGCGTTACCGTTGCCGAGCCGCGCCGCAGGCCGCTGGGCAGCAGGTCGAGCGCTTCCCTGGTGGCGGGAAAGGAATCCGGCATGACGATCTCGCTGGTCAGCGGAACAAACGGCCAGACCCTGCTCATGATAAAACGGTCGGCTTGTCTGCGTCCGGACACCAGATCGTGGGCAGCGCCGCGCAGGGAGGTGACGAGCAGCTGATTTTTTTCCGGCGCTTCCGGGTCACGGCTGTAGGTCACCCCCGCGACCCGGGATTGGACCATCGGTTGCACCCCGGCAGCCATGGGGATGTCCCGGCTGTCGGCCTTTGAGCCAAGATAGTCCAGGGCCGCGACCGAAAAGCGGGAAGCGATCACCTGCCGGTAGGCGTCGAGCACCGAGGACAACTCGGGCCTTACCTTGAGCACCGAATGGAACTGCCCGGCAAAGCTGCGGGTTTCGGCATCCTCGCCCACCCCGCTTGAGCGGACCGCCAAGGGTACCGGGCCGCCTGCCCGATTGAGCAATTGGCGCAGCTCCTCTTGCACCGCCGCCACCAGCCGCTCCGGAAAGCGAGCCTGCCGCAGCGATCCCGCGATGCGTTCGCCGTGCTTGCGGCTGCTGCCCGGTGCGGCGAGGATGGCGTCGATCCGGGCAAAGAGATCGTTTGCCTCCATGAATTCGCGGTACGCGGCAACGGTAATGGCAAAGCCATCCGGGGTCCGAAGATGCAGCCGGTTGCGGATCTCGCTTAAAGTTGCGTTCTTGGCCCCCACCAACTCCTCGAAATCGCTGTTGAGCAGGTCATAGGCCAGGGTGAGATTGCGGTCATACGGACCGGCATAATCCAGGGCCAGCGCGGAAAGTTTCCCGGCAATCTCCTCGTAGCGGTCGTACAGGAGAAGATAGCGGTTGCCGGTCAGGCTGCCCAGACAGGAGACCACCTCCCGCACCAGCTCGTTCAACCCGGCCACCGCCTCGCTCAGGAATCTCCGGTCAAAGACATATTCTCCGGCCAGGGCCCCTTCCATGCGGCCGATCTTTTCCAGCACCGCGTTGTTCAGGAAAAGCAGACGGCGGAAGAGCCGGAAGGAGACGGCAAACGAGGCCGGTTCTTCCTTTGCCGTGTTGGAGAAGGGATTGGCGGGGAAATGCATCTCAGGCGTCCTTGAGCAAACGGGGAAAGGTGATGGTGAAGGTCGTTCCCTTGCCGGGCTCGCTTGCCACCTCGATGTCGCCGCCATGGTCCTTGACAATGGCGTAGCTCAAGGAGAGGCCGAGACCGGTGCCCTCGTTCTTGGTGGTGAAGAACGGATCAAAGATGTGGGTCAACGCCTCGGGTGCGATGCCGCCCCCGGTGTCGCGGACCACGATCCGCGCCTCGTTCCCCTGGCCGTTCACGACAAGGTCAAGACACCCATCGGGCTGCATGGCCTGGACCGCGTTCAACATCAGATTGACCAGCACCTGCTGCAAATGGTTGGAATTGCCGCTGACCAGCACCGGCTGATCGGGATGGTCGTAACGGTAGATGATGCCGCCCAGACGAAACTGATTCTTCACCAGGGTGATGGAGCTTTCCATCAGCGCCACCAGATCGACCGGCGCCATGATATTGGATTTGCGGGTGCGGGAGAACTCCAGCAGATGGTGCACCACCTCCCGGGCCCGGTCCGACTGGACCAGGATATCGCGCACCATGTCCATCCTTTCGCTGCAGGCAAGATTGGGAAGATCCTCCAGCAGCACCTCGGCGGTGAGCGAGATATTGTTCAAGGGATTGTTGATCTCGTGGGCGATGCCGGCGGTAACCTTGCCGATGGCCGCGAGCTTTTCCGACTGCACCAGCTGGTGTTGCTTGACATTTATGGCCTGAAGCATGAGGTTCAGGGAGTTGACCAGTTCGATTCCTTCCACCGAACAGCGAACGTCATTATTCATCGGAATGGAGCTCATCTCTCCCTGCATGATCCTGGCCGATGCCTCGCGGATGGCGGAAAGGGGCCGCATGATCCAGCGCATCATATAGATGATCAGCACGGAGCCCAGGCCGACAGCCAGGGCGAGGATGAGCACCGCGGTTTTCTGGTAGCCCGCGACCTCGCGTTCCACCCGCACCCGCGCCTTGGCATCCACGTCAAAAATGGACTTGGTGATGTCCTGGCCGTGTTTGCGCAGGGCATTTTCCAGGGATTGCTTGTTTTGGGGAGACAATCCGTCCTGGAGCAGCCGCCGGGAAATGGCTTCGTACTCGCCGAGATCCTTGTCGTATAAGGATTCCAGCTCGCTTTTATCTTCAAGGAGAACCGTCTTTCCCGCGACCATGGCGGCCCTGACCTGATCCACATAGTCCAGGGCGTTCAGCAAATCCTTCCGGTCGTTGAACAGGAAATAATTTTTTTCAAAACGCCTGATCTCGAGCACCTTCTGATTCAGCTCGTAGAACGATTCGATGATCCGGATCTTGTCTTCCATGCGCCACAGGGCAAAGGTGGCGGTGGCCGTGGCGATGATGCCGAGGCCCGCGACAATGGAGATCATGAAAAGAAGCTTTCCCCGGATGGAGCGGACACCGGGGAAGAGAAACCGGCAGGGCGGCAAGGCTTCCGCCCGATTGGCCGTCTGCGTCGCCGGGGGTTTGGGGAGATTGAGTTTCATGCCTTGGCTCTGCCGGATTCGATGGCGCGGTAAATGACCTGTTTCAATTCATCCAGCCTAAACGGCTTGGCGAGAAAGGCGAACACCCCCTCCTGTTCCGCGAGTTCCGCCGTGTCCGGCGAGGCATAGCCGGTGATGATGATCACCCGGGTATCGGGGTTCATGGCCCGGACCCTTTTGAGCACCTCGATGCCGTCAATCCCCTCCATCTTAAGATCGGTCACCACGATGTCAAACGGTTTTTCCGCCATGGCCGCAAGGGCCGCGGCCGAGTCGGTATAGGTTTCGATGGCGAAACCTATTTTGTCGAACACCTGCTTGAGCCGCTTGCCGACAATGGGTTCGTCATCCACCACCAGAAGCCGCGTGTTTGTCTCGCTCATTGTTTCTTCCTCCCTGCCTATTATTTTCCGGCAACAACGCCGTAATCTCCCATGAGAAACGCCTCGGCATACCGGGCCACAGCCTGGTCGTCCGTCATCTGCACATCGAGCTGCCTGGTAAAGCCGATCAACCGGCCGAGGATATCCAGGGTCCGCTCCATTTCACTCTGGACCAGATTGCCGGTGCGGGCAATGACCAGATCCCCCCTGGTTTTGACGCTGAAATCAAAGGCCTCGAGTATCGTGGCGATGAGGGTCGCCCGCCGCGAACGCTTGGCAATGTCCGTGGCCCCGCCCAAAAAGCGGAAATAGATATGATTGTCGCGCTCCACGTCGTGGCAGAATGCGTCGATGATGTTGAAATGATACCCGAACCGGAAGCAGAGGTTCACATAGGTTTCGCTGATGATGGCGATGTTGTGGCCGGTGTACTGCCCGGAAAGGGTGTCCTGCGGGGTGGTCATCATGCTGTGCATCATGTCCCTGAAGCTCACCGGCATGGTTTCCTGGTGCCAGGCTCCGGGGAAGAGCATGCCCTGGAGGATGGCCCGGAAGGGGATCGAACGGATGGCGGCAAATGGAATGGCATCGCGCGGGGCGTCCGGGGCAATGCCGCCGCCGATGTCGATGGCAAGAATCCCCGCCTGAATGGGCAGCTCCAGCCGTCTTGCCAGGCCGCCGGGCAGGCAGCGGTCATCCCGCCCCAGCTCCACCAGCTCGAGCACCGCGGTTTCGTGGATGAAGCGCAGCACGTCGTGGAAGGTCTTGCACCCTTCGGGCCTGAAATCCTGCATCAGCGGGTCAACCAGATTCAACCGGGAAACGTTCCGGAGAATACGGCGCAGCATGCGAAACTCCGGGGCCATGTGCAGATCCATGCTGGTGGTCGCTTGATAGGTGAGAAGTTCCACCACCCTGCCCCGGTAAATCCGGCGGTCCTCGGCATCCACGGTTATTTCCTCGCCGGGAACCACCTTGGTCAAGATATCCGGAACCCCCACCAGACAGGGAACCCGCAGCTCGCGGCAGAGGGTGGCCATGTGGCTTGTCGGGCTGCCCACCTCGGTGACGATGGCCGCGGCCCGGTGCATGACCTGGACGTATTGGGAGGAGTCACGGTGGCTGATCAGCACCGCGCCCTCGGGGAACTCCTTGAGATCGGCCAGGGTTTCCACCCAAAAGACCGGCCCGGCGCCGATACCCTGCTGGGCCACCCTTCCCGCATCGGCGGCGATAAGCTCATAGTCTTCGAGTTTTTCGGAAAGCCGGGGCTTGCCTTTTTCGCTTTCCGTAATCAACAGAGGTCTGGACTGCAGGATATAGAGAATGCCCTGCGGATCCAGGGTCCATTCGATATCCTGGGGCCGTTTGAAAAACGTTTCCAGATGGATGGCGACTGCCGCAAGCTCGAAAAGAATCCGCTCGTCCAGACAAGGAGCCCCGGCCTGACCGTTCGGCACCGCCTGCATGGCAAGCCCGCCTTCGGCGTTGCCTGTCGGCAGCAGGGCTTCGTGTTTAGCGGCAAGAACCCGTTCAATGACCTGCGGCGCCTCACCCCTGCCGAGCCGGAAAAAATCCGTGGGCACCTGCCCCTCGACCACCGCCTGCCCCTGGCCCAAAGCGCCGACCACGACCATGCTCTGTGAACCGGGGTCCATGGGATCGATGGAATAGATGATGCCGCTGGCCTTGGCCGGAATCATCCGCTGGCAACAGGCGGCAATGGACATGGTCCCGCCTTCCGGAAAAACTTGGCGCCGGTAACCAATAGCCTTGGCGCCAAACAGACTGGCAGCCACTTGGAGATAGGCGCGATACACCGCTTCCGCCTGGGGAGGAACCTGTAGTTCGGAATGGAACTGCCCGGCAAAGGAGAAATCCATGTCCTCTTCCTGGGCGCTGCTGCGGACCGCGAGAAAAAGAGCCCTCGGACTGTCGGCCGCAAGCTGCTGAAGGGCCTCGGCCAGCGTAGCAAGAAATCCGGGGGGCGGCTCGGCGCGGAGCACCTTTTCCTGGAGAAGACAACGCAACGCCTCAAGCGCCTCTTCATCGGGAAGGTGCTCGGAAAGCAGCTGCTCAAACCGGTCGAATTCCGGTCTGATTCCGTTCAAATCGAGGATTTCGTGGAACAGACCGGCGGTGATGACGAATCCTTCCGGCACCCGAACCTGGGGGTTGTGGAGCAGTTCGGAAAGATGCGCGGCCTTGCCGCCCACCAGCGGCCAGTGCCGGTCCTCGATCTCCGTAAGCCAGAGCAGGGGCGGGCCGTCCCGGTCATCCCGCTTGTTGAGGATCGCCCGGATCCTGGCCTCCATGGGAGTAAACACCTCTTGGAGCGCCGTGTGCTGATCCTGGGTCAGAACATTGATTGCGGCAATGGCGCGGCGCATGGCCGCGATCATCTCCTCCACCGTGGATTCCACATAACGGAGATCGAAAAGATACTCGCCGCTCAGTTTTTCCCCCATGTCGGCGATGATCTCGAGGGCCTGATTGTTAGCCTTGAGCACCTCACGAAACTGGGAGAAAACAAGGGGCAGAGGCCGGCAGGCCTTGGGCGTGAACCAGCGTTGCGCGGAGAATCCTTTCAGGAAATCACGGAGGGCCATGCGGCTAAAGTCCTGAAAAAAAAAAGAATAGACTTGGGGACGGAAAAATCAGTTTTTCCCGTCCCCAAGTATCGTAACAAAGCGGATAAATCAGATCAGTGGCTGCCGCCGCCCTTCTTGAAGATTGCGCCCACACCCAAACCGGCGAGCAGAGCGACGATAACAGCCATTATGCCATACAATCCGGCCTGATCAAAGGCCATTTTTGACAGGGCCGCAACCATCCCCGTGCTCTTGACTTCAATATCGGCCGAAGCCCGTTCCACCACCTTGCCGTTCCTGACGGCAAGCACATTCACCGTATATACGCCCGGAGGCGCCTGATACGGCCAGGCAACGTCCACCCTATAGGTGTTGCCGTTTTCCCCATGCTGGCGGACAATGGCCCCTTCCCGCATGTCGTAGACATTCTCCTGCTTCTTGAATTTCAGGTACTCGTCGAACCATTTTCCGTCCGCGGGATTCCCCTTGCTGTCTTCAATCCGGATATGCTCGCGCAGGGCGTCAAAGCCGAGCAGATTCCGGTTGAGCTCCGCCGCGTCCAGAATACGGCTGAGATCGGCGGTGCTGCTCAACAGATACACACGAGGCGCATCCTTGAATTCAAGGGTTCCCTTTTTCATCCAGACCAGACCGCCTACCTTTTCATAATTTTTCAAGGCAGTATCAACAGGTTCGCTGGTGATGGTGACGATCAGGTCGTCGGTGCTCGCGCTCTGGCCGGTGACTGCCAATTGCGCGCCATGATAGGTGAAGGTTATGGGGATATTGTCCGGAGTGACCGAGCAGGTAAGCGCTTGGGCCGCGGGAACGAACAAGGTGGCAAGGCCGAACAGCGCCATGGCCACGAAAAATCGAGTGGAATGCATGATGGCACGTTTCATTTTAGTGGCCTCCCGCATAGGAAAGAAGAATGGAAGGCTCCATCACCAGCTCGAGAACGATCTTGACGGTGACGGCAAGCACGATGATGGAAAGGAGGATCTTCAACTGATCGCCATGGAGCTTGCGACCCAGCACGGTGCCGATCTGGGCGCCGAACACGGAACCCACCAGAAGAATAATGGCCAGGATGAAATCAACCGTGTGGTTGGAGTAGGCCTGGAGATAGGTAACCTCAATGCAGGTAAAAAGGATCTGGAACAAGCTGGTTCCAACCACTACATGCATGGGCATCCGCAGCATGTAGATCATTACCGGCACCATGAGAAAGCCGCCGCCGACACCCATGATCGCGGCAAGCACGCCGACAAAGGTGCCGAGAAAAAGCGGAACCAGGGCCGAATGGGTGACCCCTGATTTCTCAAAGTAGGTCTGCATGGGCAGGGCCGCGAAGAAGCCGCCCTTCTTTTCCTTCGGGGCGGCAGCCGGAGCAGCTGTTGCCGAGGCCTTCTTGCTTTTCCGCATGGCATTGAGGCTTTCAACGAACATGAAGCTGCCGACCAACCCCAGCATGACCACATAGGTCATCTTGATGAGAAAATCCGCGCCGCCGGTGGCGCGCAGCAGCTTGATAACCTGTACCCCGCCCGCACCGCCGGCAAACCCGCCGATCAAAAGATAGAGGCCCATCTTGAAATCCACGTTACCGAGGCGCCAGTGGGAAATGGTTCCGGAAGCGGAAGCCGCCACGATCTGGTTTGCGTCCGTTGCCGCCGCAATTGTCGGCGGGATGCCGACCATCATCAGAAGCGGGGTCATGAGAAACCCCCCGCCCACGCCAAAGAGGCCGGACAACAACCCGACCGACAGTCCCAGGCCCATTACCACCAGATAATTTACACTGGTGAGGGCTATTGGCAAATACATGTACATCTTCTTCCTCCCTTACTCATTCTTGTTGTGTTGCAATACTGTTGAGAAAATGTCGGCCCTTTCACTCTCCGCCAGGGAAGATTCCCCGGGCATCACGGTCCGGGACCGGCTGTTAACCTCGGAAATAGCGTGTTCAAGCGTGGATGCGTCCCATGGAGTCATGATAACAGACCACAGGGCCGGCAAATACCAATTTTTATTGGTTTGAAGCTGGTTACGGAGCAGGTTGACCCAGGCGGTCTTGCGCTCGAACTCTTTTTTGTCGTTGACCCCGAGCACAAGGCAAAAGATCCGGTGGGCGCAGAGAAACCGGATCAGAGGCTCGCCCGTCAGCCGCTCCAGGATGTGCGTATAAATCCCCACCCCTGCCTGGCTGCCGAGTCTGGTTGCCAGAGCAACGAATTGTTCCTGCGTCTCCCGGGCACCCGCCCTCTTTCTCTCGCCCTTCCGATCCGCCTTGTAAACGGCGTGCAGAATTCCATTGGTCCGCTGGGCAAGTTCAACGGCATGGACGGTGGCGGAAAGATCGGCGCTGGAGCCAGTCAGGAGGAGTGCGATACCAGCTTCCATGGACGCTCCTCGGATACCTGTTCAGGCGGTCGTTACGGCAGCGCAAATAGCAGGAATCATGCCACAAACATTATCTTGTTGTTTTTACGTATTTTTGCCAAATCAGCAAGGAAATAGACGGGTCGCGATTGTTCACATCTGAAACAACAAACGCGTAACATGCTGTTTTTTGATGATTTTCAGGATGTGCAACAATTGTTTCAAAGGGAAACAGCACCGCGAAACGAAGCGGCGAAGGAAGTGGCTATCTCTCGGAAAACAGGTTGAGTTCCTTGAGACGCCGCCACAAGGTGGTGCGGGAGATGCCGAGCAGGCGGGCGGTTTCTGTCTGGTTAAAGCCGGTGCGGCGGTATACCTCGGTGATATGCTCCTGCTCCAGAACCTTGAGATGGTGAGTGTTTTTTTCCGGAACCGCGGGCTGATTTTCCGCAAAGAAGATGTCCGGCGGAAGATCCCTGGCCGTGAGCACCGGCTCGCGGGAAAGGGCAACCGCCCGCTCCACGATATTCTGCAACTCCCTGACGTTGCCCGGGAAGGTATACGAAGAGAGCGCCCCCAAAAAATCCGCGCCGATTTCCGGCACCGGCTTGCCGAACTGCGTGGCGATGAGGGTGACAAAATGCTCCACCAGCAGCGGGATATCCTCCTGGCGCTTGCGCAGGGGCGGGATGTTGATCATCACCACCTTGAGGCGGTAAAAAAGATCCTGGCGGAACTCGCCGGCGGCGATCATCTTCTCGATGTCCCGGTTGGTTGCGGCAATGAGCCGCACATTGATGCTGACCGGCGCAACGCCGCCCACCCGCAACAGGGTCCGTTCCTGGATAACCCGCAACAGCTTGATTTGCATGGGGATAGGCATCTCGCCGACCTCATCGAGGAAAACGGTGCCGTTGTTGGCCGCCTCAAGCAGCCCCAGCTTGGTGCTCACCGCGCCGGTGAAAGCGCCCTTTTCGTGACCGAAAAGCTCGTTGGCCACCAGCTCTTCACTGAAGGCCCCGCAGTTGAAGGGGATAAAGGGATGCCGGCCGCGCCCGCTGGCACTGTGGAGCGCCCTGGCCACCAGCTCCTTGCCGGTGCCGGACTCACCCTGGATGAGGACGTTGCAGCTCAGCGGCGCGATCTGGCGGATGGTCTTGAATATCTCCTGCATGGCCGGCGAGCGGCCGATGATCCCGGCAAAGCGGTCGGAAAACCCGGCCTCGGTGTCGAGGCGTCCTGCCGCCCCGGCGTCCTGCAAGGCGTCACGCACGGCGTTGCGCAGCTCCTCAAGCCGGAAAGGTTTGGCCAGATAATGATACGCTCCGGCCTTCATGGCCCGGACCGCATGATCGACCGAGGCGTACCCGGTCATCAGGATAACCTTGGTTTCCGGAGCCAGGGCTATTACCCGCTGGAGAATGTCCAGGCCGTCGGCATCGTTGAGCCGCACATCCGTGACCAGGATGTCCGCCGGTTCCTCGGAAAAACGCAACATCGCCTCGGAGGCGGAGACAAAGCCCTCCACCTCGTAGCCATCCTTGCCCAGGGCCTGCACAAGACGACGAACCGTAACGATTTCATCGTCCAGAATATAGATACGGATTTTTTGCGGCGCGTTTTCGCTCATCGCGGTTTTTTTCCAAGAAAGACAAAGAGACGGAAGAGGGGTTCCCTGTGCGCCGGAAGCGGAGAAATATCTTCCGCCACGGAAGCTTGGCCAGACTAGCACGCTCCCCACAACCTTGCAAAGTGATTTTTCACTGCGACAACATGACCTGCCACTCTAGCGCAAACAATGCAAAAATACATTGGCCTTAGCATGAACCTGGCGTATTTTCACCACTGTCGCAGCAGCTCCCAGCCAGCACACCCGAACAGAGACGCAGGACCGAACCCATGCTTCCAGCCAACCAAGCCAACCCCACCGCTGCCACGGCAGACTACCCGGAACTGAGACTGACCTGCCTTTTTTGCGGGGGCGGGACGGTTCTCAGCGGACGCTGACACAACGGTTCTGTTTTCTGCACGGCGTGCGGAATGGAATCCCCGGTGGAACCATACCGGGAACAGATCGAACAGTGGCAGGAGGATATCTGCCGCTGCCTGGGGCGCACAAAGGAACCATAAGCGGGAACAACGGCTTGACGCGAGAAATACGGGATTCGCTGCCTGGCTTGCACTGCCGGAAAAACGAGGCGGGGCTCAACGGGGGAGGCTAGATTTTGTAACGCTGATAGATTTCCTGCCGGACCGGACAATCACAGGTGTACAGACTGCCGTATTTTTTCATGTAGGGACACTCCTCATTCCCCTGGCCGACAAAATAAAAGCCGTCGCCGCCAATGGGGAATGCCGGACGGCAGTAGGTATGCGTCTCACGGCAGGCATAGGCCCTTTTACACAGCGGGGCCAGGGGAGTTTTCTTTTTTGTCATTGATCGTTCCTTGCCGCGGGGATTATACGGTTACGCACCCTATCACGCTGCGGACAAGAAACACAATACGGAAAAAATACGGGGGCGCCACGCAACCTGTCCACCGCTCAAGCGTTTTGAGGCCTGCGCAAGAAAGAAGACGGAAAAACGAAACCGGCGCCGCAACCCATTATTCCTTGCGGGCGGACTTGAATGCCTCCAAATCCTGCATGGCCTGGGCGTAGCAGTCCGGGCAATAGGCATGGGACGGCAACATTCCGGCTTCCCGTTGCAGATATTCCTCGATGGTCTGCCAATCCCCGCGACCAGGCTCCCTGCCCTTGTCGTTTCTGATTTTTTTACATACCGAGCAGATGGGCAGGATATTTTCATAGACCTTCAGCCGTTTTTTCAGCTCCTGCTTTTCAAGACAGTTCCCCAGACGCAAGGCCAGATCCTCAAAGGCATAGGGCTTGAGCAGATAATCGTCCGCCCCGCCCCGCAAAGCCTCGATGGCGGAAGAGATATCCCCGAAGCCCGTGAGGATGATCACCCCGATCTCGGGATCCCTCGCCTTTGCCCCCTTCAGCACCTCGAGCCCGGAAATCCCTTCCATGCACAGGTCCGTCAGCACCAGATCGTAATAATGCTCCTGCAAGGCGGCGAGCGCGGCTTCGCCGTCAGCGACTGCGGTGGCGCCATACCCCATTTCCTTGATATCCCGGCGCAGGGTATGGCGGATGATCTCTTCATCGTCGACAAGGAGGATGCTTTTGCGCCACAGGCCGGTTTTCTCCTTCATGTCCGCCCCTCCCCCACCGGCAAGAGAACCGTAAAGGTCGAGCCGTTGCCGGGTACGCTCTCCACCTCGATTTTTCCGCCGTGCCTGGTCACGATGCCGTAGCTCACCGGCAGACCGAGCCCCGTGCCCTTGGCCGCCGATTTGGTGGAAAAAAACGGCTCGAAAATCCTTTCCTGGTTTTCCGGGGTAATCCCATGGCCGCT
The DNA here is from genome assembly GCA_021811385.1 of Deltaproteobacteria bacterium. Classification (GTDB taxonomy): domain Bacteria; phylum Desulfobacterota; class Desulfobulbia; order Desulfobulbales; family Desulfurivibrionaceae; genus Thiovibrio. Next base: position 10,500 of record JAJZPC010000010.1, on the reverse strand, counting down.
GTCCTGAAACTGCACAACGACAAAGCCATCCCTCCGCTCCGTCCGCACGGTTATCGAGCCGGTTTCCTCGGTAATCGCCTCCTCGGCGTTGGTGAGAAGATTGAGGAAGACCTGCTTGAGCTGGTCTTCCACCGCCTGGATTTCCGGCAAGGACGTAGCGAACTCCTTGACCAGGGAAATCTTCCTGTTCTTCATCTCTTTTCGACAGAGCAGCAAGATATCCTCCAGGGCGGCATGCACATCGACTCGGGCCTCTATGCCGCTGGTCGGACGATTAAAACTTTGCAGATCCCTGGTAAGCTTGGCAATGCGTCCACACTCCCGAATGGCGAGCTCGACCATCTGCAGATCCTCACCTTCGAGCCTGGCCCTCCGCTTCAGGCCGTCCAGCACATTGCGGATGCCGCAGATAGGGTTGTTGAATTCATGGGCGATGGAGGCGGCCAGCTTGCCCACCGCGCTCAATTTTTCCGCATGCAGGAGTTGCCGGTGGATCTTTTCCATCTCCGCCGTGCGCTGGCTGACCCGCAGCTCCAGCAGTTCCCGCAATTCCCGCTCCCGGACTTCCTCGTCCTTGCGTTCCGTGATATCCGTGCCGATACTGAGTTTCGCCCGGATATCCCCCATCCATTTGATGGTCCGGTCATGGTGTTCATACCAGCGTCCGGTCACGCTGTTGAGGTTTTCCCAGACGTACACGCCGCCGCCCCGGCCGCGCTTGGCGCCGTTGACAGCGCTCACTTTTTCGTTGCTGCAAAAAGCACAGGGGCCATCCATGCCGCACTGCATGACCGTCCAACAGATCCTTCCGGCGCCTTCCCCGAAAACCTCCCGGGCATGACGATTCATAAAAAGAATCTCATGGCTGGACATGTTGACCACATAAATAATGGCGTCAAGACTGTCGAGCACGGTGAGCAGCCGCCGGTGCGCCCTGGCCAGGCTCTTTTCAACCTTGGTCCGCTCGACAATCTCCTTCTGCAGCTGCCGGTTGGTCTTGGTCAAACTGACGGTCCGTTCCTCGACCAGCCTGGAAAGGTGCTCGCCGTACTCCCGCATCCGGGCTTCATCATCCTTGCGCTTGGTGATATCGCGAACCAGGGCGAGGATCGTCGCGTTTTCGTCCTCGGGAATGGAGAGGAAATTGAGCAGAAGCCGTTTTTCGCCGAGAAGGATCTCCTCATCCTCTCCGGCGTGCACGGGTTGCCGGTCCACCTCCTCGACAAGATGACGCACGACCGTGGCGGACGGTTCCTGAAAGAGACCGGAGAAATGCGCGCCCAGAATCTTCTCTTCGGGCTGGCCGAACAAACCGATGGCGCTGGCATTTACATAGATGATCTTCTGGTCCCGGCTGACACGGACCACCCCTTCGGACATGTGGTCAAGAACCAGTTCGAGATGCCGTTGCGAGTGCAACAGCTCCTTGGTGATTTCACGCTGGCAGATCCCGTCAAGCCCGAGAATCCGGGGTTCCCACTCGCGTGTTGCCGGTTTGCCGGAATTGGCGATGAGTTCTTGCACATGGAGGAAGATGTTCTTGACAGACCCTTTGGCAATGCAGGCATCGGCGCCGTAGGAAAGGAAATCCGTTTCGCCTTCGCTGACGATGGCGGAAAGGATTACAACAAACACATCACGCAGATGGGGCATGGTGCGGACAATGCGGCACAGCTTGTCCCCGCTGATGTTGGGCATGACCAGATCGACAAACATGATGTCCGGGACAAACCCCTCAAGGACATCGAGGGCCGAAAGGCCATCCTGGGCAACGCGTACTTCATGCCCCTCCTTTTGCAGAAAGCTGGAAAGGAGTTCCAGGATAAGCGGATGGTTGTCCACCACCAGAATCTTCTTGGGCATGGGCGCTTCCCCCTCTGTGACAAACGCCTGATCATCTTCTTCCCTCCCTGGAAAACAAAGAGGCTGAAGAACTTCCCCGCATAGGTAACAATACCTAAATTACACAAAAATAGCACTGACTAACAAGTATCCCCCCTGACGGAGATCATCGCTCCCCGGAAACATAAGAAACCGGGCCGATCCGCTCGCTGATCCCCCTCCGGAGCACCTCCTTGTTGTAGGCGGCAATGGCCTCGCTCCGCTTGAGCATTCCCACCACCCAACGATTATCCGTAGCCTCCACCACCGGGATCGCTTCCAGACCCTTGGTGTCGAACAAACCCATGGCGGTATACAGGTTGTCTCCCGGGGTGAGCACCACCACCTTGCGGGTGCAGATGTTCCCCACCCGGGCGGAAAGCCGCAGCTCCTCGTCGTGGAGAATGCTTTTTACGTCCTGCAACGAGACAACCCCGGTCATCCTGCCGCTTTCATCCACCACCGGAAAATAGAAGCTGTCCCTGGCCATGCTGAAGATGGTCAGCAACTGATCCACATTGGCCTGCTCGCTGATGAAATCCACATCCTCGCTGATGACCCTGCCGACCTTGATGGATTTCATCACCGAGATCTCCCTGCCTTCATGGAGATCGATGCCGTCGCGGCTGAAATCCACGGTATCGATGGAATCCGGGTTCAGACGGGAGGCCACCACCGTGCCGATGATGCTGGAGAGCATGATCGGCACGATGACCAGATAGTTGCCGGTCATTTCGAAAAGCAGAAAGATGGCGGTGAGCGGCGCATGGGTGGCGGCGGCAAGAAAGGCGCCGATGCCCACCGCGGCATAGGCGCCGGGATTGGCGGTCTGCTGGGGCAGCAGCCAATGGGCCACGGAGCCGAAGGCTCCGCCGGTAACGGCGCCGATGAAAAGCGCCGGGGCGAACACCCCGCCCGCGCCGCCGGAGCCGAGGGTCAGGGCGGTAGCGGCGATCTTGAAAAAAACCAGCGCCGCCATCACCCAGAGGACGCCGTGCCCGGCCAGTACCTCTTCCATATACTGGTACCCGTCTCCCATGATCTGGGGAAAACCCATGGCCAGCACGCCGAGACCCAGTCCGCCCAGCAGGGGCTTGAGTTGCGGATGCAGGGAGAGCGCGGCGAAGCGGTCGCGGATCGTATAAAATACATGGATATGCAGGACAGCCACCAGACCCATGACCACGCCCATCAACGAATAGAGCGGGATCTCGACCAGGGAATTGACCATCTCGTAGGCAGGGATGGGAAAGGCCGGGGAGCCGCCATAGTAGCCGCGGGAGACAACGGTGGCCATGGCCGAGGAGATCACCAGCCCGGCAAAGGAGCCTATTTCGTAGGTGCCAAGCAGGACGATCTCGGCGGCGAAGAACACCCCGGCAATGGGGGCGTTGAACATGGCCGCCACCCCGCCGGCGCAACCGGCGGCGATAAACACCTTCATCCGGCTGCCGGAAACCCGGAAGAACTGCCCGACCTGCGAGCCCACGGCCCCGCCCACCTGGGCAATGGGCCCCTCGACCCCGGCGGAGCCGCCGGAGCCGATGGTCAGGGCGCAGGAAAGGATCTTGAGGATAATGGTGCGAAACCGGATGATCCCGCCTTCCAGATTGACCTGGCGCAGGAATTTCGGAAAACCGTACCCATTGATCTCGCCGGGAAAAAGCAGGGAAAGGGGGATGAGCAGCACCATGCCGCAGAGGGGGATCAAGGGCAGAAGCAGGAGATGCAGCCCTCCCTGCGCCACGCCGAGCAGGGCGGAGCCGCCGACAAAGAGGATGTCGTGCACAAAGGCGACGGTGGCGCGAAAGAGGATGTTCGCCGCCCCGGCCATCAGCCCGATGCAGGCGGCGATGGCGATCACCCGGAAACTCTCCCCAGGCAGGATTCTTCCGATCTTGGTCTTCATATTTTTTCAGGGATCTCGCAACCGAGCAGCCTTGCCTGGCGGAGAAAATATTTATCGGTCATCCCGGCGATAAAATCCCGGGCCAGGGCGGCAGGCGGCTGGCCCTCGACATATTCCCGCCCCTGTTCGTTGAGAAAATTCACATACATTTCCACCCGGCGCTCCTGCCTGGAAAACTGGTCAAGACAGGATTCGAACAACACCCGGTAACAGGTGGTGATCTTGTCCAGCCCCGTCTTGATGGCCGGGTTCAGATAGATCCGCTGGTAGTTGAACCCCTTCAGCTCCTTCAACCCCTCGGAAACCTCCTCGCTGAAGGCGATGGCGCCATCCTCAAGTCCGCCCGCGATCAGGTCCGTCACCAGACGGTAGACCATGCTGCCGTTGGTCCGGCCGAATATCTCTTGGCAACGGGGGGGGATATCCTCCCGACGGATGAGCTGCAGCTCGATGGCATCCTCGATATCCCTGCCGATGTAGGCAATGGTGTCGGCAAAGCGGACCACGCAGCCCTCCATGGTCATGGGGACCAACTCCCGACGATGGTCCTGCTCCTTGGCCGCGCCTTGCGCGTCAAAGTCGGCAAAGGTCTTGCCGCGCTGGGGCGCCAGGGTGCGGTTGTGGATCTCCCCATCGTGGCACATGATGCCGTCCAGGGTTTGCAGGGTCAGGTTCCAGCCCCTGCCCTGCCGTTCGATGCATTCCAGAAACCGGACGCTTTGCAGGTTATGCTGGAACGAGGGCAGTCCATGTTCGCGGCAGAGCGCGTCCAGAACCTTTTCCCCGTCATGACCAAAGGGCGGATGCCCGATATCATGGCCCAGGGCGATGGCCTCGATGAGATCCTCGTTGAGCCGCAGATAACGGCCGATGGTCCGGGCGATCTTTGAAACCAGCTGCACATGCAGGACCCGATGGGTGATGTGGTCGTTCCTGACCATGTAGAACACCTGGGTTTTGTCGATGTACCGGGTATAGGCGCGGGAATGCAGGATCCGGTCGCCATCCACGGCAAAGGATTGCCGGTGGTCCTCGTCCTGCCCCTCCTCGGGACGCCGCCTGACGCCTTCCCGGCTCAAGCCGGCAAGGGGAGAAAAACGCTCACCCTCAAGGGCGTCCAGCGTATCTTTCAAGGCAAGCAAACGGGGGTTGGTCACATGGCGCATGGCTGTTTGGTCCGATAGTGTCGTGGATAACGGAAAATCAAAGTATATCCCAGCAATTCCATCCGCACAATGCCTTGTCGTTTTTCCGTGCAAAACAACCCGCAAAATCCAGCGCAGCATTTTCCCCGTGCGATTTTTCCACAAATTAGGTAACAATACCTAGAGAGTGTGTACGCTTCACTGTGTGGCAAGGCTCCCCCTCCCTCGACGGAAGGGGGCAATTTTTCGGAAGGATGCCCTGTGCCTGTCTCCCGCCCGCTTACCATTATCACCCATCCCCATTGCCTTGCCCACGACACCGGCGGCAACGAGCACCCGGAAGCGCCGGGCCGTATCACCGCGTTGCTGGCACGACTGGAAGGATCGACCCTCAAGGACCACCTCACCGTTGTTGAGCCCCGCAAGGCGGAACGGTGCTGGCTGACAACCTTCCACGACGAGCATTACCTCTTTCGCCTGGAAGAGTGCGCCCTTTCCGGCAAGACCTATCTCGACCACCAGGACAACCAGCTCTGCTTTGAATCGTACGAAGCGGCCCTGTTCTCCGCGGGCGCGGGACTCACCGGCATCGACCTGCTTGAACGGGAGGAAAATCACGTTTTTTGCGCGGTGCGGCCCCCTGGCCATCACGCGGAAAGCAATCTGGCCCTGGGTTTCTGTTTTTTAAACAACTGCGTGGTGGCTGCCCGGTACTGGCAGCAACAGTATGGCCGCAAGAGGATTCTGATCCTCGACTTCGACGCCCATCACGGCAACGGCATCCAGAGCGCCTTTGAGGAAGACCCGGAGGTCTTTTACCTCAGCCTGCACGAGCATCCCACCTTCAGCTTTCCCGGCAGCGGCTATGCGGAAGAAAGCGGCACCGGGCCGGGACGCGGCACCACTCTGAATATCCCCCTGCCCCCAGGGGCGGACGACCAGATGGTGCTCAACGCCGTGAGTAAAAGAATCGAGCCGGCCCTGGCCGCCTTCGCGCCGGAACGGATCATCGTCGCCGCAGGCTTTGACGCACACCGCGACGATGATATGTCCGGCCTTGCCTATTCCACCGATCTTTACGGCAAGTTCGGCGAATATCTGGCCGACTGGGCGGAAAGATTCTGCCAGGGCAAGCTGTTGTCCATTCTCGAAGGCGGCTACCATTTGGAAAGCCTGGCCGACAGCGCGGCCGCCTACCTCACCGCACTCAGTAACCACAGTACAGAGGAATAACCATGTTCATCACCCAGCACATGACCAGAAACCCGGTGACCGTTTCCCCGGAAACCACCCTCCCCGCGGTGCGGGAAATCCTCCAGAACGGCAAATTCCGCCACCTGCCGGTGGTGAATGAAAAAAACCGGCTGGTGGGCATTGTCACCGACCGGGATCTGCGCTCGGCCTCCCCCTCCTCGGTGCTCCCCCCGGAACGGCTCAAAGCCTGCCATTCCGAATTCGACCAGACCCCGGTCAGCGCCATCATGAGCCGCGCCTTTTTCACCCTGACCCCCATCTCCACCCTGGACGACGCCCTGATCCTCCTCGACCGGGAGAAGATCGGCGCCCTGCCCGTGGTGGATCAGGAGCAGCGGGTCATCGGCATGTTTTCCATGCGCGACCTCATGGCGGCCTACCGCAGGCTTTTCGGCCTGGGCGAACGGGGGAGCGCCATGATCGTGGTGGAGCATGACGGCAAGCGCAAGCCGCTTTCCCGCATCGCCAAGGTGCTCGAAGAGCACAATATCCGCTTCACCCGCCTGATCCGCACCGAACCGGAAAAGAATATGCCGGAACGCATCTACCTGCGGGTCAACACCTACAACATCAGCGCCGTGCACCAAGCCCTGGGCGAAGCCGGGTTTGCTGTGGTTCTGCCGGAAATTCCGGATTTTGCCGGGTAATGTAACCTTAGGAACTCAAAAGTTGTTTCAAGCAGGTGCTTCGACAAGCTCAGCACGAACGGAAATCAATTCATTAAGACAATATCCGTTCGGACTGAGCCTGTCGAAGGCCAGTTGTTACGAGACTTCTGTAACCCTTTATCTGGACAACGTTATGCTCACACCGCTTTTCTCCCCGGAATCCGTTGCCGTGCTCGGCGCCTCCCGCACTCCGGGCAAGGTTGGCCACGATATCATCGCCAACCTGCTGGCCGGCGGCTATGCCGGACGGATCATTCCGGTGAATCCTGCCGCCCCGGAGGTGCTGGGATTGCCCTGCCTGGCCGGGATCAAAAAGGCCGAGGACAAAATCGATCTCTGCATCATCGCCCTTCCCAGCGGGCTGGTCCTGGAGGCGGTGCGGGATTGCCTCGACGCCCGGGCCGGGGCCATCATCGTTATCAGCTCCGGGTTCAAGGAAACGGGTCAGGAAGGGGCGGAACTCCAGCACCGGATCGCTGATCTCTGCCAGAGCCACAAGGTTCCCCTGCTTGGCCCCAACTGCCTGGGGTTGATCAACACTGAAAACCGGATGAACGGTTCCTTTGCCAGCCATATGCCGCAGCCGGGCTCCATCTCGGTAATCTCTCAGTCCGGGGCCATCTGCACCGCCCTGCTGGATCTGGCCGCCGCCCGCCACACCGGCATCGCCAAGATGGTGAGCATGGGCAACAAGGCGGACCTCAACGAGGGTGATCTGCTGGTGGCCCTGGCCAACGATGCGCAGACCAAGGTCATTGTCGCTTATCTCGAAGACATTGCCTGCGGGGACGAGTTTGTCAAGGCGGCCACCGAGGCCTCCACGAAAAAACCGGTGATCATCCTAAAATCCGGCACCACCGTGGCCGGGCAGAAGGCAGCCTCCTCCCACACCGGGGTGCTGGCCGGGGCGGAGATCGCCTACGGCGCGGCCTTCATGCGCTCGGGCGTCATCCGGGCCGATAATTTCGAGGCGTTGGCCGACTATGCGGCCCTCTTTGCCATGCAGCCCCTGCCCAAGGGCAAACGGGTGCTGATCATCACCAATGCCGGGGGCCCCGGCACCATGGCCGCCGATGCCGTGGAAAAATCAGGCATGATTGTGGCCACCCTCGCCCGCAACACAGCCTCGGCCCTGCGCCAGAAATTGCCCACTGCGGCCAGCATCGGCAATCCCATCGACGTGCTGGGCGACGCCGAGCCGGCCCGCTATGTGGCCGCCTTGGAAGCAGCCCAGGAAGACGAGGCCGTGGACGCCGTCGTGGTGATCCTCACCCCCCAGGCCATGACCAGGCCGGCGGAGACCGCCCGGGCCATTGCCGGCTGCAACAAGGGCGAAAAGCCCGTGGTGGTCGCCTTCATGGGCGGGGCCGATGTCATGCCGGGCCGAGATGAGCTGGTGGCTGCGGGGCTGCCTGATTATCCCTCGCCGGAACGGGCCGTGGCCGCGCTCAAGGCCATGGTGGAATACGCGGCCTGGCGCAAGCGTCCGCCCCGGATGGTGGCCCGTTTCCCGGTGAACCGGCGCAGGGTGGAACGCATCATCACCCGCCGCTTGCGGACCAACCGCTTGCAGATCGGCGAGGTCAAGGCGAAAAGCATTCTCCAGGCCTACGGCTTCCAGATTCCCCAGGGGTATCTCGCCACCAATGTGGGCGAGGCCATGGAGATCGCCGAACGCATCGGCTATCCGGTGGCCATGAAGATCGTCTCCCCGGACATCATCCACAAGTCCGAACTCGGCGGAGTACGGCTCAACGTGACCAGCTCCGAGGCGGTGGCCGACGCCTACGACCTCATGATGCTCCGCACCGCCCAACGGGCGCCCGAGGCCTGGATCGAAGGGATCTACGTGGAAAAGATGCTGGCCCGGGGCCTTGAGGTCATCATCGGCATGAACCGCGACCCGCAGTTCGGTCCCATGCTCATGTTCGGCCTGGGCGGCATCTTTGTCGAGGTGATGAAGGATGTCACCTTTTATCTCGCGCCCATAACCAACGAAGAGGCGATCCAGATGCTGATGAGTACCCGCTCCTACGAAATCCTCAAGGGAAAACGGGGGCACAAAGGCGTGGATCTGGCGGGCATTGCCAACGGGTTGCAGCGGATCAGCCAGCTGACCACCGATTTCCCGCAGATCGGTGAACTGGACATCAACCCCTTTATTGTCGGGGAGACCGGCACCGAGCCGGTGGTGGCGGACGCGAGAATGACCTTGCAGAGCTTTGAGGTGGCGCGATGAGCAGCGCGAAGAACTACGATCCCGACTGGCAACAAAAATACAGCGACATGATCGCCACGCCATACCAGGCCGCGGCCAAGATCAAGCCGGGCCAGCGGGTCTTCATCGGCACGGCCTGCGCCGAGCCGGTCCAGCTGGTCAAGGCCCTGACCGAGCGGGCTTGCGAGCTGGCCGACGTGGAGATCATCCAGCTGCTCACCAAGGGCGACGCCCCGTACGCCAGCCGCAACCTGGCCGACTGCTTCACGGTGAACAGCTTTTTCATCGGCGCCAACATCCGGGAGCATATCCAGCAGGGGCTGGGCAACTACACCCCCACCCTGCTCTCCGACATCCCCATGCTCTTCAACTCCGGCCAGCTCCCCATCGACGTGGCCCTCATCCAGGTGACCCCGCCGGACGAGCGCGGCAAGGTGAGCCTGGGGGTTTCGGTGGACATCGTCAAAAGTGCGGCGGAAAACGCCTCGCTGGTGATCGCCCAGGTGAACCCGATGATGCCCAAGACCCTGGGCGACAGTTTTCTGGACATCTACGATCTCGATATCCTGGTGCCGGCCGAATGCCCCATCATCGAACGGGAATCCACCCCGGTGTCCGAGGATACCCGCCGGATCGGGGAGCATATCGCCGCCCTGATCGAAGACGAATCGACCATCGAATTCGGCATCGGCCGCATCCCCCACGCCCTGGTGGAATTCCTCCGCAACAAGAAGAATCTCGGCATCCACACCGAGATGCTCACCGACTCCATCATCGACCTGGTGGAATCCGGCGCCGTTACCGGCAGCCGGAAAACCATGGACAAGGGACGGATCGTGGCCAGCTTCTGCATGGGAACCCAACGTCTCTACGACTACATCGACAACAACCCCCTGTTCTGCTTCCGGCCCACGGAATATGTCAACGACGCCCACATCATCGGCAGACAGCACAAGATGGTGGCCATCAACATGGCTCTGGAGATCGACCTTACCGGCCAGGTGTGCGCAGACTCCCTGGGGTCGCTCTTCTATTCCGGCATCGGCGGCCAGGTGGATTTCAACCGAGGCGCGGCCCGTTCCATCGGGGGCAAACCCATCATCGCCCTGGAGTCAACGGCCAAGGACAAGACCATCTCCCGCATCGTCACCCGGCTCACCCCGGGGGCCGGGGTGGTCACCACCAGGGGCGAGGTGCATTACGTGGCCACCGAGTACGGCGTTGCCTACCTGCACGGCAAGAGCGTCCAGGAGCGAGCCCTGGCCCTGATCAGCATCGCCCACCCCAATTTCCGGGAGCAGCTGTTCAAGGAGGCCATCGAGGCCAAGTATCTCCGCCAGGATCTCGGCGACGTGGAAGGCAAATTCATGATCGCCTCCCAGGAGATGAACACCACCATGCTGCTCGAAGACGGCACCCAGATCA
>JAJZPC010000009.1 GCA_021811385.1 Deltaproteobacteria bacterium | reverse complement strand
CTCTCCCCCTGTTGCTTTGCTCCATCACAGCAAAGCGTCAGTCAATAAAATGACAGCATTGCCTGCGAGCCGATATGGGAATTTTTTTCCCGTTCGTCCTGTGGAGAACCTGGATCCCGCGTCCTACAAGGAATTTTTTTCTGATTCATCCCCCCGGGCCACCGTTTCTCCTCAATCCGGCCTTAATCATAAGCATTTTCCATGCCACCAAACAGACAACCATCTTTATTTTCTTAGCAAAACAGGCTCTTCAGAAAAAAGGATTGCCAAAAAACCGGGATGGATTATACTTTTGAAGTTTATACTACCGCGATACCCAACGGGAGATTTCCCACAGGAGGAGTTGCATTATGGCACGCATCACCGTCGAAGATTGCCTGAGCCAGATAGGCAATGAAAATCGTTTTTCCCTTATCCATCTTGCCGTTGAACGGGTCAAACAGCACCGCAAGAACGCTCCTTTTCTTGTAAAATGCAAAAACAAGGAGATTGTCGCCACCTTGCGCGAAATCGCCTCCGGCCAAGTGAGTTTTTCCACCATCAAGGATTTCACCCCCACCAAGGAAGATGCTCCGGGCATCGAAGACGCTCCGGCCAGGGGTGTTGATCTGACAGAAGAGGCGTCCCTCTAGCCCATGGAGAACGATTTTTACAAGCGGCTCGGGGTTTCCCCGGATGCGACTGCGGAGGAAATAAAAAAAGCGTACCGCAAACTGGCCATGAAATACCATCCGGACAAAAATCCGGACGACAAGGCGGCGGAGGATAAATTCAAGTCCGCGGCCGAGGCCTACGAAATTCTCGGCGACCTGGAAAAGCGGAAGATCTACGACCGCTACGGGGTCGCAGGCCTCAAAGACAGCGGCTACAGCGGGCCGGGGAATTTTGAGGATATCTTCTCCAGCTTTGGCGATATCTTCGGCGACATGTTCGGGGCTCGCTCCGGGCAAAGGCGCCAGGGGCCCATGCCAGGAAACGACCTGCGCTACGACCTGGGCATCAGCTTCATGGATGCGGTGCATGGCGCGGAAAAAGAGATCGAGATCACCAAGCGGGAAACCTGCTGGACCTGCGATGGCACCGGCCTGCGCCCCGGCCACAAGGCATCGACCTGCGCCACCTGCAAGGGACATGGCCAGGTAGTGCATGCCCAGGGCTTTTTCCGGGTGCAGACCACCTGCCCCAAATGCCACGGCGAAGGCACAATCATCACCGATCCGTGCAATGATTGCCAGGGCGAGGGACTTGTCAAGAAAACGAAGAAGGTCTCCCTGAAGATCCCGGCCGGAATCGACACCGGAGCCCGCATGCGGTTGCGGGGCGAGGGCGAGGGCGGCCGCAAGGGAGGGCCGCCGGGCGACCTGTATGTGATCATGCATGTGGAGCCCCATGAGTTCTTCCTCCGGGAGGGCAACGAAATCCACTGCCTCTTCCCCCTGACCATGGTGCAGGCCGCGCTGGGCGCCACCGTGGAAGTGCCGACCATCAACGGCGCCAAAAAGCTGGTAATCCCGGCGGGAACCCAGCCGGAGCAGATCCTCACCCTGAAGGGCGAAGGCGTTCCCTCCCTCCGGGGCGGGAATCCGGGCAACATGATCGTTGAGATCAAGGTTGTCATCCCGAAAAAATTGACCGCGCGCGAAAAAGAACTGCTCGCGGAATTCGACACCCTGCAGAAAGAAAGGGGCGCCACCAAGGAAGAAGAAGGATTTTTCAAAAAATTCCTCCACAAATTTTCCGACGAAAATCCTTGATTCTTCCTCTCCGGACAGCGACAATGAGCGACCAGCCCTTGACCGAAAACCCTCTCACCCATTTTGACGAATCCGGGAATGCCCGCATGGTCGACGTGGGCGGCAAAAACGAAACCGTGCGGGAAGCAACGGCCTCCGGCTCCATTTCCCTTTCCCCGCAGGCGTTTCAGCTGGTGCGGGAAGGGAATATCGCCAAGGGCGACGTGCTCGGGGTCGCCCGGATCGCCGGAATCATGGCGGCCAAAAAGGTCGACGCCCTTATCCCCCTGACCCACCCGCTGGCCATCAACAAGGTGACCGTTGATTTTGATCTGAATGACAGGACACACACCATAGAAATTACCGCCACCGTAGGAATTACCGGCAGGACCGGAGTCGAGATGGAGGCGCTCACCGCCGTCTCGGTCGCCGCCCTGACCATTTATGATATGTGTAAGGCTGTGGACAAAGGCATGATCATTAACAACATCAGACTGGAAAGGAAAATCGGGGGCAAAAGCGGAAGCTATCAGCGTAACGGATAACGCTTGCCCAAGGTATACCAAGGGAGTAAGACTGTGAATAGAGAACAACTTGAGTATTTTCGCCAGAAGCTGGAGACCATGAGCCAAGATCTTTTGCAGGAGGCTGAAAAGACCATCCACGAGATGACCGACAGCACGGAGAATTATCCCGATCCCACAGACCGGGCCAGCGCGGAGTCCGACCGGAGCTTCGAACTCCGCATCCGTGACCGCGAGCGCAAGCTGCTTGCCAAGATCCGGGAAGCCATCGAACGCATCGACGAAGGAACCTACGGCATCTGCGATGAGTGCGGCGACGAGATTTCCACCAAACGCCTGGAGGCGCGGCCGGTGACGACCCAGTGCATCGAATGCAAAACTCTCCAGGAAAACCAGGAAAGGGCCCAAAAAGGACTATAAGAGACCGCGATGCCTGAACTGCGCAAAGACCCGATCATTGGCCGCTGGATCATCATCTCCACCGAACGGGGAAAACGCCCCACCGACTTCATCGTGGAAAAAAGCGAGACCAGGGGGGGATTTTGCCCACTGTGCCCAGGCAACGAGAACACAACGCCTCCGGAGGTTCTGAGCTACAGCAGCGCTTCGGGCCATCAGGCCAACAGACCCGGCTGGGATCTGCGGGTCGTACCCAACAAGTACCCCGCCCTCATCATCGAGGGCAACCTCAACAAGGAGGGCGACGGCCTCTACGACCGGATGAACGGCATCGGCGCCCACGAGGTCATCATCGAAACCCCGGACCACAACGAATCCTTTGCCAACCTGCCCGCGGATCGCATGATCAAGGTTTTCCTGGCTTACCGGGATCGACTGCTCGACCTGGCCCAGGATCCGCGCTTCCGGTATGTCATGGTGTTCAAGAATTTTGGCGCCGCGGCCGGGGCCTCGCTGGAACACTCCCACTCCCAGCTCATTGCCCTGCCCATTGTCCCGCGCATGATCAGCTCGGAGATCGAGGGAAGTCTCTCCTACTACAAGTACAAGGAACGCTGCATCTTCTGCGACATCATCCGCCAGGAAATAAACCAGAACAAGCGGGTGGTGGCGGAAAACGAGCTGTTTCTCGCCATTGTCCCCTATGCGCCCCGTTCGCCCTTCGAGATGTGGATCCTGCCCAAGCGTCATGCCTCTTCCTACCTTGCCATGGATGACGACCACTTCAAGGCGCTCACCGCGATCTTTTCGGAATGCATGCGCCGCCTGGACGCCTGCATTCCCAATGTGCCCTACAATTTTGTGCTGCATGGCGCGCCCTTGCGCTCGCAGCCCCTTGAGCATTATCACTGGCATTTTGAGATCATGCCCAAACTGACAATGATCGCCGGGTTTGAATGGGGATCCGGTTTTTACATCAACTCCATTCCGCCTGAAGAAGCAGCCCAATTCCTAAAGGAAGCGGCGATCTGAAGGACAGCAACTCTCACGACCCTTGGCAAGAGACAACGGGGGGGGATCAATGAAAAAAATACTGCTTGTTGACGATGAAGACAGCATCCATCTCCTGTACCGCGAAGAGCTGGAAGAAGAAGGATACGAGGTGCACTCGGCCCTGTCCGGGGAAGAAGCCCTGAGCCAGCTGAAGATCATCCTGCCGGATCTCGTCATCCTCGACATCAACATGCCCGGCATCAACGGCATCGATGTCCTGCGCCAGATCAAGGAAATGAATCCCTCCCTGCCGGTGATCCTGAGTTCCGCCTACCAGGAATTCAAGCAGGATCTGGCCACCTGGGCCTCCGATGAGTACATCGTCAAATCTTCCAACCTGGACGAACTCAAGGCAGCAGTGAAAAAACATCTTGCCTGAGAATTGAGCCAACGAGAAAAAACAGACCGATCCCGCCCTCCTGTCCAATGAGCGTATCCGTTCCCCTGAGAACTACAAGAAAACGGTTTCCACTCAAGCTGCAAACGTTCACCAGTACCGGAGATGCGCGAAAGAGGTCTGCGAAGTGTGCTATTGCACATGAGCAGGCCGATGACAAAGCAGATTCGGTGCTGGGGAACGTTTGCTAATGAGCGACATGAAAGATATCCAAGGCCAGCGTGATTACCGCCGGATCAACATCAAGAAGGTCGGCGTCAAGAACATCGCCTATCCGGTCACGGTCCTGGACAAAGCCCAAAAGACACAGAAGACCGTGGCCACGGTCAACATGTACGTCAATCTGCCCCACCAGTTCAAGGGCACCCACATGAGCCGGTTCGTGGAGATCCTCAACCGGTTCCACGGCGAGATCAACCTGAAAAGTTTCCATCGCATCCTTGAGGAGATGAAGATCCGGCTCCAGGCGGAAGCAGCCCACATGGAGATCTCGTTTCCCTATTTTCTCAAAAAATCCTCTCCGCAGGCGCAGTCGGTGGGCATGAATGAATACCAGTGCACCATGCATGGCTCCCTGGACAAAACCGACGATCTCACCCTGGAGATCCAGGTGCCCATCTCCCCGCCGTTGCCGTCCCAGATCGGCCAGGGGCTGCCGCGCTCCCTGGGTCACTGGGGCAGGGCCACCATCCGGCTGCGGTTCAAGCATTTCATCTGGATCGAGGATATCATCCAGCTGGTGGAAGAGGTGACCTCCCACGATCTTTGCTGGCCAACGGCCACAGACTGCACGGAATACACCCTTTCCGTGGAGAGCATTACCACGGCCCTTGGCCGCAAGCTTGAAAACCATCCGGCCATCGCCTGGTTTTCCGTCCTGGTGGAAAACCTTTCGCAGGGGTATAACACCTTTGCCTCCCTGGAATGGCGGGATGACAATAAGACGGCAGTATCCTGAACCTGTGCGCACAACCACCCGTTAAAAAAATATCGCGAGAAACTGACCATGCAACACGAACTCCTCTTTGAAATCGGCACCGAAGAAATCCCGGCCGGCTATATCATGCCCGCCCTTGCCCAGCTGGAAAAAATCCTCGGCGAGCGGCTCACCGCTCTGGCCCTGCCCTATTCCACCCTGCGCACCGCCGCGACCCCGCGACGTCTTGCCGTATCGGTCCGCGACCTGGCCGAGCGCCAGCCGGATCGGGAAGAGGAAATTCTCGGCCCCCCGAAAAAGGCGGCCTTTGACCAGAATGGCCGGCCCACCCAGGCGGCCATCGGCTTTGCCAAAAAGAACGGGGTCGAGGTTGAGGCCCTGCGGACACTGGCAACGCCCAAAGGCGAATACCTCATGGTGCGCATCGAACAGATCGGCCGCCCCACCGAAGAGCTCCTTGCCGAACTGCTGCCCGAGGTGGTCACCGGCCTCAATTTCCCCAAATCCATGCGCTGGGGCGCGGGCCGCACCAGCTTTGCCCGGCCGATCCAGTGGCTGCTTGCTGTCTATGGCGGCAAGACCGTGCCCTTCTCCCTGGACACCATCACCAGCGCCGACACCACCCGCGGCCATCGCTTCATGGCCCAAGGGCCCTTCCCTGCCTCCGGCTACGGCGACTACGTCGAAACCCTGCGCACGGCCCAGGTTCTGGTCGAGCCCCAGGAACGCCGCAGTGCGGTGGTTGCCGAGATCACCAAGGCGGCCCGGCAGGCAGGGGGGACGATCCTCCCGGATGACGAGCTGGTGGACACGGTGTGCAATCTGGTGGAAAAGCCCTTTGCCATCTGCGGCACCTTTGAAGAGCGCTTCCTGGCCCTGCCCCGCGAGGTATTGATCACCTCCATGCGCGAGCACCAGAAATACTTTGCCGTGGTCGACGCCACGGGCAAGCTCATGCCCCATTTCATCGCGGTGAACAACACCGACACCCGGGATGCGAAGCTTGCCGCCGACGGCCACCAGCGGGTAATCCGGGCGCGGCTGGAGGATGCCTTCTTCTTTTTCAAGGAAGACCAGCGGAAGACTCTGGCGGACCGGGTGGAAGACCTGACGGGTGTTATCTTCCAGCACAAACTGGGCACCATGCTCGACAAAACCAAGCGCGTCACCACCCTGGCCGGTCTGCTGGCCAAAAAGCTGGCGCCCCAACACCTGGCCCAGACCGAACGGGCGGCCCTCCTGGCCAAGACCGACCTGCTGACCGACATGGTGGGCGAGTTCCCCACCCTGCAAGGGGCGATCGGCCACGATTACGCCCTGCTCGGCGGCGAGGCTCCGGAGGTTGCCACGGCCATCCGGGAGCATTACCTGCCGGTCCGGGCAGGCGGCGTGCTGCCCGCCTCGATCCCCGGATCGCTGGTCGGCATGGCCGACCGGCTTGACTCCATCGCCGGCTGCTTCGGCATCGGCCAGATCCCCACCGGCACCGCCGACCCCTTTGGCCTGCGCCGCCTCTCGCTGGGACTGCTCAATATCATCAGCGCCATGGGTTTCAGCCTCTCCCTGGCCGAGTTCGTGGACCAGGCACTCTCCCTGTACGGAGACAAGCTGACCGTCCCCAAGGCCGACGCCCGCCGCAACGTGCTCGAATTTATCAAGGGCCGTTTCAGCAACGATCTCACCGGCCAGGGAATCCCGGCCGAGGCGGTGGAAGCGGTCACCTCGGTTTCCTTCGACGATCCGGTGGATTGCAAACACCGGATCAACGCCCTCATGGCCATCAGCGGCCAGGAGGCCTTTACGGTTCTGGCCGGAGCATTCAAACGGGTGATCAATATCATCAAGGAGAACAGCGAAACCGAGGTGCAAGCGGAGCTGCTCACCGAGAGTGCCGAGCAAAAGCTCCATGCGGCGTACCTGGCTGTCCGCGCAGAAGCAAATCCCCTGCTTGCAGCCAGCGATTACGAAGGGGCGCTGGGGGTGATCCTCAAGATGAAGGAGCCGGTTGACACCTTTTTCGAGGAAGTCATGGTCATGGCGGAGGATGAGAAGGTGCGCGCCAACCGGTTGAACCTGCTGACCGCCATCGCCCAGCTCTTTTTGCAGATCGGCGATTTTTCGAAGATGAACGCCATCAATCCGTAAGCTGAACCTGGGCGATTTCAATGGCCTGCTCGTAGAGCAAGGGCAGAGAATCAAGATTGACTGTGAGTTTTTTCGCCAGAATGGCGGTGTTTTCCCAGTCGCCACGTTCGTAGGCCATGACCAGGACATCCGAGGGCTGAGGCTTTCTATCTTTCTAATTGTGACAATAGCTAATTAGCAAGCAATGGCTCCCAATGGCTGAAGCGAAAGCGAGAGAATTTTCGTCGATGGTTGGCGGCTGGTTTCGAGATCAAGATAACACTGTGGATCAAGGCCGAGATTGAGTCCTTGGATAGGAATATCGAGCGCGAGGAAATCGACGAGGAGCGTTCGTGATTCGATTAACTCAGTATAGATTACACAACTGATTCATACTACTTTTTCTTGCATTGTCGCTCAACAACTGATTTTGCCAAATCAAATGTCATTTCAATAATTTTAGGGTTAATTACATCATCGGTTTGCGCGGAGAATGAATTCTGACCATTAATGTTCCAGTGCTGAAATACATCTTTTATATCATCTCTCTCTGCAGTCTTACCATATGTTTGAAGATAAAATTTTCCAAATGAAATTGCATGAATACGGTCTGAACTTTTTAACGACTCATTCATATAAGATTTTGCTATAGATATAGAATATCTAGTCATTACAAGCAAAACCCCAACAATTATCATATTTTTAAATGTTGAAAAAGCAATAACACTCAATAATATTTTTTCTGATGGAAAACTCAATAATGACACATATGAAAAAAATATTGTTGCGGCAACTCCAACACCTAATGTGGAATATCCAAGCCTATACCAGTGGCGCGCTTTTTTAAAAAAATCAATTTCCCTTTCTTTTAATTGAGTAATTGCATCGTCAACATACTCAGATGCATTTTTTTCAATATGAAGTCTCTGCCTCCGATCTTCATCTATTTGCTTCTGCTCTTCATTGTACAGTGTTAATGATTTTTCATGGCTTGATGATATTAGCATATTTATCTGATCGATTATATCATCTGATCCGTCGATAAAATCGTAAGACTTCGATCGCAGATAAAATTTCTCTACAAGCTCAGGTGGTGAATCATATTCTCCGATAATTATTGGAAGAAATAGTTTATGTTCACTCTTTTCTGCTAATCCCATTAGAAATCTAAACTCATGCATCATAAAGCTACTTCTCGTGTAATCTGGTGAAATTATAATAATATACATATCTGAAAGTTCAGCATATTCCGTAATAATTTGCGGCACAAATCTCCTTCTGCTTCCAGTGTCAGAGTTGTATATGCTGTGGTATTCTTTTAGATTTTTATTAATAAATCTCCCAATGCTAGAATTGCGTATATTGAACGTAGATGATATAAGAATTACTGCCATGCCGGACTATCTCCTTTGATCATTCAATATTTATCAGCACCAACCGCACACAGAAGTTGCACGAGAAAAGTCTAACAACCGTTCTGGTCTCAAACCCACCACACCTGTTCTGATTGTGAACCAGTGACCTCGTTTTCCCTACTTGTTATCAATCTTCTTCTGGATGTACCCGGAAAAATACCCTTTGTAACGATGTCGTAATTCGGGATTGCGCCAGTCATCTTCCGTCACGAAACCTCGACATGTCTTTGCGCCGCAACTGCATTTCATCCGGTATGGCATCTGCCGCCATCGCGAAGCATGCAGGCACATGGCGTAGTCAAAAGTGATTTTTTCATCCAGGGCAATGGCTCGCATGGCTATCAGGGTAATTGCTCCATCAAAGCCTGCATTGGGTGAACAGCTGTGGATGATGAAGTCGGTATCCTCGGTTTCGTGTTCGTGCGTGGTTTTCAGAACAAACTGCTCATCTATCTGCAAGGCGTGGTCGCTGCCGGTGCCAACTTGGGGTTCTTCGGAGATCAGCATTACATGCCCGCCGAAGACGGCCAATTTTTCTCCCTTCCATAAAGGTTCCTGGGCAAAAATCCCTGCCTGCCCGGTTTTGTCGTTGCGGACTTCCAATTTCTGGTTCAACCAACTGTGGATGAGTCTCAACGGCCCGCTCCCTCGTGTATTCGGTTACATATGAACCAGCCCCGATCCCACAAGCCTTTCAGCTCAGTTTTACCGTGTTTCGTTAAGAGATGTTTCTTATGATGCAACGCTCACCGCCTGCCACAGCCATTCGACTTGAATTCCAAGGGCCCGGATGAATTCCGGGAACAATGTACTCGCCTCTTGTCAACCTTGAAAAAATTGGGAAGCGTCCCTCACCTTTTCAGATAATCTCGCACAGCATGATAATGCCGCAAACCATAATAGAAACAGGTATTAGCTTAGATAATAGTCGTTCGTCGCTGCACATTTTGATGCCGAAGGAATGGGACAGCTTTTCAAGGAACAGCACCGCCAGCGGTTGAGTCGCGGCAATAGTTGAGACAATGGTTGCGGGCAACCCCGCCATCGCGAAGTAGAGCGTAGCCATACCAGCAAGCGCCAGATTCTGGCCTAACAGCACCCATTTCAGGTTCTTGAATTCAGCAGGAACCCCATTTCTTGTCTCTTTATGGAATAACGCCAACTCCAACGTCAGGCCTATGCATATCAGCATGATAGCCAGACCGTGCAATACCGGCAGTTCAGTAGTGGCCAATTTCATAATGAACTCGAACAACGCAACCATAAGTATCATGGCGGCCATGTATCCCAACCCAGCGCCCCCCTTGAAACTCCCTCCCTTCAATGACAGCATGAGTCCGCCAACAAGGATCAACGTAATACCGCCATAGGTTATCAGAGAGAATTTTTCACCCAGAAAGAAAAAAGAGAGCAGCGCGACGATAACGGGATAGAGATAGATAAGACCCACAACGGTGGAGACATCTTCCTTAGCAAGCAGATGATAGTAGATGTAATACTGGGCGCCGAAAATTACCCCGGCAATGGCCGGATACAGCATAACCCTGAGTGTCACAACAGACCAGTCGAGACAGAGCGCCAGCATCACTCCCAGAATAAGGTTGACGGCCCCTTCCACGACAGCATAGCTCATCGGCTTGCGCACCCTGCTGGAGATCACGTATTTGTCGGTGATATTCATCAGTGCCTCAAAGAAGGGGCTGCAAATGGCGCAGACTAAGAAGATGAAGATTGAACCGTTCATATAGCGCCTTCATATTCTTTCGTTACCCGTGGATCGTAAGACGACAAACTCAACCTGTCGTGCTTTTTCTCGAATACAAATTCCTGCACCTGCATCTTGTCAAAGACATAACTTTCAAAGAAAGAATCGTGCAGGTCTTCCACGAAATGCGTGCCCTTATTCAGGTTGTCGTGAACAAGCGTCAAGAGTGCGGCGATAATTCCGGTAACCACCTGAGTATAAGTGGCGTTGGTTCCTTTTATGGAAACATTGGAGATGGTGTTGAAATAGTAGACCTTTCTTTCCGGGTATTTCAGCAATACGCCGATATTGTCGGCGCCTTCAAGGGTATGGCCGATGTTGTCACCGAGCTTCAGTTCGTTGAAGTAAAGTTTTTTCTTTTTTTTGTAAGACTCTATAAGTGTTCGCATAGTGCCGATGTTGATCGCATAAACGAATTTGGCCTGGACATCAAATTTTTGCGCCAGACTGACTATTTCTTCATGGGGGACTATGAAGCCTTCAGGATATTCCTTCAAAGCCAGAATTGGAGAAAGAATGCGCTTCATGTCAATTCGGTTTTCGATGGCGTTTGGCAGAAACTCCATGGGTTTGTCTCTACCAGCCATAATCACCGACGGCTCTTCCGATACCTCTTCCAGAAACTTTTTTACTGACCAAGTAACCATAGGGTGGTCGTTTGCCGCCGTCTGTGAAGTGTCATATTCAAAGACAATAATCTCCTGCGGAATACCGAATTTTTCGATGCCGTGCCGAGCCCACATGTTCACAATACCTGGATTCATGCCGGTGCCCAGGATATGCGCGGCGTTCCTGAATTGATCTCTTTTCTCCCATATCTCAAGAACATGCTCATGGGTTTTGCGCGGCCCATTAATGCTTGAGTTGACATAACTCACTCCGGCCCGGTCGGTAGCGTAAAAGAGCGGTAGGGTTTCATCGTCCGTCACGTCAAGGACGATATTTACAGCATGCTCTCTGAGCAGGCTATGATATTTCTCCTCGTCCCTTGGCAGGACGATCTCTTCATTCAAGAATGAATAATCAAGTTTTTTGTGGCTGATGAATTTATTGGAAAGTATCCGTTTGCTCTTGTCGAGAAGAATGATTTGGCCGAAAGATTCTCGATGGCTAGAAAGATAGATAAGCAGAGCGGTTCCGACTCCGCCGGATGCGCCGAGAATCAAGAGATTGTTTTTGAGGTTTGATTTGTTCATGCGGGAGGGAAGGCAGAAAAAAAGGAAACCGCCGATGATGCCGTGGGGATCAACCCGGCAAAAAGGGCGGTTGCGGATCTGTGAGCAGGAGTGGGGCGGAGCGGTGAGAAAAAATCAGCTAAGGAAGGATATTCTGTCTGTCTGTCTGTCTGTCTGTCTGTCTGTCTGTCTGTCTGTCTGTCTGTCTGCGCAAAAAGGCTGCCATGACAATCCCCTCGGCTCAATTAATTTGTTACTTTATAAATCACATGCCGTATGGGATTGCAAGCAATTCCCATACGCTACAAACACAAATGTTGTTAGCGCATATGCGGACAAACCACAATACGGGAAGAATACGGAGGACCAAACCGATGCGGAAGTCGAATATGTTCTCCGTCATACCGGCGAAAGCCGGTATCCAGTAATCGCGGGAGGTTACAAAAAACTGGACACCGGTTTTCACCGGTGTGACGAATTTTACAAGGTTCTCAAAATCAAAAACAGGAAAAGTGCCATTGTTTTCTTTTTAATGTAAACATCAATCCGTAAGCTGGGCCTGGGCGATTTCAATGGCCTGTTCGTAGAGCAAGGGCAGGGAGTCAAGGTTGAGTTTGAGTTTTTTCCCCAGGGTGGCGGTCTTTTCCCAATCCCCTCGTTCGTAGGCCATGACCAGCCTGAGGGTGCGGGAAAGTGGGGTTGCGACCTCAACAAGGAGAGCCTCCTGGATCGCCTCGGACAGGGCCAGGTCCGGCAGGATATCCGCCATGGCCTTGTCCAGCATGGCGGGGAGCAGCGAGAACATCCCCACCGTGTGGAACATCCCCGCCTCCTTGCGCCGATCCAGCAACTGGTCGGCGACCAGCTCGCAGAAACTGCCCCGGAACGCTGCCAAGCGCAAGAGCTCGGACGGCTTGTCATCGGCCAGGTAGGAAAGCATCATCAACGACAGCCACTTCCTTAAAGTAAGCTGCCCCAGCATGGCCACGGCCATCTCAATGGTGTGCAGCTTCTGCCGCCGGGCAAAATAGGCTGAATTCGCATATTTGAGTAATTTGTAGGCCAGGGAGACATCACGGCTGACATACTTGGCCAGTTCGGCGAAGTCGTAATCCTCGTCCTGGATTACTTTCAGCACCTGTAGGTAATGGAGCTTGGAGCCTGGGATATCCCGACCCTCCATGATATGGGGGCGGCTGAAGAAATAGCCCTGGAACAGATCAAAACCCAGCTTCTTTACCGCCTCATACTCTTCAAAGGTTTCGATCTTCTCCGCCAGCAGCTTCACGTTGTAGCGGCTCACGATCTTGACCTGCCGTTCAAGCTCGGCACGGCTCATTTGACGGATGTCAAACTTGATGATCCTGGCCAGCTTGATGAGCGGCAAGAAACGATCTTCGTAGAGGAAATCGTCCAGGGCCAAGACATACCCAGCCCCGACCAGCTTCTCACAGGCCTCGACGACCTCGGGCGTGGCACCCACCGTTTCCAGCACCTCGACCACGGCGATCTCTTTGGGAAAAAGCGCAGGGTACCCCTGGAGCAGCATCTCTTCGCTGAAATTGATAAAGGCTTTTTTGCCTTCGGTGATATTGGCGATGCCGATGAGGAGAAAGCTGTTGGTGATAACCTTGGAGGTGGCCTCTTCCCCGTCCTGCAAGGGGTCGAAGTAATTGGTCAGGCCGGAACGGAAGAGCAGTTCGTAGGCGAACACCTCTTTGTTCCTCTTGAAGATAGGCTGGCGGGCAACGAAGATATTCGGCTGGGAGGCGTCCATGGCTGTGATGATTTTCTCACAAGCCGTCCCGCAACGCAATCACCTTATGGTGCAATAACGCTTCCAGAACCTCGGTCATGGGCAAGCCCACCACATTGGTATAGGAACCGCTGATTTCCGGGACCAGAAAACACCCCTTGCCTTGAATCCCGTAGGCCCCGGCCTTGTCCAAGGGTTCTCCGGTATTGACGTAGGCCCGGCACAATTCAGGGGTGAGCGCGAGAAACCGGACCTTGGTGCAGACGGCCTTGGTGCACGACTCCCCTGTCGCCCGGCAACAGAGGGAAAATCCGGTCCATACCTCATGCCAGCGCCCGGAAAGGCGCATGAGCATGGCGCAGGCCTCGACTGCATCGCCTGGTTTACCGAGGATCTCCCCATCCACCACCACCGCGGTGTCGGCGGCCAGCACCCAGGCTCCGGATTCTTCAACAGCCTGGGCCTTTTCCCAGGCCAACCGCGCAACAAAATCAACGGGCTGCTCACCGGTTTGCGGGGTCTCGTCGATGTCCGCGATCAGCACCTCAAAGGCAATCCCCAGCTCGGAAAGAAAATCGCGGCGGCGGGGCGAACCCGAGGCAAGGATCAGCCGCGCCTGTGTCCGAAATGCTTCCATAAATCGGGATCAGGCCCGGATGGAATAGCCACCGTCCACGACGATGGTCTGCCCCTGGATCATGGCGGCCAGATCGCTGCATAAGAACAGGGCGACATCGGCCACATCCTCGGGGGTGGTCAGCCGCCCCATGGGGGTGCGTTGCAGGGCGCCGTCGAGGATCTGTTCCCGGTTGGGGAATTTTTTGAGGGCCTCGGTATCCACGGCCCCGGCGCTGATGGTGTTGACATTGATCCCCATGGGCCCGAGCTCCACGGCGAGATGGCGGACCAGCGATTCGAGCGCCGCCTTGGAAGCGCCCACGGCCGTGTAATTTTCCACGGCCCGCACCGCCCCCATGCTGGAAACCGCCATGATCCTGGCGCCCTTGCTCATGAGCGGCGCGGCCTGCTGGGTGAGAGAGAGCAGGGCCCGGGCGTTGATCTCCATGGCCCAGTTCCAGTGGCGGCTGCTCAGCTCCAGCGCCGGTTTGAGAACGCCGGAGGCGGCATTGCTGATGAGAAAATCAAGATGACCGAACTCGCTTTTGATCAGGGCGAACATCCCCTGCAGATCTTCGTCGTTGGCCACGTTGGCCTTGACCACCAGGCAGCGCGCCCCTTTCTCCTCGATGAGACGGGCGGTGGCCTCCGCGTCCTGCCGGTGGCGCACGTAGTTCACCACCAGATCAACCCCGTTTTCGGCAAGCCGCAGCGCGATCGCCTTGCCGATCCCCCGCGAACTTCCGGTTACCAAGCCTACTTTCCCCCGCAGATTGTACATAACTCCTGCTCCTCGTTATAGCTGTCCCTGTATAGGGTTTGAGTACCTCAACGTGCTGCCCACGATAAAATCTTCAGGCCGGAAAGTAAAGAAGACTTTCCCGCCGGACGGGAAATGGAATTACCTGGCCATGAGCCGTTTCAGTCCGCCTCGCAAGAGCCGCCAGGGATGGAAACTCACCGGCCTCAGGCGGACCGGGGGCTGAAACCCCTGGACCGCGACCTCTTCCGGCCTGGCCAGCGGGAATGACAGTTCTTCGAGGCTGCCGCCGACAAGGTTGCGCCGTCGGCATTCCCGCCAGACAGGGCTTGCCTGGAAAGGAAGACCGAGCACCTCAAGCAGGGCCGTATCCAGGGCCACGGGATTGAGCCCTCCCGCCAGCAGATGCAAGGAAAAAGGCTTGCCCCCCACCGGCCCGTCCACATGCATGGCCATCACCCCGTCGGCCAGGGTGATCCCTCCGGGCAGCACCCCAAGGAGATCTACCAGCATGCCCTCGAACCGGTTATCGACATCGCCGTACCGGGCATGGAGCCAGGGCTTGCGAAACCCGACCACCGCCCCGAAGTAGTTCTTCACCGCCAGGGTAATATAGAGCTGGCCGTGGGCCTTGATCTTGGGCAGGTTGACCAGCAGATCGCACTCGCGCACCGCCCGCGCCACCCCCACGGACAGCCCGGAGGCGAGACGAACCGGCTGCGCCCCATCGAAATTGACCATACGCACCGGCAGCCCTTTGAGCGCCGCCCTGATCCCGCAGGCCTCCATGACGCCCAGGGCCGTGCCGAAGGCCGGGGAATCCCCGACCCGCACTACGGCGGAGTGGTCGAGAAACCACTCCGCCGCCGCGGCGACGACCTCCGGATGGGTGCAGGCCAGCCCGGTATTCCGCACGGCGGAAACCAGATTGGGCTTGAGCAGCACCCTGCTTCCCGGGGAAACCCGAAAGCCCAAGGCGTTGCACAGCGTCTCCACCCGATCCTTCAACAATTGGCGGTCATACCGGCTGCATGCCGCCAGACCGACCTCACATGCCTTCAGCTCCATCCCGCCCCCTCGCCTTCCCGCTTTGTCTGTAATGCATCGATGTTTTTTTGACGCTCCGCCCGATGGAAGTCAAGATTATGACGAATATCCCCGGACATCGCCGTCCGAAAAAGACCGTTCCCCATGGTTATTTTCCAGAAATACATTGAATTACCGATAATTTACATATAGTGTTATACATATTAAAAGCCTCGCGGCACAATGCTTGCTTTACAACCAAACCAAAGAGAAGGCGCCGGAGTTTTCCCCACCTTCCTTTTTCCTCGAGGAGACAGAACCATGGCTGCGGATAAAGACCCACAGGCAACAGAAGATGTTCCTAAGAAGAAATCCAAGATGGGCTTTTTCATCATCCTTGGCGTAGGCATCCTCGTCCTCGGCGGCGGAGGCTTTTTCGCCTATACCAAATTCATGAGCCACAAGCCGGCGGTTGAAGAGGTTGCCGAACAGGAGGCCAAAAAAGAGGCCACCCCGGTGATCGGCGAAATGCTGGTCATGGAACCCTTTGTCGTCAATCTGGCCGACCCCAAGGGCAAACGCTACCTCAAGGTCAAGATCGAACTGGAACTTGAAAGCAAGGAAGCCGTGGACAAGGCCACCAAGGCGGCGCCCAAGCTGCGCGACATGGTGATCATGATGCTCACCAGCCTCGGCTTTGAAGAGGTCATGACCCCGGAAGGCAAGATCCGGGTCCGCGATGAGTTGCTGGAGCGTTTCAACGAGATCATGCGGCCCGACCATATCAAGAATATTTATTTTACGGAATTTGTCGTGCAGTAGCCCCTTCGGCTTCTGCATGTTAACCCGAAAAAGCAGCCCACCACACCCAGCGGACAAGCATGGAACAGATTCTCAGCCAGGACGAGGTTGACGCGCTACTCAAGGGAATTTCCGGCGGCGAGATCGAGGAACCGGAAGAGCCCATTGACGCGGAAGCCCTGGGCTATCAGGCCTACGACTTTACCCGGCAGGAAAGGATCGTCCAGGTCAAGATGCCGGCCATGGAGGCGATCTCGGACGCCTTCATGCGTGCGGTCCGCACCTCGCTTTCCACCACCCTGCGCCGGATCATCGACCTGACCTCCGCCCCCATCGAGCTGGAACGCTTCGGCGCCTTTGTCCGCACCCTGCCCGTGCCGAGCAGCCTGCAGATCTTCCGGATGGCGCCCTTCCGGGGCCATGCCCTCATCGTTCTTGAACCCAAGCTGGTCTTCACCCTGGTGGAAAACTTCCTGGGCGGCACCGGCACCAGAAACATCCGCATCGAGGGCCGCGATTTCACGGCCATCGAACAACGGCTCATCCGGCGGGTGGTGAATCTCCTGCTCAACGACCTGGAAAAGGCCTGGTATTCCCTGCAACCCCTCAAGGTCCAGTACATCAGAAGCGAGATCAATCCGCAGTTCGCCAAGATCTGCCAGCCCGAGGACGTGGTGATCATCTGCCGCTACGATGTGGATATGGACCGGGCCGTGGGCAGCATCACGGTCTGCATCCCCATGAGCAACCTGGAATCGGTCAAGGGCAAGCTGCTCACCACCTTCCAGCGGGAACAGAGCGACGAGGATATCAGCATCAAACGCGTCCTCACCGAAAACATCAAGAACATCCCGGTGGATTTTGTGGTGGAACTGGGGAGCGCCACCATCTCAGCGGGGGATGTCATGGAGCTGGTGGTCGGCGACATCATCCAGCTGGAACGCCGCACCGACGACCTCCTCCCTGCCTTTGTCGCCGGAGAAAGAAAATACATGGGAACCCCCGGCGTGCATCGCGGCAACAATGCGCTGCTCATCAAGAAAAAGGTTCTTGACCCGAACCGGGAATGAAGGACAAGGTGTAAGGTCCAAGCCTTTCACCTTGAGCCTTTCACACGAGAAGACCACCTTTCAAAAGGAGAAGAACCATGGCTGACGACCCCTTGGACGCCGCCGACACAAAGGCGGAAGGAGCCGGTGATGACTGGGCTGCCGCCTTGAGCGAACATGAAAGTTCCGGAGGGGCTCAAGCCCCGGCTTTTGCCGAACTGGGCTCTCCCGCGACCACCGCCCCGACCGGCAGCCAGAACCTTGACTTTCTGCTGGATATCCCCCTGAACGTCACCGTGGAACTGGGGCGGACCAGCATGATCATCAATAAGATGCTGCAACTGACCCAAGGGTCGGTGGTCGAACTCGACAAGGCAGCGGGCGAACCGGTGGAGATCTTTGTCAACGACAAACTGCTGGGCAAGGGCGAGGTGATCGTGGTCAACGAGCGATTCGGGGTGCGGATCACCGAGATCATCAGCCAGGCGGACCGGATCAAGAACATCGGCTGATGTGTCGCCGCCCCTGCCGCATGCAAAGAATGTGATCACCTGAGTGGACAGAACCATCATGAAGAACCGGCAACCATCATCCACCCAAGGAATGCTCTTCCAAAAGACGTTGGCCGCCTTGGGGACCAGCCTGCTGTACCACCTCTCCTGCCCGCTCATGCTCCTGGCCGCGGAACAGTCCACCACCCTCACCGGCAATCAGGAAACCATTTCCCTGACCATGGCCATCTTCAAAACCCTCGGCTCCCTTATCCTGGTGGTGGGGCTGATGCTCCTGCTGCTCTTTTGGATCAGAAAATTGGGCCTGGCCAAGGGCGGCCCCGGCCAGGAAGGCCTCATCACGGTTCTCGACAGCCGGATGCTGGCCCCCAAAAAACAGGTGAGCGTCCTCGAGGTGGCAGGTTCTTATCTGGTGATCGGCCTCACCGAGCAGCAGATCACCCTGCTGGCCACCCTCGACGCCAATGACCGCCTTACCGAGGCAACGCGTTCCAGGAAAACATTCCCCCCCCTGCCGGACTCCTTTGCCTCCCTGCTCGACAAGGCCAGCCAGACCATCTCCGGCATGAAGCAAAAAAAGGAAAAACCCCATGCACAATAAACCTCTGCCATCCTGGCCCATGCTCATCGGTCTGCTCGCAGGGCTCATCCTCCTTTGCCCCGGCACGAGCAGCGCCGTGACCCTGCCCACCCTGCAGATCGGCGTGGGCGAGGCCCAGAACCCCAAGCAGGTTTCCGCCCTCATCGAGATCCTCCTGCTGTTCACGGTGCTCTCCATGGCCCCGGCCATCCTGCTGATGATGACCTCCTTCACCCGGCTGGTGATCGCCTTTTCCTTTTTGCGTCAAGCCCTCGGCACCCAGCAGGTGCCGCCGACCCAGGTTCTCATCGGGTTGGCGCTCTTTCTCACGGTGTTCATCATGACCCCGGTTTTCAATCAGGTCAACACCACCGCCATCAAGCCCTACATGGCCGAGCAGATCAACGCGGAACAGGCCCTGGAGGAGGCGGCAAAACCGGTGCGCGCCTTCATGTTCAAACAGACCAGAGAAAAGGATCTGGAACTCTTTCTTTCCCTGTCCAAGACCCCCAAACCGAAAAACAAGGAAGAGGTCTCCACCGCCATACTCATCCCCTCCTTCATGATCAGCGAGCTCAAAACCGCGTTCACCATCGGCTTTGTCCTCTTCCTGCCCTTTCTGATCATCGACATGGTGGTGGCCAGCATCCTGCTGTCCATGGGTATGATGATGCTGCCTCCGGTCATGGTCTCCCTGCCCTTCAAGCTCCTGCTCTTTGTCCTGGTGGACGGCTGGTACCTGATTGTGGGCTCCCTGGTAAAAAGCTTTGTGGTGTAAAACATGACTCCTCCGGAAGCCATCTCCCTGGTCCAGAATGCCGTCACCCTGACCCTGTTGCTCTCCGCGCCGGTATTGCTGGTGGCCATGGTGGTGGGGTTGCTGATCTCTCTGTTTCAGGCGATCACCCAGATCCAGGAAATGACCCTGACCTTTGTCCCCAAGATCGTGGCAGTCATGGCGACTTTGCTGTTTCTTGCCTCCTGGATGATCACCAAGCTGGTGGATTACACCCATGAGCTGATCGTGAATCTGCCGACCATCATCCGTTGACTTGCGAGCCCGCACCATGCCCGAAGCCGCGCTGCTGAACTGGACCCTGACCCAACTCCTTTCCATGGTCATTATCCTGACCCGAGTGGCGCCGCTTTTGTTTTTCATGCCCGTCCTCGGTTCGACAAGCGTGCCCCCCCAGATCAAGATCCTGCTGGCCCTGATGACCTCCCTGGTTTTGCTGCCGGTGGTCCGGGTTGACCCGCGCCTGATAACCGGCGCTCCCCTCGGCTTTGTGGTGCTGGTACTCTCCGAGATCCTGCTGGGCGCAACCCTGGCTGTTTTTGCCCGGTGCATCTTTGCCGCCACCGAGATCGCCGGCCAGATGGTCGGCATCCAGATGGGCATGGGGGTGGCGGGCGTCATGGACCCCCAGTTCGGCACCCAGGTCTCGCCCATAGGCATGCTCTGGAATCTCACCGCCATCCTGATTTTTTTAAGCATCAACGGCCACCACATGTTTTTCTCCACCCTGGTGGAGAGCTTCGAGTGGCTGAACCCCGGCGCGGCCACCATAACCAAGGCCACCTTCGAGGGGCTCATGCAAGGGGCCTCGCACATGTTCGTCCTTGCCGTCAAGATCATGGCCCCGGCAGGCGCGGCCCTGTTTTTCTCCCATGTGGCCATGGGCATCGTCGCCAAAACCGTCCCCCAGATTCCGATCCTGATCGTCGGGTTGCCGATAAACCTTGCGGTTGGCTTTATCTTTGCCGGATTGTCCCTGGCGTATCTCTTGCCGCTGATGATCGCGAATTTTGAAATGCTGGCCCGGCTTCTGCCCCGCCTGGCCATGGGCATGGGGGGCTGATAGATGGCGGACGAATCCTCCGGCCAGAAAAAAAGCGAGGCCCCCACCTCCCGGCGCATCCAGGAGGCCAGAAAAAAGGGCGACGTGGCCAAGAGCATGGAAGTGCCCTCCGCCGCCGTCCTGCTCGCCGGCCTGCTCACCCTGTATTACTCAAGCGATTACATGCTGGGGCAATTCCTCCTCCTGCTCAGGTACTACCTCGGCAACCTGCACGCCATTACCATTACCCCCAACAACATGACCGTGCTCACCCGGGAAACCATGCTCCAGAGCGGTCTGCTCCTCGCACCGGTCATGGGGGCCATCTTTGTCACGGCCCTGGCGGCCAATTACGCCCAGGTCGGCTTCCTCTTCACCACGGAAAAACTGGCGCCGAAATTCGACAAGATCGACCCGATCCAGGGATTCGCCCGCCTCTTTTCCAAGCAGACCCTGGCCAATGTGGTCAAATCCGTGGCCAAACTGGTCATCATCGGCTACGTTTCCTATGCGGAAGTGATGAAGGCGCTGCCCGGCATCCTGCCCCTCATGGATCAGGAGCCCATGCCCATTCTTGCCTTCATGAGCAGGGTCGCCTTCTGGATCTTCCTGAAATCCGCGCTGATCATCGCGGTGCTCGCGGCGGTGGACTATGCCTTCCAGCGCTGGCAGTTCATGGAAAAGATGAAGATGACCAAGCAGGAGATCAAGGACGAAGCCAAGCAGACCGAGGGCGACCCCCACGTCAAGGGCCGCATCCGCTCCATCCAGATGCAGATGGCCCGGCAGCGGATGATGTCCGAGGTGCCCAAGGCGGATGTGGTCATCACCAACCCCACCCGGCTGGCCATCGCCCTGCGCTACGATGCCCTGGCCATGGCGGCCCCCACGGTGCTGGCCAAGGGCGCCGGGGTCATCGCCCAGAAGATCCGTGAAATCGCCGAGGAGCACTCCATCCCCCTGGTGGAGGACAAGCCCCTGGCCCAGGCCCTGTACAAAAGCGTGGACTTGGGCGAGGCCATCCCGGAAAACCTCTTCCAGACCGTGGCCGAGGTTTTGGCTTATGTGTACAACGTCAAACGAAAACGGGCTTGATTGCGATGAATACGGTACTCTCAGATATGCTTTACCAATCAACCCTTGCAACCATTACCACTGTTGGTCCGTGCAACCATGGCAGATAACCCCGGCGCCGCAACAGGGCTGAAAGCAGTCAACTTCGAGATGTCGGGCCTCTTCGTGGCGCTCGGGGTCGTGGCCATTCTCATGGTCATGATCGTGCCGCTGCCGCCCTTCCTGCTCGACATGCTGCTTTCCTTCAACATCACCGTCGGCCTGCTCATCCTCCTGATGAGCATGTACAACACCAATCCGCTGGATTTTTCCTCCTTTCCCTCGCTGCTCCTGATCACCACCCTGTTCCGGCTGGCGCTGAACATCGCCTCGACCCGGCTCATCCTGCTCCACGGCCATGAAGGCGTCGGCGCGGTGGGCCATGTCATCCAATCCTTCGGCAATTTCGTGGTGGGCGGCAACTTCGCCGTGGGCATCATCATCTTCCTGATCATGGTGCTGATCAACTTCGTGGTCATCACCAAGGGCTCCGGCCGTATCGCCGAGGTGGCGGCCCGTTTCACATTGGACGCCATGCCCGGCAAGCAGATGGCCATTGACGCGGATCTCAACGCCGGCCTGATCAACGAAGCGGAGGCCAAACGCCGCCGCTCCGAGGTCAGCCGCCAATCGGAGTTTTACGGAGCCATGGACGGCGCCAGCAAGTTCGTGCGCGGCGAGGCCGTGGCCAGTCTGGTGATCATAGTCATCAATATCATCGGCGGGTTCTTCATCGGCGTCATCATGCAGAACATGCAGGCTGCCCAGGCAGCGGAAACCTACACCCTGCTCACCATCGGCGACGGCCTGGTCTCCCAGATCCCGGCCCTGGTCATCTCCACCTCCGCGGGTATCATCGTCAGCCGGGCCGCCTCCGACGTGAGCATGGGCAAGGAATTCATGAAACAGTTTGGCCTCCAGCCCCAGGCCATGGCGGTTTCCTCCGGGATCATCATCCTGTTCGGCATGGTGCCGGGGTTGCCGCATCTGCCCTTTATCCTGCTGGGCATGGCCATGGGCGGCATCTCCCTGATGGCCTTCAATAAATCCGCCGCCGACAAGGAAGAGGCAAAGGTCGAGGCGGAAAAGGAAAAGAAGGCGGCCACCCCGCTGCCCGGCGCGCCGGAAACGGTGGAAAGCCTGCTGCCCCTCGATGTCTTGCAGCTTGAGGTGGGCTACGGGCTTATCCCCCTGGTTGACGAGGCCCAGGAGGGCGACCTGCTGGAACGGATCCGGGCCATCCGCAGG
Source organism: Deltaproteobacteria bacterium (assembly GCA_021811385.1). Taxonomy (GTDB): domain Bacteria; phylum Desulfobacterota; class Desulfobulbia; order Desulfobulbales; family Desulfurivibrionaceae; genus Thiovibrio. Next base: position 27,208 of record JAJZPC010000009.1, on the reverse strand, counting down.
CAGTTTGCCATGGACATGGGCATGATCATCCCGCCTTTGCATGTGCGCGATAATCTCCAGCTCAAACCCGACCAGTATGTCCTGCTCCTCAAAGGGGTGGAGGTGGCCAGGGGCGAGATCATGATGGGCCATCTGCTGGCCATGGATTCCGGCATGGCCAAACGGAAGATCGAAGGCATCCCCACCATGGAACCCGCCTTCCAGCTGCCCGCCCTCTGGATAGCCCAGGAGAAAAAAGACGAGGCTCAGGTGGCGGGCTACACCGTGGTTGACCCATCCACGGTCATCGCCACCCACCTCACCGAGGTGCTGCGCACCCACGCCGACGAGTTGCTCGGCCGCCAGGATACCCAGAAGCTCCTGGACAATCTGGCCAAGACCCACCCCAAGGTGGTGGAGGAGCTGGTGCCCGGCCTGCTGCCCCTGGGGATGGTCCAAAAGGTGCTGCAGAATCTCCTGCGGGAGCGGGTCTCCCTGCGCGACCTGCTGACCATCTGCGAAACCCTGGCCGATTTCTCGCCCCTGGGCAAGGATCCGGACATCCTCACCGAGTATGTGCGCCAGAAACTCGCCCGCTCCATCATCAGCTCCTTCACCGATGAGCAGGGAACGCTGACGGTTCTTACCCTTTCCACCCAGGTCGAGGATCTGATCCGCGAATCGCTGCAGAAAAGCGACCAGGGCGTGTTCCTCAACCTGGAACCGAACCTGGCCCAACGGTTGCTGGCCTCGGCAAAGACCATGGTGGAAAAGGTTTCCCTGGAAGGCTACCAGCCCATCATCATCTGCGCCCCGATTATCCGCCGCCATTTCCGGCGGCTCATGGAACGGTTCATGCCCCACGTCATGGTCCTTTCCCACAACGAGTTGACCGCGCAGACCCAATTGCAATCCCTGGGGACCATCGAACTCAACCCCAAGAAATAGAGGAGTGAGGAGCAGCGATGCGAATCAAGCGTTTTGAAGCCTCGGACACCCATAGCGCCATGGCCATGGTCAAGGAAGAGCTCGGCGAGGATGCCGTTATTCTCTCGACCCGGAACCTCCCTGGAAAAAGCGGCTCGGCCAGGGGCGGGCCACGGATCGAGGTGGTGGCGGCCATGGAATACGACCCGGAGCCGGAGATTACCCTGCCGCCCCCGGAGGCCCCAGGCACGGAAGGGAAACGGCCGAAGACGGTGGGATACGGCTATCAGTCCGTGCGCCAGGCCCCGGCAAAAGCACCGGCACGCCAGGCAACCCCAAAACGGACCATGGATCAGCCCGGCTTTGACAGCAAGCTTTGCGCCGAGCTTTCCCGCGCCCTTCCCGCGGAAAAGACCGGCAAGGGAACCAAGGCCGCACAGGTTCATTTTGAAGCCAACGACCTGAGGCTGCGCTTTGCCAATTTCCTGCGGCGTCAATACTGCGCCAAGGAAGAACTCGACAACCATGCCGGATCGGGCCGCGCCCCCCGTGGATCTAGCCAAGCAGGGGAGCGGCCCGACCCGAAACAGGTTGCCCAATGGCGGGACAAGATCATCGACCAGCTGCAGATCACCCCTCTCTCCATTGGGATCAGCAAGGCGCCCACCGTGGTGGCCCTGATCGGCCCCACCGGGGTGGGCAAAACAACGACCGCCGCGAAAATCGCCGCCTGGTACAGCATCCACGAAGGGATGAAGGTGGCGCTCCTTTCCATGGACTGTTACCGGATCGGCGCCACGGACCAGCTGCGCACCTACGCCAAGATCATGCGATTGCCCTGCGAAATCGCCCTGCGCAAAAAGGATCTGCAGGCGGCCCTCGTTCGCCACCAGGACAAGGATCTGATCATCATCGACACTGCGGGCAAGAGCCCGTATGACCCGAATCACATCCGGGAGCTGTCCGAATGGTTTGCCCTGGAAAGCGGGATAGCGCCATATCTCGTCCTCAGCGCCACCTGCAAGAAGGAAGACCTGCAACAAATCCTGGCCACCTACGAGCCCCTGCGGGTGAAGGGGCTGGTCCTCTCCAAGCTCGATGAAACCAGGGCATACGCCACCCTCTGCCAGCTGCTGGCCGGGGCGGCGCTGCCCATTTCCTGCCTGTGCACCGGCCAGAGGGTTCCGGAGGATTTTCTCCTCGCCTCCCGGGAGTTCCTGCAGACCCTGTTCGGGCAGGGATGGCAGGCGGCCGCCGGTGAACTTGCCACCGAGGCCCAAGGCAGGTGGACCCAATAATGATGGACTCGCAAAAATGAAAACTCCCCACATGTCCGCGCACACGATCAAAGGTTACAAAGTGACAACCGTTGTAATCGCGTTTTTTCCCGCGATTACAACAATGAGCAACCCCGTGGTGACCTTATGAATCAGGCAGAAACACTGGAACGGATTATGACCCACTCGCAACCCCAGAAGAAAAGAATGGCGGCGGTCCGCAACAACAGCGAGCCCCAGCCACGGGTTATCTGCGTGACCAGCGGCAAGGGCGGGGTCGGCAAAACCAATATCGTCACCAATCTCGGCTATGCCCTGGCAAAGAGCGGCAAGAAGGTATTGATCCTTGACGCGGACCTGAATCTGGCCAACGTCGATATCCTGCTCGGCCTTACCCCGCGCTACAACCTCCACCATGTCTTCATGGGCGAGAAAACGCTTGCCGAGGTTCTGGTGCAGGGCCCGGCCGGGCTGCTCATCCTGCCGGCCAGTTCCGGCATCATGGAGCTGGCGGATCTTACCGAACAGCAACGGCTGTACTTTCTGGCGGAGATGTCCGCCCTGGCCCAAAAAATCGATATCATGCTGATCGACACGGCCGCGGGCATCAACAACAATGTGATCTACTTCAACCTGGCCGCACGGGAACGCATCATCATCCTGACCCCGGAACCAACCTCCCTGACCGACGCCTACGCGCTGGTCAAGGTTCTTTCCAGCAGGCATGACGTGAAAAAATTCCGCATCCTCGTCAACCTGGCCCGTTCCGAAAAGGAGGCCCTGTCGGTTTTCCGCAAATTGAGCATTGTGGCCGACCGTTTTCTTGACTCTCTTTCCCTGGATTATCTCGGCCATATCCCCTATGATAGCAAACTGCCCACGGCGGTTCGCGAACAGCGCCTTGTGTCGGACATCTTCCCGGATGCACCGTCCAGCAAGATGTTCAGCAAACTCGCCGGGAATATCTCCCTGGAAGAGCCCGAGATGAAAGCCGATGGGAACATAAAATTTTTCTGGCAGGGACTCGTTGATCTGTAATATACTTTTTCATATTGCAGGCCATCAATCTCCTCTGCCCCTGTGGGCCTACCCGGAATGAGCAAACAGACCTCACCCAAGTTCAAGGATTACACGAACACCTTTTTCAGCCAGGCGGAACCGCTCAGCGCCGAAAAACGCAACGAGTTGATCCTGACCTATACCCCGCTGATCAAGTATATCGCGGCACGCCTTGCGGCGCGCCTTCCCGCCCAGGTCTCGCTCGATGATCTCGTCAGTTGCGGGATCATCGGCCTCATCGACGCCATCAACAAATTTGATGTCTCCAAGAATGTCCAGTTCAAAACCTATGCCGAATTCAGGGTCAAGGGGGCGATGCTGGACGAACTCCGCGCCTTGGATTGGGTTCCCCGCTCGGTCCGGCGGAAAACCACCGACCTGGAGAAAGCCTACGCCGACATCGAAAAGCAGGTGGGCCGGCCGGCAACGGATGAGGAAGTAGCCCAAACCATGGGCCTCACCCTTGATGATTTCTACAAGTTGCTCGATGAAACCAAATCCGTCTCCTTCATGGATATCGAGTTTCTCCGGCAGAAAGCAACGGAGGCGAACGATCCCACTCTGGCGGAAACCTTTGCCATGGATGACCGGGATCCCTTCACGGCCATCAACCTCTCCCAAATCAGAGAGCTCATCGCGGGCGCCATTTCCGATTTGCCGGAAAAGGAAAAACTGACCGTATCCCTCTATTACCAAGACGAACTCACCATGAAGGAAATCGGCGAGGTGCTGGGCTACACGGAGTCCCGCATTTCCCAGATGCACAGCAAGGCCATGTTCCGGTTGCGGGCCAAACTGAAAAAGAGTCTGGCGAGTTGATCCGCGCCTGAGGCAATGCGCTTCCTTCCAGGGAAAGAGTCGGAGGAAATCCAGAAAGATGGGGCTGCTCTTCACAACCCTCTTTTTTTATTTCCAAAACCAATTGTTACAGTTACAGTAGAAGAGTACGGTTGATCTCTCCACTGCGAACGCGCCCACAAGCCATTCGCACCATAAAGCTGTCAGGGAGGAAATATGGCTGCTGATCCTAATATGAAAATTCTCGTGGTTGACGATTTTGCCACCATGCGACGCATAGTCAAAAACATTCTCACCCAGCTTGGCTTCAAAAACATCATCGAAGCGGATGACGGCACCACCGCCCTGAACGTCCTGAAATCGGAAAAAATAGGCCTGATCATCTCGGATTGGAACATGCCCAAGATGACCGGCCTGGATCTGCTGAAAGCGGTGCGCGCCGACGCCAGCATGGCCAATACGCCCTTCATCATGGTAACGGCGGAAGCACAGCAGGACAACATCATCCTGGCGGTCAAGGCCAAGGTCAGCCAGTACATCGTCAAACCCTTCACCGCAGAAACCCTTTCCGAAAAACTCAACAAGATCTTCTAACCATACAATATGGCTGACGACCGCCCCCAGTCTGTTGACCAGCTAGCCAGCAAGGATACTTCCGCTGACCACGAGGAAACAAACTGGGGGGAGGACTGGGAATCCGCCTTTCAGGCCGAGGATGACGCGTTTTTCTCCGAAGGAAAAGAGGAGGAGGATTTCTTCCTTGAGGAAAACGAGCCGACCGTCACTCCCGGAGTTGCCGCCCAAAGTCTCGACTCCTCCCTGGAAAAAACCCTTTCCGGCATCCCGGATCAGGCCGGAGCACCGGGCGTTCAGGCGAAGAAAATCCTTCCCGGCGCAGGGGCCATAACCGCCCTTCTTCTCTCCGCCAAGACAATCGCGCAACAGCAGTTCACCCGTCTCCAATCTTTTCCCATTTTTGTACGTATCCCGCTCTATGCCCTCCCTGTCCTCCTTATCGGGGCCATTTTTCTCTTGAGCGGCACGTCGGAGCCGCCTCTCCAAACAGCCACCTCTCCGACCATGCCCCGGGGGGGGGACGCCGTTTCTCCTGCCGCCCCCCCAGGTGAAGCGAGCCAAGCCAGCCAACTTCACCCGGGAAAAATCAGAAAAAAATGGGCCTTCCCAGGTTTCATTATTCCGGTGAACAACCCGGACAGCGACCAGCCGGTAACCTTTGTCCTCGTTGACATCACCCTGATCGCGTCCCTCGATGAAGCAGAAGACCCTCCCGCGGACAAAAAAATCTTTGTCCGCGACATCATCTATCAATTCTTCCAAAACAAACCCCTTGAAGAGCTGCGCAGGTATTCCCTCGCCCGTGGCGAGATGAACAAGGAACTGCGCGCCTGGCTGCAGAAACAGTGGCCTGAAGCCCCCATCGAATCAATCATCTTTCACCAGTATCATCTCTCCTGACCGCCCCTTCCAAAAGAATAAAAATTACAAATTTGTATCCATATCTATAAATTCACACTTTTTTGTTACTTTTTTACCTCCCAGCCAAAAACAGGGGTCACCGAAATATACGCGTCAAATCAACATGTTACGCAAAAATAAAGTCACTGGCACGACATTTGCTTACTTTATCGGCAGCATGCATAGCTACCCACTGACGAATGAACAACTTCAACCAAAATGAGCACTGAGAGAGGATACGTTTATGGACACAGGTGATACCGCATTCATGCTGATTGCCACTGCCCTGGTCATGCTGATGACCCCGGGGCTGGCCCTTTTTTATGGTGGCATGGTTCGCTCAAAAAATGTTTTAAGCACGGTTTTGCAAAGCTTTATCTGCCTCGGCATTGTCTCGATAATCTGGGTGGTGTATGGCTACTCCCTGGCCTTTGGCCCTGACGTGAACGGCATGATCGGCAATCTGGACTGGGCCGGCCTCGCCGGAGTCGGCCTTGAGCCGGGCAAGTACTCGGCAACCATTCCCCATTTGCTGTTCTGCGCCTTCCAGCTGATGTTCGCCGTCATCACCCCGGCGTTGATCACCGGCACCTTTGCGGAACGGGTCAAATTCCCGGCCTTTCTTCTGTTCACCGTTCTCTGGTCCACCCTGGTGTATCTGCCCGTGTGTCATTGGGTCTGGGGCGGAGGCTGGATCAGCGGCCACGGCGGCCTTGATTTCGCGGGCGGCACCGTCATCCACATCAACTCCGGCGCGGCAGCCCTGGTGGCAGCCCTGGTCTTCGGCAAACGCAAGGGGTGGGGCAAGGAGTCCTTTCATCCGCACAACCTGACCATGACCATGCTTGGCGCAGGCATCCTCTGGTTCGGCTGGTTCGGCTTCAACGCGGGCAGCGCCCTGTCCGCGAACGGCGTCGCGGTCAACGCTTTTTTCACCACCCAGGTCGCCACCGGCGCGGCCCTGCTTTCCTGGCTGATCGCGGAATGGCTGGTGCAGGGTAAACCCACCACCCTGGGTGCGGCCTCCGGCGCCATCGCCGGACTGGTGGCCATCACCCCCGGAGCCGGGTTTGTCAACTCCACCTCGGCGGTGCTCATCGGCCTGGTGGCCGGCGCCCTCTGCTACTTCGCGGTCCTCGCCAAAAGCCGGATCGGATATGACGACGCCCTGGACGTGGTCGGGGTTCATGGCGTGGGCGGTCTCTGGGGTGCACTGGCCACCGGCCTGTTCGCCACCACCGCGGTCAATGCCGCGGGCAAGGACGGCCTCTTCTTCGGCAATCCGCAGCTCCTGGGAATCCAGGCCATGGACGCCTTTACAACCATCGGCTATTCGGTTGTGGTAACATTCATCATCCTCAAGGTTGTTGACCTGGTGATCGGTCTCCGGGTGAGCGAAGAGGAAGAGGTACAGGGGCTGGATCTGACCCAGCACAGCGAAATCGGCTACTCACTCTAACAGCGTCAGCGTCGCGGGGACTGCCACGCACCATCCCCGCCGCTGCACACTGCCACTGCGAAGAAAAGGAGAATTTCATGAAAAAGATCGAGGCAATCATCAAGCCGTTCAAGCTGGACGAGGTCAAGGACGCCTTGAACGAAATGGGCATCAAAGGCATGACCATCTCCGAGGTCAAGGGGTACGGCCGCCAAAAAGGACATAAGGAAATTTACCGCGGCGCGGAATACATCGTCGATTTCATCCCCAAGGTCAAGATCGAGATCATCGTGGAAGCCGCCATGGTGGACGCCGTGGTCACAAAGATCCGGGAGACCGCCAACACCGGCAAGATCGGCGACGGCAAGATCTTCGTCCTGCCGGTGGAAGAGGTTATCCGCGTCCGCACGGGGGAAACCGGGAAAGAGGCGATCTAGGTGGTTGATGTTGAGCTGCGGGCAAAGCGGGACGCCCTGGAGTATCTCTGGCGCCAGGGGTTGAGCGGTCAACCCCTGCTCCACAAACACTCGCGGCTCATCGACGACTACCTGGTTGCCTGCTTTGCCAACTGTCCCGAGGCCGGAGAAGGCATGAGCCTTGTCGCCCTTGGCGGCTATGGCAGGAGAGAGCTGTTCCCCTATTCGGACATCGACCTTCTCCTGCTCCATGCGCCCGAGGCCGAGGATCGCCTCGATCCGGTGACCCAGGCCCTGTTCTATCCCTTGTGGGATGCGGGCCTTGAGGTTGGACACGGAGTGAGAACATTGGATGCCTGCCTGGCTGATGCCAGGCAGGACTTCTTTTTTCAGGTGGCGCTGCTGGACGCGCGTCATCTGACGGGCTCGCAGCCGCTTTTCAGCTCGATGCAGCAGGCCTTCCACCGGGAATTAATAGCGGGGCACCGACGGGAATTCTTGCAAAATATGATGCAGCACCGCAACGAACGCCATCAACGCTATGGCATGCACGGCTACCAGCTGGAGCCGCATATCAAGGAAAGCCGCGGCGGCTTCCGCGATATCCAGGCCATGCTCTGGGTGAGCCACGCCCTGTTCAACCTGCAGGATCTGCAGGCCATCGAAGAGGCCGGGCTGATCTCGTCCCAGGAAAAAGAATCCTTTGGTCAGGCCTGGGATTTCTTGATCAAGATCCGCAACCGGCTCCACTACCTCAGCGGCCGGAAAAACGACCAGCTGTTCTTCGAATATCAGGAGGAGATGGCCAAGGGTTTCAAATATTCCAACACCCGGGGCACCCTCGGGGTTGAACGCTTCATGCAGGATATCTACCGGCATCTGCAAACCATCGCCACCACCACCGACCTGTTCTTTGAACATGTCGACGAAACCCTGGGCGCCCCGCGCGCCAACCCGGTTGAACAGACCATCGAGCCAGGAATCACGGTGCGCCAGGACCGGCTCCATCTCACCGACCAGGCGCTGATCGAGAAGCGCCCCTATCTGCTGATGCGTCTCTTTGCCCATGCCGGAAAAACCGGCCTTGAGATCCATCATCGCAGCAGAAAAATCGTCGCCGCCAACCTCCATCTGGTGGACGACAGGCTGCGTCACTCAAAACGCATGGCCAAGGCCTTTCTCGATGTCCTGGAAAACGCGCGGGACGTGCTGGAGGTTCTCTCGGTCATGCTGGACACCGGACTGCTCACCGCCTACCTCCCCGAATTCGAGCAGATCCGCGCCCTGGCCCAGCACGATGTCTACCATGTTTTCACGGTTGACCGGCACCTTCTGCAAACCGTGGCGGAATTGAAAAAGCTTTCCCTCAACAAAACCCCGTTCGCGGGCGTCGAATCGCCCCATGTTCTTGTCCTTGCCGCGCTCCTGCACGATATCGGCAAGGGGCACCACGAAGACCATGCCCAGCGCGGCGGCAAACTTGTGGCGGGAATCGCCAAACGCCTTGGATTGACCGAGGCGGAAACCTCCTGCCTCAGCTTTCTCGTGGAAAAACACCTCTTCCTCACCGTGACCGCCCTGCGCCGCGACCTTGAGGATGACGCCTTTATCCGGCAATGCGCCGAGCAGATCCAAACCCCGGAACGGCTGACCATGCTCTATCTGCTCTCCATTGCCGATGCCAAGGCCACCGGCCCCACGGCCTGGACCGAATGGAAGGGAGCCCTCCTCCTGGAAATCTCCCTCAAAATCGCCCACCTGCTGGAACGAAAGGATGCGACCCTTCCCGACAAAAGCCAGGGTGCGGGTTGGATGCTTGAACAGGTTCGCGCGCTGATGGGAAAGGCGGCCCCGGCCGATGGCGCAATCCTGCCGGAGGAATACCTGCTCAGCTTCCCCCCGGAAGAGGTGGCCCACCACCTCCGACTGCGCGACCGGTTAACCCACGGAAAACAGGCCATCACCGAAGCCGGTGATCACACCCTGTTCTGGTCGGTCCTGGTGATGGCCCACGACTCCACCGGCCTGCTGGCCAAGATCTGCGGCACCCTGGCCCTGCATGGCCTCAATGTGGTGAGCGCCCAGATCTTCACCTGGGAAGACGGCACGGCGGTGGATGTGCTCAATGTCCGCCCGGCGGCGGAGCAGAGTTTCGCGGAGCAGGACTGGCGGGCGCTGGGCGAGGATCTCAATCTGGCCTTGAAAAACCGGCTCGGCCTCAGTCACCGGCTGGTCGACAAGTTCCGCACCGCCTTCCGCAGCCCCGGCCAAAAAAACGTGCAGGCCGCCCCGCGGGTTGTTATAGACAATAAGGCCTCGGAACAGTATACGATCATCGAGGTTTTCGCCAATGACCGGCCCGGACTGCTCTATGACATCACCCGGACCCTGGCTGATTTTGAAATCAACATCCACCGGGCCCGGATCAGCTCGGATGGCGATCAGGTGGTGGATGTTTTCTACACCCTGGACTCCTTTGCCACCAAGATCAACAGCCCTTCCTTCCAGGAAGAGATCTCCAAGGCCCTTCTCCATATCGCGGAAAACGAGACCGGAACCGGAACAAAACTGCAATGGTAACAGCACACGGATACAACACCAACCACTGGCGGTTGGCTTTAACGAATGCCCACCCTCTTCTGCATCGGGCGTGGGGAATTTTCAACCTTACCCTTCAGCATCAAAAGAATAAGGAGAAACACAATGAGTGACAATTGCACCTGCGGTTGCGGCAACGACTATGACCAGACCACGATGACCGTGCCCGAGTTGTTCGGCGCCAACGTCTTCAACAACAAAACCATGAAGGAACGGCTGCCCAAGGAGACCTACAAGGCTCTGCAGAAAACCATCAACACCGGTTCTGTCCTGCCGCCGGATGTCGCCTCGGTGGTGGCCAACGCCATGAAGGATTGGGCCATCGAAAAAGGCGCCAGCCATTACACCCACTGGTTCCAGCCCCTCACCGGCATCACCGCCGAGAAGCACGACTCCTTCATCTCCCCCACCGATGACGGCGGGGTGATCATGGAGTTTTCCGGCAAGCAGCTGATCCAGGGCGAGCCGGACGCCTCATCCTTCCCCAGCGGCGGTCTGCGCGTCACCTTCGAGGCCCGCGGCTACACCGCCTGGGACTGCACCTCCCCCGCCTTCCTCAAGGAAGACGAATCCGGCGACGTGACCCTCTGCATCCCCACCGCCTTCTGTTCTTACAAGGGCGAGGCCCTGGACAAGAAGACCCCTCTGCTCCGCTCGATGAACGCCGTTTCCAAGCAGGCGCTGCGGGTGCTCAAAGCCATGGGCAACACCACCTCCAGCATCGTCGGCTCCACGGTGGGCGCGGAGCAGGAATACTTCCTGGTGGAAAAAGAGTACTACCTGCAACGCCTCGACCTGATGACCTGCGGCCGCAGCCTGTTCGGCGCGCCCGCCCCCAAGGGCCAGGAACTGGAAGACCAGTACTTCGGCGCCATCAAGGATCGGGTTTCCGCCTACATGAAGGATCTGGACATCGAGCTGTGGAAGATGGGCATCTCCTCCAAGACCAAACACAACGAGGTTGCTCCGGCCCAGTTCGAAATGGCTCCGGTTTTCACCACCACCAACATGGCCACCGACCACAACCAGCTGGTCATGGAGACCATGCAGAAAGTGGCCCTGCGCCACGGCATGGTCTGCCTGCTGCACGAGAAGCCCTATGCCGGCGTAAACGGCTCCGGCAAGCACAACAACTGGTCGCTCTCCACCGACGACGGCATCAACCTGCTGGAGCCGGGCCAGACCCCGGAGGACAACGCCCAGTTCCTGGTCTTTATCTCCGCCCTGATCAAGGCCGTGGATATGCACGCCGACATCCTGCGCGCCACCTGCGGCAGCTCCGGCAACGATCACCGGTTGGGCGCCAACGAGGCGCCGCCCGCGATCATCTCCATCTTCCTGGGCCAGGAGCTCTCCGACGTACTGGAGAAGCTGGCCAAGGGCGAGAAGATCTGCAAGAAAGGCGCTTGCCAGACCTTGAAGATCGGGGTTGACTCCCTGCCCGAGCTGCCCAAGGACAACACCGACCGCAATCGGACTTCGCCCTTTGCCTTCACCGGCAACAAGTTCGAGTTCCGCATGGTCGGCTCCTCCCAGTCCATCGCTGGCCCCAACGTGGCGCTGAACACCATTGCCGCCGAGGCGTTGGATGAGATCGCCACCCGGTTGGAGAAAGCCAAGGACGTGAACAAGGAGATCCTCGCCATCCTCAAGGAAGTCATGACCCAGCATGGCCGGATCGTCTTCAACGGCAACAACTACTCCGCCGAGTGGGCCAAGGAAGCCGAGAAGCGCGGCCTGCCCAACACCCGCAACACCGTGGACGCGCTCAAGGCTTTCATCACCCCCAAGGCGATCAAGCTGTTCGGCAAGTACAACGTGCTTTCCAAGGATGAGCTGCACTCCCGCTACGACATCTATGTGGAGCAGTACGCCAAACACATCAACATCGAGGCCCTCACCGCCATCCAGATGACCAAACGCCAGTTCATCCCGGCGGCCATCCGCTTTGTCGGCGAGCTCGGCGCCTCCCTGGCCGCGGCCGGCAAGTACGGTTCGGTGCAGAAGGGGCTGCTGGAGCAGGTTGGCAAGCATCTGGAAGCTGCGGGCAAGAAGGTGGCCAAGCTGGAGGAGGAGACCAAGAAGGCCCAGGGCATCTCCGACGTGGCCAAGCAGGGCGCTGCATACCGCGACAAGGTATTCCCCGCCATGGTTGACCTGCGCGGAGACATCGACGCGCTTGAGACCATCCTGCCGGATGACATCTGGCCGGTACCGACCTACAGCGATTTGTTGTTCAACCTGTAACCTCGGGTTCCTGCAACACACCACAAAAGGAGGGGGCCCATCGGCCCCCTCCTTTTTTTCACCACATCCCGCCTCGACCTCCCATCTTCATTTTTCCCTTGCTTTTCCACCCCCGCCCCGAGGTAGAATACAAAAAAACAACACAGAACCTCGCGGAAAGCCCGCATTTTCCCCTCATCCTGCCTGAATCTTCCCTGCCTCGGCAAGCAGATTTCCACCCTGAACAAAAAGCCTCGGGAGAAAGCAATGCGTGCATGGTTCGACAGACTCTCGCTCCGGACAAAGCTGTTGCTCCTGGTTTCCTCGGCCCTTCTGGTGGTCATCGTCGGCACGGGCCTCGCCCAGTACGTCATCGCCAAGGTACAGATCGGTGGCGGCACCTATAAAGGGATCGAGCTGAAAAGCGATCACATCGACAAAATCGCCCGAGCCCGCCTCAACTTCAATCTGATCAACACCATGATCCTGATGGAGATCCGGGACCACGACCCAGCCCGCCAGGAATCCCTGGCCAAGATCCTTGGCAAAATGGACGCGGTGATCGCGGAGATGCAGGAGGATTTGACGGGCAAGCCCGCACATGGCGCCATGGCTTGCAATTCCTGCCACAGTCTGGAACGGGCCGGAGGGATCACAAAATCCCTGCGGACAATCACCGCAAGCTGGGGCGAGATGCGTGCCCTTGCCGGCGACAAGATCCTCCCCTTGGCCGCGGAAGGAAAATCCGGCGAGGCCGAGGAGATTTTCGAAGAAAGGTATCTGGAAAATTTCTACCTGGTAATGAGCGACACCAAAACGGCGGTGGATGATCTCCGCGCTGCCTTGGATACGATCAAAAAAAAGACCATCGCCGAGGTCACAACATACAAAATCCTCTTCAACGCCGGGGCGGGGTTCGCCATTGTCTGCATCCCGCTTCTGTCCCTATTTCTCGTGCGGATGATCGTCACCCTTGTCAACGGGGTTGCGGAGGATCTCAAATTGAGCGCCGCCGCCATCTCCGAGGAAGCGCATAGCGCGGCAAGCAGTTCGCAACAGGTGGCGGAAATGGCCTCGGAGATGGCGGCCAACCTTGAAGAAACCCATGCCACCCTGGAAAATATCACCGGCAGGGTGCAACAGAACGACGGCAACGCCGGCGCGGCCAATCTGGCCATGAAGAAGAATGAAGAGATCGGCATCAAGGCAAGCAGCGAAGTACGCACCATGCAGACGAACATGCACAGGATCAAACAAGACAGCGATGCAATCATGAAGCTTATTTCCGATATCGAAGGCATCGCCTTCCAGACAAACCTGCTGGCCTTGAACGCCGCGGTGGAAGCCGCGCGGGCCGGGGAACACGGACAGGGATTCGCCGTGGTGGCGGAGGAGGTCAGGAATCTCGCCCAACGCACCTCAGCTTCGGCGAAGAACTCCAGCGCCCTTCTGGAGCAAGCCATCGCCAATGTAGACCAAGGGCTGGCAACGGTGAATTCTGTCGCGGAAAGCACGGAAAATGCGGTGGAAGATTCCCGCAGAGTGGGGCATCTGGTGGAAGAGATTTCCCGCTCCTCCCACGAACAGACCCAAGGGATCACGCAAATAGCCGAGGGAATCACCCAGATGGACAGCGGCACGCAGCAGCTTGCCGCCAATGCCGAGGAACTGGCGGCGGTATCTGAAACAGTGACGGCCCAAGCCGCGCGTCTCCAGCAAAATATCGTCGCCCTGGTGCAATTGGTGGAAGGAGCGCCGCAAAACTAGCGGTTGCTCACGGAAGCACGGAACTCGACACCACTGCGGCCAGCCAGCCACAAGCCTCCCCCAGCTCACAGGAAGCGCCCAATACATCGCCGGTGACGCCGCCCAGCGCCTTGCTCGCCCTGAACCGGAGCCAGATTGCAGGCAACATTGCCGCGCCAAGCACCGTCAGCCCGGCCGACCAATCCCACCAGATCAGCGGCGTCAGCAGGAGAGCGCCCAGCGCCAGTTCCCTTGAGCCGACCTTGCCGACAAAAGCGTGGCCGGTGCCGATCTCCCGGGGATATTGCGTGCCGCAGGCCAGGGTGGCCATGGCCCAGCGGGCCGCCACCGGAGCGGCGAACAGGGCAAAGAAAAATAGCTCCCCACCGTTGGCAACAAGCGAGGAAAGACACGCAACCTTCAGGCCGAGCAACAGCACCAGCCCGACCACCCCAAAGGCCCCAGTAGCCGAATCCTTCATGATCGCCAGGCGTCTCTCCGGGGTCTGCCCGCCGCCCAGGCCATCGAGCAGATCAGCCAGACCATCGAGGTGCAACCCCCTGGTCAGCCAGGCGCCAAGGATCACCAGCAACACCGCATTCACCATGGGGAGAAGACCGGCCCGGACACATATCCAGGCACACCCCGCCAGAAACCCGCCGATCAGCCAACCGACAAGGGGGAAAAACCCGGCGCTCCGCTTGAGCCCGTCAGGAGGCAGCTCCGCAGGCAGCCTGGCAGGCAGGATGGTGAGAAAGGCGATGGCAATCTTTGCAGCCGGCAGCATGGTCTTCAACCGGCCTCACTCACTCCGGCCTCGCCAAAGGTGGCCATCTCGTTCATGATCTTGAGCCCCGCCTCCACCAGATTCATGGTCAGGGCCGCGCCGGTTCCCTCGCCCAAGCGCAGGTCAAGGTGCAGCAGGGGGTTCAACCCCATCTTCTCAAAGAAGATTCGATGGCCCTGTTCCGCCGACATGTGGCTAAAAAAACAGTAATCCAGAACATTGGGGGCAAGGCGCAGAGCAACCAGGGCTCCGGCGCTGGAAATAAAGCCGTCCACCACCACCGGAATCTTGCTGATCGCCGCCTGCAAGATACAACCGCAGATGGCACCGATCTCCAGCCCACCCACCGCGGCCAAGGCGCCAAGGGGAGAATCCAGCCGCTCTTGGTTCACGTTCAGGGATTGCTCGATCACCGCGATCTTGTGCTGGAGGGTGGCGTCATTGATGCCAGTGCCACGACCCGTCACATCGGATACCTTGGCAGGCAGCAAGGCGGCAAAGAGCGCGGCGGACGGGGTGGTGTTGCCGATGCCCATATCGCCGGTACCCAGAATCTCGGCTCCGTCCTCGATGGCCTCGCGGGCCATGGCCATGCCGACCCCGATGGCAGCCACGGCCTCGTTAATGCTCATGGCCGGACCCTTGGCCATGTTGTCGGTGCCGGGCCGGACCTTGCATTGCCGCAACCCTTCGGCTTCGACCACCACGGCAACGCCCACATCAACCACCCGCACCTCGGCGCCCACATGACGGGCCAGCACATTGACCCCCGCGCCTCCGGCCAAAAAATTGAGAACCATCTGCGGGGTCACCTCCTGGGGGAAGGCGCTGATCCCCTCGGCCACCACGCCGTGGTCCCCGGCAAAGGTGAGGATGATCTTCTTCTCCACCTTGGCACCGATGCTTCTCCGCATGGCGCAGGTTCTGGCCGCCAGCATCTCCAGCTTGCCCAGGCTGCCTTGGGGCTTGGTCAGATTATCAAGCCTGGCCTGGGCCTGGATCAAAATATCCTTGCTTGCCGGCTCAATGGTTGCGCAGGCGGTCTGCAATTCTTCTGGTGTCCGTATCATGTTCTCTTCTCCTGTATTTCTCCGCAGCCGACTTGCGCTACGATATTGTTGATGCTCTTGCTAAACTCTTCCAAATTGACTCCCCCTCCCTTGACGGGAGGGGGCCGGGGGGTGGGTGAAACTGCGACTTGGCGATTTCCAAGCTGATTCCCCCTCTCCCTAACCCTCCCCCGCAAGGGGGGAGGGAACTTCTTTGCCTTTTGCAAGGAGCACGGGTTCTGTTCTATTCGTGGCCGAAAGGCTGCCACGCCGTAGCCAGAAGCGCCAACGATGCCTCCAGCTTTTCCAGGCTGTACATCTCCAGGGTGACCACGCCGTCATACCCAATCCCAGCCAGCTGCCGGCCCAGCATCCCGGCCTGCCCCGCATCATGCAGCCCCTGATGATCCTTGCCATCCCGCACCCCATGGTAGTGAAGATGGCGAACCCGTGGCAGCAGCCCCAACCCTTCTTCCAGATCGTGACCGTAGTGGAGAAGATGCCCGAGATCAAGGCAGGTGCCAAAGCCGTATTCCGTAACCAACGGGGCCACCAGCCCGAATGGATACTCGATATTCTCGACTCCAACCAGCCTTTTCTCGTCGCCCAGGACACTGGACAATTCCTCAAGGCTGGCTGCGAGATTATCGAGCCAGGCAGCCTCGGGCAGGGTCGGTTCCCGGACCAGATGCAGGTCGAAACTCTGCACCCCAAGGGGGGCCAGCTGCGCCATGAGCCGGAGAATCTCCCCGATCCCCTCCTGCCGCTCAGCCCTCGATGCCGCACCCAGGGACAGATCGGTGGGCAGATGCACCGTGTAACTGAGGCGGTGCGCCTCGGCAAGCTCGCGCAATACCTGCACATCCAGAGGCTGGGGCAGACGGCTTTTGGCCGCGCTTTCAAAAAAGAGCAGCTGGACATCGTCCACCAGCGGGGCCAGTTGCCGGACATTGGTCATGATGTCCGCGGGCAGCACGCAGGAGGTCGCCCCCAGCCGCCACGGAAAACGTTTTCCAGGCGCCATCACCCCGCGCTGCCTCGCAGAGTGACCACCTCCCCGGCCCTATCCTGATGGGCAATGGAGATCACGGGCACCTGGCACGCGCCCCGCTGCTGCCGGAATCTCTCCAGCATGGCGCTCATGGCTTTTTCGGCAAGATGCGGACGGTTGTTGGTTTCGCTGAGGTGGGACAGCACCACATGCTCCAGACCGTCGTGAAGGATATCGCTCAAAAACCCGGCAGCGTCTTCATTGGCCAGATGCCCGCTCTTGCCGCGCACCCGCTGTTGCAGGGATGGGGGATAGGGCCCGTTGCGGAGCAGCTCCGGGTCGTGGTTGCATTCGAGCACCAACCCATGACAATTGCTCAACCGGTGGCGCATCAGTTTGGACACCACCCCGGTATCGGTGCAGTATCCCATGAGCGCCAGGCCATTGTTCAGGAGGAACCCGACGGGATCCGCCGTGTCATGGGAGATCGCGTAGGGATGGATCTGGAAATCCTGAAAGACAAAGGTCTGCCCCGTAACAAAGGCATGGCATTGGTGGAGGTTGTCCAAGACCGGCCCGGCTGCGGCCAGGGTCGCTTCGTTGATAAAGACCGGCAACCGGAAGCGGCGGGAGAGGATCGCCGCGCCCTTGACATGATCGCCATGCTCGTGGGTGATGAGGATACCGGACAGGGTTTCCGCGCCGACCCCGATCCCGGCCAGCCGGTGCTCGATCTCCTTGCCGGAAAACCCGGCGTCGATCAAAAGCCGCGTCTGCCCGGACTCGACAAAGGTGGCATTGCCCTTGCTGCCGCTGCCCAAAACACAAAATCGCATGGATCACCAGGAAAAAGGTTAAAGGTTAAAGGTTAAAGGCGAAAGGTTTTCGGCTTTCTGTCCGCCTGGGCATGATCCTTTCTCCTTGCCCCTTTAGCCTTTTACCTGCCCCAGGCCCGTATGACCGAACCCGCCGTCCTGCCGCAGGGTTTCGTCCAGCCTGTCCACCGCAACCACCGTGGCCCGGCAGACCGGGGCCAGTACCAGCTGGGCGATCCGGTCGCCCCGGTGGATGGTGAACGGTTCGCTGCCCAGATTGATCAAACCGATCTTCACCTCGCCCCGGTAATCGGCATCAATGGTGCCGGGGCTGTTGACCACGGTGATCCCGTGCTTGATGGCCAGCCCGCTCCGGGGACGCACCTGCAACTCATAGCCCGAAGCCAGGGCCACGGCAAAGCCGGAGGGGAGCAAGCGGATCTCGCCCGGCCCGATCACCACCGGCTCAAGCACGGCTGCGGCCACATCCATGCCCGCAGCCAGCTCGGAATGGTACGTGGGCAAGGGCAAATCCGCATGGGTTGCCGGATCGAGCCAAGCCAGGTGGATAATGTGCGTTTCGTCTCTCGGGGTTTCCATTATGTTTTACTCCAGATTTAGGGGGTGCCAATCAATATCCTTTGCCTTCAGGGGGCCAAGAACCGTGGCGAACAACGGCTGGCTGAAAAGGCGCGTGGCCAGGTCGAAGATATCCTCCGGCCGCACCTGGTCAAAACCCGCGGCAACCTCGTCAAAGGAGACATAGCGGCCAAAGGTCAGCTCGTTTCTGGCGATTCGGGTCATCCGGGACTCCATGTTCTCGGCGGAGAGAAAGATCCCGGCCTTGGCGTAATCCTTGGCCCTGGCAAGCAACTCTTCGGAAACACTGTTCTGACGCAGCCCCGTGATTTCCCTGGCGACCAGCGCCATGGCCTTGTTCACCACCGCCGGGTCGACACCCAGGTACACGCCGAGATAGCCGCTGTCCGTGAAGGAGGAGAGGTAGGAATAGATGGAATAGGCCAGCCCCTCTTTCTCGCGCACCTCCTGAAACAGCCGGGAACTCATGTTGCCGCCGAGAAGCACGTGCAGCAGATAGAGGACATAGCGCTCAGGCGCAACCAAGGGCAATCCGTAGGTGCCCAAGACCAAATGCGCCTGCTCCAGGTTCTTCTTGTGGAGCTTACGCACCGGGGCAAGCGGGGTGGGCTGCCGACGGCGGCTGTTTCCCGTCTTCGGCCCAGACAGATTGCCCATCTGTTTCTGCCAGAGACGACAGAACCGTGCGTGATCCACATTGCCCGAGGCGGCGATGACGATCCTCTCCGGCGTGTATTCACTCCGCATATACTCCCGCAGGCCGGCGGAATCCATGGCCGCCACCACCTCACGGCGGCCAAGCACCGTATAGCCCAGGGGATGCTCTCCCCAGAGGCTGCCGGTGAACAGCTCGTGGATGCGGTCATCCGGGGTGTCTTCCACCATGGATATCTCCTGGAGCACCACCTCCCGCTCCCGGACCACCTCGTCCTCCTCGAAAAGCGAATTCAGAAAGATATCCCCCATCAGCCCGGCAACCCGTTCCACCTGATCATCCAGAACCGTGGCGTAATAGGAGGTGGTCTCGCCGGAGGTGAAGGCATTGGACATGCCGCCCAGAGTGTCGAACTCCTGGGCAATCTCTTGGGCCGTCCGGCTGGGGGTGCCCTTGAAGAGCATGTGCTCGACAAAATGGGCGCTCCCGTTGTTGTGGGGCTGCTCGTCCCGCGCCCCCACGTCCACCCAGATCCCCGCCGAAACCGTGCGGGAAGGAATCTTTTCGGTGATGATCCGGATGCCGTTGTCGAGCACGGTTTTCTGGTAGCTGTTGGCCACGATCTTCCTTACTGGTTAGGGTGACACGGAAAAGGGGAAAGAGGGCCGCGCCCTCCTTCCCCTTGGAAGAATCACAAATACATACGACGACGGATCAGGAACCCGACTCCTCCTGGAGGACGGCCTTGCGGCTCAAGCGGATCTTGCCCCGCTGGTCGATCTCCAGAACCTTGACCCGAACCTCGTCCCCTTCCTTGAGAACATCGGTGACCTTCTCGACCCGCTTGTTTTCAAGCTCGGAGATGTGCACCAACCCATCCACCCCGGGCATGATCTGCACGAAGGCGCCGAAATCGACGATCTTCTGGACCACGCCGTCGTAGATCCTGCCGATTTCAGGGTCGGCGGTGAGCTCGTTCACCTTGGCAATGACCTGCTGGGCGATCTGGCCGTTGGGCGCGAAGATCGTCACCTTGCCGGAATCCTCGACATCCATCTTGATCCCGTAATCGGCGGTGATCGACTTGATCATCTTGCCGCCAGGGCCGATGAGGTCACGGATCTTATCGGGGTTGATCTGCAGGCTGAAGATCTTGGGCGCATGCTCGGGCACCTCTGCCCTGGGCTGCTCGATGGCCATCTTCATCTTCTCCAAAATATGGAGACGTCCGCCCCTGGCCTGGGCCAGAGCGCTGGTCATGATCTCCTTGGAGACGCCTTCGATCTTGATGTCCATCTGCAGGGCGGTGATGCCCTCGTCGGTGCCGGTTACCTTGAAGTCCATGTCGCCGAGATGATCTTCGTCACCCAGGATATCGGAGAGGATAACGATGGTCTCGCCGTCCTTGATCAAGCCCATGGCCACGCCGGAAACAGGCTTCCTGATCGGCACGCCCGCATCCATCAGGGCGAGACTGCCGCCGCACACCGTGGCCATGGAGGAGGAGCCGTTTGACTCCAGAACCTCGGAAACGATCCGCACCGTGTAGGCGAAATCATCGTTTTTGGGCAGCACGGCCGCAAGGGCGCGCTCGGCCAGGGCGCCATGCCCGATGTCGCGGCGGCTGGGGCCACGCATGAAGCGGACCTCGCCCACGCAATACGGGGGAAAGTTATAATGCAGCATAAAGGGCTTGAAGGACATACCGCTCAGGGATTCAACCCGTTGCTCGTCCTCGCCGCTGCCCAGGGTGGCGGAAACCATGACCTGGGTCTCGCCCCGGGTAAACAGGGCGGAGCCATGAACCCGCGGCAGGGCCGCGACTTCGCAGCTGATGGGGCGGATCTCGTCGAAACGGCGGCCGTCGATGCGGCACTGCTCCTTGACGATCCGGTCGCGCATCATGGTCTTGTTCAGGGAATGGAGATGCTCCTTGGCCTCCTTGAGGCTGTCACCATACCCTTCGCCCAGGGCTTCGAGGACTTTTTTCTGCAGCTGATGGTACAGCTCGCTGCGCTGCTGCTTGTCGGCCATGGTGATAACCGCCTGCATATCTCCGCGGGCCAGCTCCTCCACCTTGGCCTTCAAGGCCTCATTGACCACCGGCGGGGTAACCGCCATCTTGGCCTTGCCCACCGCACCCCGCATCTCTTCCTGCATGTCCAGGATGGGCTGCAACGCCTTGTGGCCGAAAAAGATACCCTCAAGCACCTCGGCCTCGGATAGGCTGTCCGCCCCGCCTTCCACCATGACCACGGCGTTTCTGGTCCCTGCCACGATGAGGTTCATCCGGGATTTTTCCCACTCTTCCGGGCTGGGGTTGAGCACATACTGGCCGTCCACATAGCCCACCCGCACACCGGCAACCGGCGCGTTGAAAGGGATATCGGAGACAATCAGGGCGCAGGAGGCGCCGATCATGGCCAGCACATCCGGGTCGTTTTTCTGATCGGCGGAAAGAACGGTGGCGATCACCTGGGTCTCGTGCTGATAGCCCTTGACAAACAGGGGGCGCAGGGGCCGGTCGATAAACCGGGCGGACAAGGTTTCCTTGTCGCTGGGCCGTCCGATTTCACGCCGGAAAAAGCTCCCCGGAATACGGCCAACCGCATAAAAACGCTCCTGATACTCCACGGTGAGGGGGAGAAAATCGATTTCAGCCTTGGGATCCTTGGCTGCGGTGGCCGTAACCAGCACCACTGTTTCCCCGTAGGTCACCAGGGCCGTGCCGTTTGCCTGTTTTGCCAAACGCCCGGTCTCAATACTGAGGGGCCGTCCGCCAAGATCAATCGTTACTTTTTTGTACATATACTCTCCTCTGACAACCGCCCCTTCCCTTGTCGGCAGCAACAACGCACCCGGCTCTACGCCGGCGGACGCTATATCATTACCGCTATGGGAAGGTGGTGTCTTCGCTGCCCCAACCGCACGCGGAAGCGGCGATCTTGATTGCACAGGGGCAAAAATGGAGCCACCGCCGTAACCAGGCGGTGGCTGTTATCGCATCTTACTTTCTGATGCCAAGCTTTTGAATCAGGTCACGGTACAGATCAACGTTTTTGTTCTTGAGGTAATTCAGGAGACGCCGTCTCTGGCCGACCAGCTTCAGCAAACCGCGCCGGGAATGATGGTCTTTTTTGTGCTCCTTGAAATGCTCGGTAAGATAGGTGATCCGGGAGCTCAGCAGGGCAATCTGCACCTCGGGCGAGCCGGTGTCCTTCTCGTGATGGGCGTATTGGGTGATAATCTCTTTTTTCTGTTCCGCTTGCAGTGTCATGACGTCCTCGTGCACTAAAATTAATAATTCGGGAGATCGACAGAATTTCACAACCATCGATTCCTAATTGGGTACGCTTCTTAATAAATGATCCCTGCGCCAATGTCAATTGAATGTCGTTGCGTGCTTTTTCCCGGGCCGGTGATCATTCTGCCGGAGACAGCACCGCCAAAACCTCTTCCACGGTCAAGACCTTGGCCAAAAGCGCCTGGCGCGCCGGGACGGGATCCTGCAACAGGCTGCCATCCACGGCGTTTTCGACGCCAAACGGACCGCTTCCCAAACGCCGCAAGGCGATAAGATGGGCGCCGCAACCAAGGGCGCGGCCGATATCCGCGGCCAGGGTCCGGATATAGGTGCCTTTGCTGCAATCCACCCGGATGCGCAGGGTATCGGCTCCGGCGTCCAGCAGCTGTAACCGAAAGATCGTTACCGGCCGCGGGGCCTTTTCAATGATAATCCCCCGCCGCGCATAATGGTACAGGGGCTTGCCCTGGTGCTTGAGCGCTGAAAACTGCGGCGGGGTC
The DNA here is from genome assembly GCA_021811385.1 of Deltaproteobacteria bacterium. Taxonomy (GTDB): domain Bacteria; phylum Desulfobacterota; class Desulfobulbia; order Desulfobulbales; family Desulfurivibrionaceae; genus Thiovibrio. The sequence goes on along the minus strand of JAJZPC010000009.1, from coordinate 4,567 downwards.
TGCAGTTGCTCGCCCAGGAATCCGGCCAGGCATTGCTCCAGCTCTTCCCGGGAGAACGCCCTGACTGCATGTTGGGCGATAACCTCTCCCTCAAGATCCTGGGTGGCGGTTTCAATGCCAAGCTTGACCACCGCCTCGTAGCGCTTGTTCCCGTCCATGAATCGGGAGATGAGGCGGGTGGCCGGGCGGCCGACACAGATAACCAGCAGGCCGGAGGCAAAGGGATCAAGGGTGCCGGCATGCCCCACTTTCTTTATGGACAAAGCCCTCCGCACCAACTGCACCATCCGGAAGGAGCTGGGCCCCACCGGCTTGTCCACCAAAAAAATACCGGCCTCAAGGGCCGGTTCGGCAGGAAGTTTTTCCCCAGGCGAGGCGGCATGCGCCTCACTTGGCATTTGCGACGGAAGTTCCATTTTCTTAACGAGTTACCAGGGGCAGCAATTCAATCAGCAGTTTTTCCCGCACCTCGTCAATGGTTGTATCCGGCAGTTTAAACCCTGCCGCATTGCGATGGCCGCCCCCGCCAAAGGCGGCGGCAACCTGGGCCACATCATACTCGGTGCCTTTGGAGCGAAGGCTTACCGAAACAAGCCCCTTCTCGGTTTCTTTTAAAAAGGCAGCCACCTTCACGGTATCCAGGGAGCGCGGGTAATTGATAAAGGTCTCCGCGTCCGCCTGGGTGGTGCCGGTTTTGATAAAAACCTCCCGGGGCGCCGCGATCATTGCCAGTCGGTCATCGGCATGCAATTGCAGTGAATCGAGCACCAACCGCATGAGATTGAGACGCTTGACCGTGAAATTGTCAAACAGCTTGCCGGAAACCTCCGCGGGTTTTACCCCTTTACGCAGAAGCTCGCCTGCGATACGGAAGGTTTCAGCAGAAGTCGAGGAATATTTAAAGGAGCCGGTATCGGAAACAATGGCCGCATACAGGCAATAGGCTGATTCAAAGCTCAGCTCGGCGCCCATGGCCTCGGCCAGATCATAGACCATCTCGCCGGTTGAAGCCCGGTCCGAGGCAATCCACCTCAGATCGCCAAACTCCCGGTGGCCGACGTGATGGTCCACAACCATGAAGGGATGGATGGTCAACAGGGCATCCATGGCCGCGCCCAGTCTGTTGCAATCACCACAGTCAAGGGCGATGGCACAGTCAAAGCCGTTCAGGGCCGGAAGCAAGGACTCTATCTCCGCGCTGCCCGGCAAAAACCGGTACAGGTGGGAAACCTGATCCTCGCCGTAGAGAAAAACATTCTTGCCAAGGGAACGCAGGATGTTGCCCATGGCTATCTGCGAACCGAGGGCATCCCCGTCCGGGTGGATATGGGTTGCCACCAGAACGTTTTGAGCCGCGTTCAGGGTGCGAACAATCTCGTCACGGGGATGATCCATCGTCTTTTGCTATCTCCCTGAGTAACTGTTCCATTTCAGCCTGCTTCTGGCCGGCAAGGTCCAGCCGGAAATCCAGCGCCGGAACATGCCGCAACTCCAGCGCCTTGGCCAGACTGCTTCTGATAAAACCCTTGCTGCTCTCCAGCCCCTTGGCAACATCCTTGGGGTCTTCATTACCCAGTATACTATACAAAACCCTGGCATGTCCAAGATCATCGCTCATCTCCACCGAGGTGATGACAATATTATACAGGCGAGGATCCTTGATTTTCCGTACCAGGAGCGAGGCAATCTCTGCCTTGATGGCGTCCCCCACCCGGATCGGCCGCCTTTTCGGGCCTGTCCGGCTGAGACCGGCAGGAAGGCCGAACCGCGATTTTGCTTTTCCGGCCGCCATTACAGCTCTCTCTCAACCTCTTTCAGGACAAAGAACTCAAGCACATCGCCGATCCTGAGGTCGTTATAGTTGGCAACCCCGATACCGCACTCGTATCCGCTCTGCACGTCCTTGACATCGTCCTTGAAACGCCGCAGGGAGGCAAGCTGGCCGGTAAACGCCACCACGCCTTCCCTCAGGACGCGCAGCTTGGCGTTGCGCTCGATCTTGCCGTCGGTCACATAGCAGCCGGCAATGGTGCCGACCTTGGGAACCTGATATGTTTCCCGGACCTCTGCGGCGCCGATGATCTTTTCCTCGAAACGGGCGTCAAGCAACCCGACCATGGCCTTTTTGATGTCATCCAGGGCATGGTAGATGACGTCGTAGGTGCGGATATCCACCTTCTCGTTCTTGGCGAGCTCCTGCACCTTGGCGGAGGGCCGGACATTAAAGCCGATGATAAAGGCATCCGATGCCGCCGAGAGCAAGACGTCCGAGTCGGTTATGGTGCCGGTGCCGGCATGGAGGATCTTGACCTTGACCTCATCGGTTGCCAGATCCTCTATGGCTTTACTGAAGGCCTCCAGTGTTCCCTGCACGTCGGCGCGCAGAGCGACCCGCAGCTCCTTGACGTTTCCTGCCTGCAATTTATCAAACAGATTCTCCAGGGAGATCTTGGTGGTTGTGCCCAGTTCGGCTTCCCGGCTTTTAAGCTGCCGGTCGGCGCTCACGCTCCGTGCCCTTTTTTCATCGGGCAGAACGACAAATTCATCACCGGCCCGCGGCACTCCGCTCAGCCCCTGAACCTCGACGGGAATGGCCGGTCCGGCCTCCTTGACGCTTTCCCCGCGGTCGTTGGTCAAGGAGCGTACCTTGCCGTAGAATATTCCGGCGACACAGGCATCGCCGACCCGCAGGGTTCCCTGCTCGACCAGAACCGTGGCCACGGGACCGCGTCCTTTATGGAGCTGGGCCTCGATCACATGCCCCTTGGCGCGCCGATTGGGATCAGCCTTCAACTCAAGAATTTCCGCCTGGAGATGGATGTTTTCCAACAACTCGGCAATGCCTTGCCCGGTTTTGGCGGAGGTTTCACAGAAGATGGTGTCCCCGCCCCATTCCTCGCTGACCAGATTCAGATCGGCCAATTCCCTTTTCACCCGCATGGGGTCGGCATCGGGCTTGTCGATCTTGTTCACGCAAACCAAAATGGGAACCTTGGCCGCCCTGGCGTGGTTCACCGCCTCGCGGGTCTGATCCATGACCCCGTCATCCGCGGCGACAACCAGAACAACGACATCGGTAACCTGGGCGCCACGGGAACGCATTTCCGTAAAGGCCGCATGGCCCGGGGTGTCAAGGAAGACCACATCCCCCTGCGGGGAGCGGACATAATGGGCGCCGATATGCTGGGTGATGCCGCCGGCCTCGCCGGCCGCCACATCCGTTTTCCGGATGGCGTCCAGCACCGAGGTCTTGCCGTGATCGACATGGCCCATGACCGTGACCACCGGCGGTCTGGGAAGCATCTCCCCGCCGCCTTCCTGTTCTTCCAGGTTGAGGATGGTCTGTTCCTCGGTGACCCCCTGCTCGACCTCATAGCCGAAATCAGAGGCTACCAGGGTCGCGGTATCGACATCAAGGGCCTGGTTGATGGTGGCCATGACCCCCATCCCCAGCAATTTGGCAATAAGCTCGCCGACCTTGAGGCCCATCCGGTGGGCAAGATCACCGACCGTAATGGTTTCATGCACCTTGATCCGCTTCTTGATCGCCTTTGTTTCCGAGACCTGCAGGGAAATGCCCTGGCGCTTGCCTTTCTTGCCGCCGCTCCGCAAGCTGCGTCCGACCCGCAAACCGGCGGGGATTTTTCCGCCGAGCGCATCGTCAACATCCTCGATATCGATATCGGCCTGCCGCTGACTGCGCAGCGGGGCCTTTTTCGCCCGGTCATGCTCGGTGGTCTCGGTGGTGAATTTAACAAACCGTTTGCCCTTTTTCCCCTTGAGCGCATCGCCCTTTTCGCCTTCATCCTTGGCGGCGGGAACCTCGGCAACGACGGGCTTTCCTTTTACCGGCTCGGGCCTTTTCGCCGGCCGGGGCGGGAAGGTACGGGGTGGGGCCGGCGGCGGGATGACAATGGCCGCCCTCTTGATCACCCGGGCAAACCCCTTGCGATGCGGCTCCTGGACAAAGGGCGCTTCCTCTTCCAATTCATCCTCGGCCACCCCCGCTCCGGGGATTTCTTCCTCTCCGGCTGCCTCAACAACAACGGCAGGCTTTACTTCCTCTTCCGCAAGCGGAACGGACACCTCCGGTTCTTCCTCGCCTTCGGAACCTGCAGCCATCACCGGTTCGACAACCTCGCCCGGACCGGCTTCTTCGCGTTCCGCAATATCCGCCGCCCGGGCCGCCCCAGTCTCTTCCCTCTCTTCCTCCGAAACGACAGACGGCTTCGGCCTGGCCACCGCTTCCTCCGCCGGGGGCACTTCAACCGGAACGGTTTTGGTTCTTCTACGGATAATGGTTGTCCGTCCGGCGCCCTGGATCCTTTTTTCTTCCGTCCGGGTCTGGCCTATCCCAAGCCTTTGGCGGATATCCTGTGCTGTCTCGTCATCCAGAGTGGAACTGTGGGATTTAATGGCATAGCCCATCTCAATGAGGGCTGCCACCAAGTCCTTGTTTTCCATTTCCGCTTCCTTAGCTAACTCGTAAACCCTGATTTTTGTCATTGCTCACTCCCGAAGAGGTCTTGCAACCCTTCGTCAAATCCCAGCACCTGTTGGCGAAACG
>JAJZPC010000084.1 GCA_021811385.1 Deltaproteobacteria bacterium | reverse complement strand
GGGCTCGGGGCTACTTTTGTTGTAGCAGCGGCAATGTTACGGATGAGATGATCATCCAATACATTGAGAAACAAGACGCCGCCTCCGATGACAATTTCAAGGTTGAAGGTGATGACGAGAAGTCGGCATAGCCGACCCCGCCAGCTTTAGCTGTTACTTGAAGCCACCGCCTTCTAGGCGGTGGAGTATTCACTTGAGTTTCAACCCAAAGAATCTGGTGCGGCCGTCCCGTTTGACAAAAAAGGAAACCGTTGATTTTGCTTTCATTCCCTTGACCGCGTTGAGGAATCCCTTCACATCCCGGACAGGTTTCTGGTTTACCTCAAGGATCAGATCTCCCTTGCGCAGGCCGGCTTCGGCTGCCGGGGAGTAGGGCTCGACCCCGGTTACCAGCACCCCATGCTTATCGGTGATGCCCAGGGCCGCGGCAATTTCCGGGGTGAGATCCTGTACCCCCAGCCCCAGGCTTTTATTGAGGGTTTCCGCCGGTTCGCTCGCGGCAGCCTGTTCTTCACTGAGTTTGGCAATGACCACGGGGAGCTTTTTCATCGCGCCTTTCCGGTGCAGGGTGATCTCCGCCCTGCTTCCCACCGGGGTCTCGGCCACCAGATTGGGCAGCATGCTCATCTGGGAGATTTCCTTGCCGTTGAATTCGACAATGACATCACCGGGTTTGATGCCGGCCTTCTCCGCCGGGCCGCCGGGGGAAACCTCGCCCACCAGGGCGCCGATGGGCCGGTCAAGTTTGAACTGGGAGGCGAGTTCCGGGGTGACGGGCTGGATCATGACGCCGAGCCAGCCGCGCACCACCGAGCCATGCTCCTTGAGCTGGTTGATTACATTTTTTGCCATGTTGGCCGGAATGGCGAAGCCGATGCCGATGTTGCCGCCGCTGCGGCTGTAGATGGCGGTATTGATTCCGACCATCTCGCCCTTGAGATTGAACAGCGGTCCTCCGGAATTGCCCGGATTGATGGAGGCGTCGGTCTGGATGAAATTTTCATAGGGGCCGCTGCCCAGGGAACGGCCCTTGCCGCTGACAATCCCGGCGGTCACGGTCTGTTCGAAGCCGAAAGGGTTGCCGATGGCCATGACCCAGTCGCCAACCCGCAATTTCTCCGAATCCCCGAAGGCTGTCGCCGGCAACCCATTTTTGGGCGTGATCTTGAGCAGGGCGAGATCCGTTTTCGGGTCGCGGCCGATGATCTTTGCATCGTATTCCTCGAAGTTGGTCAGACGTACATTGATGGTGTCGGCGTTTTCCACGACATGGTTGTTGGTGACAATGTATCCGTCCTTGGAGATGATGACGCCCGAGCCGAGGCTGGTCCGCTTTTGCTCCCGTTGGGGTTGATTCTGTTCAAAGGGCGAGGGCAGGCCGAAGAAGCGGCGGAAGGGCTCCGGAATATCCTGGTCATTGAACAGGTCATGGGGGGAGCGGGAGGGTTTGACCGTTTGGGTGGTATAGATGTTGACCACCATGGGACTGAGTTTGTCCGCCAGATCGGCAAAGGTTTCCGGGGGGCTGTTCGCCGCCCGGCTTGTTCCGGGCAGGGTCGCGAGAAAAAGTCCCATGAGCAGCAAGACGAGAAAGGCGGAAGCGGGGCGGCGACGAGAGAAGGTCGGCAAGGGATGAATCATTGTGGACTCCTTGGTGTGTTGAGCAGTACAAAAGTGCAGGTGCGGGTTGGTATCGTTCCGCATCTTCTTTATTGTGTATATCTCTTTTTCCGGAAGTCAAGCCCGGTGTGTGTCTCTCCGTATTCAAAAAAAAGCGGGACCGCGAGAGCGAGGCGGCTCCGCGGTCCCAGGAAAGAGCCCTTCCGGGGAAGAAGGGGAAGAAGAGATGGGATGCTTGGAGGATGCGCATCCTGAAAAATAAGACACGGTCCGGCCTGCAAAAGTTCCGGAAAAAATCGGGATACATTTTTATTCAAAACGGATGGCGGCGGTCAAGATCGTCTTGTCTTTGCCGAATTGTGTGTCGGCGGCTGCGGCAGGGACCAGGACGTACCGGTGATGGTCAAGAAGTTCATGGAAGTTCTCCAGATCAGTCTGGGGGAGATGAACCAGGAAAAGGTTGGTGTTTATGCGGTGGAGCTGCCAGTTCTGGTGCAATATCTCCCGGCAGAATGCGACCCGGCTCTCGCGGTCGATATTTTCGATGAGCACATGGATATCCGGGGACAACAATCGGTGGGTGTGAGTATTCGTGGGGAGATGGGTTGCCAGGGGGGCTTGGGGGAGCGGCATCAGTTCCATGTCCTGAAGCCCGCCATTGTGGGATACGGCAAACATGGCGTTCGGGGCGATGGGCGGTCGTCTGGGCGTGGGGATCTCCCCCTGCTGCAAGGCGTTGATCCTGGCAGCCCGCGAGGGAAAGAGGCTGGGTTGCTCCAGGGGAGAGTTTTTCAGCAGGAATCCGGCCAGCATGGCAAGGGTGAAGATGGCGGCGGCGGTGGGGATTGACAGGGAAAAATTCAAGGCCTCGACAAGGGCCCAGGCCCTGCCGAGGATCCCCCTGCGCGCCAGTTTTGCCTGGATGCCCGGCAGCAGGTCGGCCGGGGGGGCTTGCATCTCAAGGTCATGCACCAGGCTGAGGGTTTGCTGGAAATCGCGCCATTCCCTGGCGCAACCCCGGCAGCCGAGAAGATGGTCGGTCAGGGCGTGCAGTTCCTCGCGGCGCAGGGTGTTGTCCGCGAAATCGGTGAACAGCGATTGGACTTCAGTGCATTGCATGGGCGGGACCGTTTACAGAAAATGTTTGAGTCGGTTTTTCAGGGCCAGGCGGGCCCGGTTCAACTTTGATTTGACCGTGCCCATGGGCAGGTCAAGGATTTCACTGATTTCTTCGTAGGACAGCTCCTGCAGATCACGGAGGAGAATGACTTCTTTTTCCGCCGGAGCCAGGGAAGCAATGGCTTCCCGTACCAGGCGCGAGGTGTTTTGCCGTTCATAATCTTTTTCCGGGGTGGTTCCGGAGCTGAGATTCAAGCCTGTTTCCGGGTCATCAAGGGATTGATTGCTGAAAAATCCCCTGCGGCGCAGTTTCTGGTAACGGTTTCGGCAGTGGTTCATGGCAAGCTGGTAGAGCCAGGCCCCGAACTTGCTTTCGTCCTTGAGCTTGTCTATCTGCCGGAACACGGTGACGAAGATATCCTGGGCGAGATCCTTGGCCTCATCCTCCTGCTTGACGTAGCCAAGAGCCAGGTTGTAAATCTTCCTCTGGTAGAGCGTCACCAGCCGGTTAAAAGCCTGCTGGTCCCCCTGGCGGAAGGCGCGGACAAGTTCGGTTGCTTCTTGGTATGGCATCGTGATCCGCTTGCCCCAAGGGCCAGGGCAAATTTTTGCTGTTATAATTAAAGACAACTGCCTGGCCAAAAAGTTCCAGGTAAAGTGGGGAATGCGCTCCGGTGTCTTTCTCGCAAGAGCGGCGCAACGAAAAGAGTGCCTATTGGATTAAACAAAAAAAGCTCTAAAAGAACAACAGGAAAGCGTGAGGATCCGTGGTACATTGCTTTTCGGCCATGGTTGAAAGAATCCCCATGATTGGGTATCCTGCTTTTCTTTGGTGGGCCGAGCCCCTGTCCCCTTTTAGCGAGACCTGTTGTATGATAGAAAAAATTGTAACGGATTTGAAAAATATCTTTGTCTTCAAGGAGAGTACCCAGGTCGGGGATATCGTCCTGATTGTGGCGGAACGGATTATGTACGCCTTGGTCACCGGAATCGAACGGGATTATGCCAAAAAAGAGGAATGGTGGCAGGTGAGCCTGCAACTGTTGACCATTCCTCCGCAGAAGACGGTATGGACCCTGCGCACCCCGCAGTTCACCGGTCAGGAGATATTCACCATGGGGGGGGAGGAACGATTTATCAAGGCCATTGACTTTGGCGGGGGTGACGAAACGGCAGAGAAGAAAAGCGATGGACAGACCGGCCCCGGGAAAAAGAAAGTTCCTTTTCTCAAGGTGATCAAATAGGCGACGGGCTGGTCAGGCGCTCTTGCCGCAGCCGTTCATGACAAAGAAGTTTTCAACCCTCTTCATCATCTGCTTGTAACACTGGGGACAATAGCCGTGTGAAAGCCGCCCCCCGGATCTGGCAGCCTGTTTTGCCCATCCCTTGTGATTTTTTGTTTTGTGACAGACGCAGCAGATTACTTGCATGATTTGGTTCCTCGTTGCCCTTTGCTCAACAGATCGGGATAGTTTTTGGAAAACTTAAGAGCCGGTGCTGAATATTTGCATTTTATTGCCGACGGCTTGATGGAAAAATGGGGAGAAGCATGACGCGACCGGAAGGGGAAAGAGGGATTATCGCCCGTATCCGTCAGGCGGCGGGGAGCTCCGGAGATCTCGTGGTCGGGATAGGGGATGACTGCGCGGTATACAGACCGTCTCCGGGCCGGCTCAATCTGGTTACCACCGATACCATGGTGGCCGGGGTTCATTTTGATTCGGCCTGGCATCCTCCCCTTGAACTGGGCAGAAAGGCGGCCTCGGTCAATATCAGCGATATTGCGGCCATGGGCGGGGTGCCCCGCTTTGCCCTGCTTTCCCTGGCCTTGACTCCCGGATTCGGGAGTGAGTGGCTGGATGCGTTCACGGCCGGTTTTCTCGCCGTGCTTTCCGAGCACGGGGTTGTGCTGATCGGCGGGGATACGGTGCAGAGCGCGCATGAGAGCGTGCTTTCCGTCACGGTGCTCGGGGAGATGGCCGAGGGCGAGTTGATTACCAGAAAGGGAGCCCGGCCCGGCGATGTGGTCCTGGTCAGCGGCGTTCTCGGCGAGGCGGCTGCCGGGCTGGCTCTGTGCCGGATGGGGCTGGCACGGGATCCCGGCTGGCAGCCCTTGGTCGGAGCGCATCTGGACCCTGTTCCCCAGGTGCCCCTGGGCCGGGTGCTGGCCGCGAGCGGTTTGGTCCATGCCATGCAGGATCTCTCCGATGGCCTGGCCACCGATCTGGCCCATATCTGCGCGGAGAGCGGGGTGGGGGCGGAGGTGGCGGCGGAAAAGGTTCCCCTGTCGCCCTTGTTGCGCAAGGCGGCGGAAATTTGCGGCCAGCCCCCCCTTGACTGGGCGCTTGCCGGGGGGGAAGACTACCAGTTGCTTTTTACCGTAGGAGAGCAGGAAGTGGCGCGGCTCCGTGATCTGGTCAGGGAAAAAATCGGCAGGGAACTCTTTGCGGTGGGCCGGATTGTCGAAGGAGACGGGGTTTTTCTTGTAGAGGCAGGGCAGCGCCGGGAGATCAGCTATCGAGGCTATGAACATTTCAGATAACAGGCTGGAGGCTCCGCCCCTCCCGGAAACATTCAGCATGCGGATCACCGTTGCGCCCGAGGATGCGGGCACGGCCTGTGAATTGATCGCAGCCCGTGCCGGGCTTGCCAAGAGCCGGGTCAAAGACGCCATGTGCAAGGGGGCGGTCTGGCTGACCGGGAAAAGGGGCGGGCGGAAACGGTTGCGCAAGGCAACCGCGCAACCGGGGCCGGGCGATATCCTGGACCTGTTTTATGACGCGCGGCTTCTGGCGATAAAACCCCCGGTGGCCCAGTGTCTGCACGATGCCGGCCAGTACAGCGTCTGGCTGAAACCAGCCGGGCTCCTCGCCCAGGGCACGGATTACGGCGATCACTGCTCTCTGGTCCGTCAGGTCGAGGTGTATTTCCGGATGAAGCGGCCGGTCCTGCCCGTGCACCGGCTCGACAGGGAGGCTGCCGGGTTGATGATTCTCGCCCACGCCAAGGCGGCGGCAGCCAAGCTTTCCAAATTGTTGCAGGACAATGGTATCGACAAGCAGTACCGGGTCACCGTGCTCGGCCGTCTCAGCCCGGAGGAGGGTGTGATCGACCTGCCTCTGGACAACAAACCCGCCCTCACCCGCTATACTCTCACTGCCTATGATCCGGCCAGCGACACCTCGGTGGCCGAAGTCACCCTCAAGACCGGACGTCTGCATCAGATCCGCCGCCACTTTGCCCTGCTCGGCCATCCCGTTCTCGGCGATCCGCGATACGGCCAGGGGAACAAGAACAGCACCGGCATGGAGCTTGTCGCCCATCGGCTCGTCTTCCGCTGTCCCGTTACCCGAAAAGAGGTGCGCATCAGCCTCGATGCTCAGGAAGGAAAGATTATTTCTTAGTTTTTTGGCCGAGGGGCTTGAGCGAGGCAGGGCCGCCCATGAGGCGCATCTGTTGCTGGATGTGCCAGGCCCGTTGGCTGATGTAGCCGGAGGGCCTGGCCGCGCTTGAGCGCAAGGGGCTGGGGAGGATTGCCGCCAGAATGGCGGCTTCCGCGCTGTTCAGCTTGGCGGCGGATTTGTGGAAGTAGGCCCGGCTGGCAGCCTCGACCCCGAAGATGCCCGGGCCGAACTCCGCCACGTTGAGGTAGACCTCGAGGATGCGTCGTTTGGGCCACAAGCCCTCGAGCAGCAAGGTGAAGTAGACCTCCATCCCTTTACGGACAAAGCTCCTTCCCGGCCAGAGGAAGAGGTTCTTGGCAACCTGCTGGGAGATGGTGCTTGCTCCGTGCACCCGTTTCCGGCGCTGGTTGTGTTCCCATGCCTTTTCGATGGCATCGAAATCAAAACCCATGTGGCTGAAAAATTTCTGGTCTTCCGAGGCGATCACCGCCAAGGGCGCATAAGGGGAAATATCCTTCAGCCCGACCCATCGGTAGCGGAAACGGTACTCCTTGTCGTCCTGCCATAGGGAGGCGATCTGCCGTTGGATCATCAGGGAGCTGCATGGCAGCGGCGCCCAGCGGAAGAGGATGGTAATGGCCATGGTTCCCGCAAGACAAATGACGAACCACCGGAGAACCAGACGGGAAAACGAACGGAGCTTGGAGAAAACGGTCCTCCGGCGCGGCATGGCAGGATTGGTGGTATCGGTTTTTTTGCGGAAGATGCGCATAGTGGGGAGGCCGAGGATTACGTCTGCTCGTGGCGCAAAGGCAATGGCAACCGGCTGGTGATTTTTTTCTCCGTCATGCAGGGAAAAAACAGGATGACCGCCTATATAGCCGATTTGTTCGGCTGCGGCAAGGGAAATGGATTGCCGGGAGCTTCCCCCTTGCCGCCCTCGGGTCTTTTTGGTTCCTCAGACCTTGCTCTCCGGCGCATCCACGGCGGGCGGGGGCGCCGTGATGCTGCTGATGATCTCCTCCTCGGTCTTTGAAAAGCCGCTCACCATGGACATGACCACTGCCGCCAGATAGGGGATCGACTGGACCAGCAGGACCATGATCCAGACCAGCAGATCCGCGGTCTCCGACCCTTGCGCCCTCACGACGCAGAAGGCGGCGAGCCAGAGGGCGATCATGATCAGCCCCTCTTCCCTGGCCGATTGGAGAGCCTGCAACAGGGCATGGCTCTTGGCCCGTTTCGGGGTTCGGAAAAACGGGATGTCCTTGGTGAAAAAACCAAGCAGGATCGCCCGGGAAATGGTGTGGGACAACGAAAGACCGGCCAGGGCCGAGGCCAGGGTCTGCCCGGCCGTGGCGCCGACCCTGGTCCGGTAAAGGTAAATCATCTTGCCCACCTTGAAGACAAAGAGGGTGAGCGGCATGACCGACAGGATCACCAAGGGCGGGTCAACCTTGAGCGGAAAATAGACCATGCCGGTGGACCAGCCCAGGGCGGCCACGGTGAAGAGCATGTTGAGGCTGTCCGCCAGCCAGGGGATCCAGCCGGCGACAAAATGGTACCGTTGCCCCTTGGTCAGGGCGGTCTGCCTGCCAAAGAGCAGGGCTTTGGCGTGCCGCCGCAGGATCTGCACCGCCCCGTAGGCCCAGCGGAAGCGCTGTTTCTTGAAATCGATGAAGGTGTCCGGCATCAACCCCCTGCCATAGGTCTTGGAGATGTAGGTGGCTTCATAGCCCCGTTCAAAGATCTTCAACCCCAGCTCCGCATCCTCGGTGATGCACCATTCCGCCCAGCCGCCCACCTCTTCCAGGACGGATTTGCGGACCATGGTCATGGTGCCGTGCTGGATGATGGCGTTGCGTTCGTTGCGGGTCAGCATGCCGATATAGAAAAAGCCCTTGTATTCGGCATAGCACATGGCCTTGAAGAGGTTTTCCCCGTCGTCCCGGTAATCCTGGGGTGCCTGGGCGATGGCCAGGGAGGGCTTGGCAAACTGGGGGGCCATGTCCCTGAGCCAGTCCGGGGTTACCATGTAATCGCTGTCGATGACCGCCAGAATTTCGGCTTCGGGCGCGGTATTTCGCAAGGCGAAGTTCAGCGCCCCTGCCTTGAATCCGGCAAGCGGGGCCACATGGAAGAAACGGAACTGGGGCCCTAGTTTCCGGCAGTGGGCTTCCACCGGCTGCCAGACCGCGGGATCCTTGGTGTTGTTGTCGATAACCAGAACCTCGTAGCGGGGATAGTCCAGCCGGGCCAGGGCGTTGAGGGTCTCGATCAGCATCTCGGGCGGTTCGTTGTAAGCCGGTACCTGGACGGAGACCATGGGCAGTTGGTCATCTTCCAGGTGTTGCGGGGTAAACGGACGGCGCCATTGGGAGAGCCAGGTTGCCTCCGCCCACTCATGGGCCTCGGCCAGAAGAACCACCACGACCCCGATCATGCCGATTACCATGAGAACGCCGATGAGGATGGTGGTGGGGTTCAGGTATTGTCTGGTGTAGGTGTACACGATCCACACCGCCCCGGTCGAGGCGGTGAAGGCGATGGTGGCAAGAAAGCTGCGGCCCCGGGTGCGCAGGGTTTTGCTGTCGATCAGGAGAAAGGCGAAGGTGATGATGGCGATGATCGCCGAGATCCCGGCCAGCAACCGCCATTCCGGAATCCTGACTATGGGTTCGGTGAAGGGGAATTTGGGCTGACGGTTGACATCGTAAACGCCCCAGTACGCGCCCACCGAGCCTTCGCTCCCTTGTTTCCAGGGCTGGTCAAAGGCCTCCATGATATAGTAGGTGTATTTTTCCTGTTCGGCCTTGGCCAGAAAACGGCGGAGAAAGATGGCTTCGTTGGCCGGGGAGGCCACGGCCAGCTGACGGGTTCTGCCATTGCTGGGCCAGCCCACCTCGCCGATCACCACCTGTTTGTCCGGGAATTTTTGCTTCAGCATGTTCATGTGCTTGACGATGTAGTCAATGGCCTCGGTCATCTCCACCCCTTCCCAATAGGGCAGCATGTGGGTGGCGATGTAGTCCACGTGTTCGCCGAGCTCCGGATACTTCATCCAGATATGCCACGGTTCGGCCGTGCTCACCGGAACCCCGACGGCCGCTTGCACCCGGTCGAGATAGGCCATGAGCTGTTCCGCGGTCAGGTCGCCCCGGAGGAGCGATTCGTTGCCGACGATGATCCGGATTACATTCTTGCGATTTTCCTTGGCGACCCTGATGGCGGTCTCGATTTCCATCTCGTTTCTTTCAAGATCGCTGGTCAGCCAGGCGCCGAGGGTCACGTTGAGCCCGTGTTTTTTGGCCAGCCTGGGGATCTCCGCCAAGGAGCCTTCCTGGGTATAGGTCCGGACCGCGTGGGTTTTCTTGGCCAGCAGGGCCAGGTCCGCGTCGATCTCCTCTTCGGTGGGCAGGACATGGTCGATGGCGCTCTGCCACTCGCGAAACGGCGAAAAGGAAAAACCCTGGATGCGGTTGGGCCAGCGGGGTTCCTGCTCCGGCTGGTTGACAAAGGCCCAGATGCTGCTGGAGATAACCGCGATCGCGATGGCAATGAGAAGGTTCGCCCTGGTCATATGGCTCTCTTGTTTGGGAAACGTTTCTGTAGGCGCACGGGCTGCGGGCGGGAAAAAAACAGCGGCAAGGAAGGCCTGTGCCGCGGCCCGGCGTCTTGTTTGGTCTGTGAGAAGATGTGCGGGGTCGAACCCATTTTTTTGAATACGCGTATGGGGGGAAAGTGCTGGAAATTACACCATGAATAGAACCAGTATATACGTCTGATGGGGGTTGCTTGTCAATCCTGTTCGTGGGCCGGGAATTTTTTTTCGGAAAAGCGGAAGCCGTCGCCGCGAATACTGCTGCTGTCCGCGACGAAATGGGCATGAAGGTCCGGATTGTTTCGTAACATTTCCTCAATATGGTATGATGCCAAGGTTTCCCCCTGATTGTCCCTGCACTTGGAGAGATGCGTCCCATGTCCTTTCAGCTTGAAACCTCCTTTACTCCCGCCGGAGACCAGCCCGCGGCCATCGATCTTCTCTGCCGGGGACTTACGGAAGGGTTGCCCCATCAGGTTCTCCTCGGGGTCACCGGTTCGGGCAAAACCTTCACCGTGGCGCAGGTTATCGCCCAGACAGGCCGTCCGGCCCTGGTCATGGCCCCCAACAAGACCCTGGCGGCCCAGCTCTATTCGGAGTTCAAGGAGCTGTTTCCCAATAACGCGGTGGAGTATTTCGTCAGCTACTACGACTACTACCAGCCCGAGGCGTACATCCCCTCGTCGGACACCTATATCGAAAAGGACTCCGCCATCAACG
>JAJZPC010000008.1 GCA_021811385.1 Deltaproteobacteria bacterium | reverse complement strand
TCCATATCGGCGGGGCCAGAACCGCCATCTACAACTGGCTGTTTGCCCGCAAGCACGGGGGCAAGCTGGTGCTGCGCATCGAGGATACGGACGCGGAACGCTCCACCCAGGAATCCATCCAAGGGATTCTCGACGGCCTGGAGTGGCTCGGGGTGACATGGGATGAGGGCCCCTATTTCCAGTCGGAATATGCCAAGGAACATGTGGCTGCGGCGGAAAGGCTCCTGGCCGAAGGCAACGCCTACAAGTGCTTTTGCAGCAAGGAGGAACTCGAAGCCAAACGGGAAGCCGCTGCGGCAGCCAAGGGCGACTACCGGTACGACGGCGTCTGCCGCAGGCTCAGCCCCGAACAGGTCCGGGAAAAAGAGGCGTTAGCCCTCCCCTATGTCATCCGTTTCAAGGTGCCGCAGGAACCGGGCAAGGTCGGGTTTGACGATCAGGTCTACGGCCGGGTCGAACGCGCTTACGAGGATATCGAGGATTTCGTCATTGTCCGCTCCAACGGCATGCCGCTGTATCTGCTCTGCAACGTGGTGGACGACATCCGCGACCGCATCACCCATGTTATCCGGGGCCAGGACGGCCTGAGCAATACCCCGCGCCAGATCCTGCTCTATCGGGCTCTTGGCGCTCAACTGCCGACCTTCGCCCACATGCCGCTGACCCTTGACCTGAACAAAGCAAAGATCTCCAAGCGCAGCCACGGCGAGATCGTCTCGGTGCAGTTTTACCGGGAACAGGGGTTTCTCCCCTGGGCCCTGGCAAACTTTCTCGTCCTGCTGGGCTGGTCCACCCCGGACGACCGCGAGATCTTCTCGCGGGAAGAGCTCATCGAGGCCTTCGATCTTTCCGGCATCACCCGCTCCAACTCCATCTTCAACTACCGCAAGGACGACCCAAAATTCTTCACCGATCCCAAGGCAATCAACATCAATGCCCATTACCTGCGCACCCTGCCCATCGAAGAACTCGGCACGCTGGTTAAAGATATCCTTGAAAAAGAGGGGCTGTGGGATGCTGCCTACGACAGCGAAAAGCGGCAGTGGTTCCTGAAAACCCTGGACATGACCAGGGAACGGTTCCATACCTTAAAGGACTTTGCTTCCCTTGGCCGGGCCTGGTTTGCCGATGATTTTGCCATGGACGAGACCGCCCTGACCAAAAACGTGCTGAAACACCCGGACCTCAAGGAATGGCTTCCCAAGCTAGCCGACCGCTTCGAAGCCCTGCCGGAACTCAGCCACGATGAAACGGAGCGGGCCTGCCGGGAATTCGCCGAGGAGCTCGGGGTAAAGGTGGGGGTTCTGGTCAACGGCGCCAGGGCGGTGATCACCGGCCAGGTCAAGGGACCGAGCATGTTCGAGGTCTTTGACCATATCGGCAAACAGCGGGTTGTGAGCCGATTGCGCGATGCGGCAAAATACTTCGGATAAAATTTGCCACGAAACCCACGAAATGACACGAAAGAGGCAAGGCTCCGGCAAACATTCTCAACTCGTCCCGGCAAAGCAAGCTGAGCGCTTTTTGACTTTTGCAAGAAACTCCGTGTATTTTTCATTTTCGTGTTCTTTCGTGGATTTCGTGGCAAAAAAACCATACGGGAAATAATCATATGACCAGCGAAGAGACCCAGTCACAGGACTTCATCCGCGCCATCATCGCCGACGACCTCGCCGCAGGCCGGCACGACCAGATCGTCACCCGCTTCCCGCCGGAACCCAACGGTTATCTCCATATCGGCCATGCCAAGTCCATCTGCCTGAACTTCGGGATCGCCAAGGAAAACTCAAAAGCCCGCTGCCATCTTCGCTTCGATGACACCAATCCCACCAAGGAAGAGCAGGAGTATGTCGAATCCATCAAGGACAATGTCCGCTGGCTCGGTTTTGACTGGGGCAAGCATCTCTACTTTGCCTCGGATTATTTCGAGCAGCTGTATCAATACGCCGAGCACCTGATCACCACCGGCAAGGCTTATGTCTGCGATCTTTCCGCCGAGGAGACCCGAAGCTACCGCGGCACCCTCACCGAGCCGGGCAAGAACAGCCCGTACCGCGACCGGCCGGTGGCGGAAAATCTCGATCTGTTCCGGCGCATGCGGGCCGGGGAATTCCCGGATGGCGCCCGGGTGCTGCGGGCCAAGATCGACATGGCCTCGGGCAACATGAACATGCGCGATCCGGTGCTTTACCGCATCCTGCACGCCAGCCACCACCGCACCGGAGATGCGTGGTGCATCTATCCGATGTACGATTACACCCACCCCATTTCCGATGCGCTGGAAGGGATCACCCACTCGCTCTGCACCCTGGAGTTTGCCGACCACCGCCCCCTCTATGATTGGACCCTCGACAACCTGCCGGTGCCCTGCCATCCGCGGCAGATCGAATTCGCAAGGCTCAATCTCAGCTACACCGTGGTCAGCAAGCGCAAGCTCCTGCAACTGGTCAACGAGGGGCATGTTTCCGGCTGGGACGACCCCAGGATGCCGACCCTCTCCGGCATCCGCCGCCGGGGCTATACCCCGGCCGCGCTGCGCAGCTTCTGCGAGAAGATCGGCGTTGCCAAGAAAGACAGCATGGTGGATGTGGCCCTGCTGGAACACTGCGTCCGTGACGATCTCAACGAAACCGCGATCAGGGTCATGGGCGTGCTTGCTCCGCTCAAGGTGGTGATCACCAACTATCCCGAAGACCGCACTGAAAACCTCCCGGCCCAGAACCACCCGCAAAAACCGGAGATGGGCGAGCGCCATGTCCCCTTTGGCCGGGAGGTCTATATCGAACGGGAAGACTTCATGGAGGAGCCGGCGAAAAAATTCTTCCGGTTGGCCCCGGGACGGGAGGTACGGCTGCGCTATGCCTACTTCATCAAATGCGAAAAGGTGATCAAGGACCAGGCCACCGGCGAGATACTCGAACTGCATTGCACCTACGACCCGGAGACCCTGGGCGGCTCAGCCCCGGATGGCCGCAAGGTCAAGGGCACCATCCACTGGGTGTCCGCCGCCCATGGAGTGCCTGCGGAGGTGCGCCTCTACGACCGGCTCTTCACCGAAGAAAACCCGGACGCCGGCGAGGCGAATTTCAAAACCTTTGTCAATCCGGAATCCCTGGTGGTGCTTACAGGGTGCCTGGTGGAACCGAGCCTGGCCAATGCCGAACCCGGCAGCCATTACCAGTTCGAACGCCAGGGATATTTCTGCGTGGACAGCAAGGATTCCAAGGATGGCAGCCCCGTATTCAACCGGACTGTCACCTTGCGCGACACCTGGGAGAAAGAAAAGGCCAAAGGTTAAAGGTGCAAGGTTAAAGGCGTAAGGCGAAAAATCAGGACAAGCGGAAAAAAAGAATGGCGCGGGGAATCCTTCCCGCGCCATTCTTTTTTTAAACCTTTAACCTTGAACCTTTCGCCTTGCACCTTTCACCGCTTCCCGGTTACAAACTCCTCGAACAACCCCACTTCATGCTTGCAGCCGATGACCAGCGGCACCCGCTGATGCAGGGACTTGGGCTGGATATCCATGATATTCACGCCTTCATCGGTAATGGCCCGCCCCCCGGCCTGTTCCACCAAAAAAGCCAAGGGCGCGGCCTCGTACAACAGCCGCAGCTTGCCATGGGGCTTGGCCGGATTCCGGTTATCGCGCGGGTAGAGAAAAATCCCGCCGGCGATGAGATTGCGGTGAAAGTCCGCCACCAGTGAGCCGATGTACCGGGCATTGTACGGCCGCCCGGTCTCCTTGTCGTTTTCCTTCAGATAATCCACAAACCTCCGGACCTCGCTGTTCCAGAAGTTGTAATTCCCCTCGTTGACGCTGAAATACTTGCTCCGTTCTGGAATCCTGATATCCGGATGCGACAGGTAGAACTCGCCCACGCTGGGATCAAGGGTAAAACCGTGCACCCCTTCGCCGGTGGTAAAGACCATCATGGTGCTGGAGCCGTAGATGATATACCCGGCTGCCACCTGTTCCCGCCCCTTTTGCAGCAGATCTCCCTCTTCGCCCTGGGGGGTGAGATCGTTGGTGGATTTGCGCCGATGGATGGAAAAGATGGTGCCGATGTTCACATTGACATCGATGTTGGATGAGCCGTCCAGCGGATCAAAGGCCAGGGTGTATTTGCCCGCGCTCCCCTCGGCCACGGGAATGATGTCCGCCTCCTCCTCCGAGGTCATCACGCAGATATAGCCGCAGCGGGCCATGCGGCGTTTGATGGTGTTGTTGGCCAGCTCATCGAGCTTCTGAACATGCTCGCCCTGGATATTGGTTTTTCCGGCCATTCCCAGAATATCGGCCAATCCGGCCATGTTGACTTCGGCGTTGATTGTCTTGGCGGCCACGATCAATTCGCTGAGCAAGCCGGACAGGTCGCCGGTGGCCTCGGGATGCAAGCGCTGGCTGTCCATGATGTGTCGGCTTACGGTAATTCCAAACGGTTTGGTCATTTCACTCCCCATGCAGGATCAGAAAGAAGGTTCAGCGCAACGGCTGGTCGGCAGGGCCCATGCCCTGCGGAATAGTACGGAAGAAAACCGCTTGGGTCAAACAAAAAGAGCCTGCCCAAAGGCAGACTCTTTTTGCCTTGCGCTCATGGTGCGGGTATCAGGCAAACATCTGGCCGATCTTCACCTTAAAATCATCCTTGGAAAAGGGCTTGGTGATAAAATCGGTCACCCCGGCCTGCCGGGCCAGTTCCGACTGGGTTTTTTCCGACTCGGTGGTCGCCATCAGCACCGGAATCTTTGCCCATTCCGCCTTTTTGCGGATCTCGCGGGTCAGCTCGATGCCGTCCATGTTCGGCATGTTCATATCGGTGATGATCAGATCGAACTCGCTGTCGATCTGCAGGTAATCAAAGGCCTTTTTCCCGTCTTCCACCGTGACCAGCTCCATGCCGAGGTCCGCGGCAACGCCCTTGTAAAAGAAGAGCATGGCCTTGGAATCATCCGCGGCAAGGATACGTTTTTCCTTGGCGCCAGCCTCGCCGAGGCTCAACTGCTGGATATCCTTGGCAGCCTGGTCCCCGCCGATCCTGTCAAGTTCCGCGCGGAAAGCGCCGATGGCCTCATGATCCCCGGACTTCTGCACGGCGGCAAGCAAGGCGGTACGCTGTCCGCCATCTTTGTACAGGGCGGCAAAAACCTGCCGGGCGTGGGAGGTGATGATGGCCGACAGAACCCGTTGGCTCTGGGCGTCGCCCCTGGCGATGGTCTCGTTCAACATCTTGACCACCCCCGGGTTGCACTGATGATCCAGACCGGTCACCACGGCAATGAGGACGAGATCGTCCTGTTCGGCCAGGCCGTCGGTCAGCCCGATCACGCTGCGCATGGAACTGATCCGCCCCAACGCTTCATAAATGGCAAATTTGAGGTTGCCGTCCCCGGCATTTTCCAGATGGGCGACCAGGATATCGGCGCCCCGCTTTTTCCCGGTCATGCCGATGACGTTGGCCGCCATGATTTTTTCATCCTTGTCGCCGGTATCGAGACATTTTTCCAGGGCAGACAGGATCCCCTCCCCCATGCCGGCAAGGGTGGAGATAACAACCCTCCGGAACGAGGGATTGGCATGGTGGATAAACCCGATGAGAAACGCCGAGGTCGTGTCGTCGGGGAAATTGGCGATATTCTCCACGGCCAGAGCGGTGCGCAGATCGCACCCGGCATCAACGCTGCGGACCTCCTTGCTCTCGGAAACCATGGCCATCAAGGCATCGCGAACCCTGAGATCATGGATTGCGGCAAGATCGCGCATGGCCCAGGCGACCACGGAATAATCTTCATGCTTGAGATAGGGCAACAGAATATCGGTGAGTTCCGCATCCTTATAACTGCCCAGGGCCCGGATAACCTCGGCGATCAATTCGTTTGCCGGCTTGGAACCAAGCAGCTTGACCAGCGCGTCCTTGAGAGCGGGGGAGCCGCCGTCGGCAGCCCGCCGGACACACATGAGACGAACGGCTGTTGCTTCATGTTCCAGACCGGCGATAATCTCCTGCTCCCGCCCGGCAAGCAAGTCGAAAAGGGTATGATAGACCATCTCGTCAACCGCTTGATCACCAAGCGGATTGGCATACAGACTCCACAAGCCCGGAATGGCGTCCACCAACTTGGACTCCTTGATCTCATCCAGGCAGACGATCTGTTCGATCATATCTTTTTGCGCAAAATCCTTTAAGAGATCCATGGTACTCCTTCTCGCACGTTATCCTTCTCGCTTGCCCGGACCTTGCCGGACAAAGGGTTGTCTCTTCGAGATGTTAATATACTATTACACGTATTCTCATTTTAGAATCTTTTTTTAGAAGCCGTTAGGGAAAACCGTCGCCTTTGCCCTCCCTCCTACTTTGCGGCAATCAGAGGGGCAATCCTCTCAAGGGGCAGAACCTTCTGCACCCCGCCAAGGGCGATGGCCTCCTTGGGCATGCCGAAAACCACGCAGGACGCCTCGTCCTGGGCGATGGTGTAGGCCCCGGCCTGGTGCATCTCGGACATCCCCCGCGCCCCGTCATCGCCCATGCCGGTCATGATGATGCCGACGGCATTCTTCCCGGCATAACGGGCGGTGGAACGAAAAAGCACATCCACCGAAGGCCGGTGCCGGCAAACCAGGGGGCCATCCTTGATCTCCACGAAATACCGGGCGCCGCTGCGTTTCAGCATCATGTGCCGGTTGCCGGGGGCGATGAGGGCCTGGCCTCGCAACACGGTATCGCCGTCCTGCGCTTCCTTGACCCGAATGCGGCAGAGCCCGTTCAACCGCTCGGCAAAGGCGCGGGTAAACCCCTCGGGCATGTGCTGAACAATGACGATGCCGGAACAATCCCCAGGCAGCGCTTCGAGAAATATCCGCAGGGCCTCGGTGCCGCCGGTGGAGGCGCCCACTGCCACCACCTGTTCCGTGGTCTGCACCATGGCGGTGGACGAAGGCGGAGGCAGCATGACATCGGCGGTGAGTTTTTTCTCCACATGATGGGGCTTGGCGGCAATGCGCTTAACCATGACCCTGGCCGCGGCCTTGACCGAATCACAGATCCGGATTCTCGACTCCTCGATGAACTGTTTCGTGCCGAGCTTGGGCTTTTGGATAATATCGATGGCCCCATATTCCAAGGCCTTGAGCGTGGTTTCCGCTCCCTTTTCCGTGAGGGTCGAACACATGACCACCGGGATGGGATGCTGGCTCATGAGCTTGTGGAGGAAGGTGATCCCGTCCATGCGCGGCATCTCCACATCGAGCACGATGACGTCAGGCACCTCCTTGGCGATGTAATCGGCAGCCACATAAGGATCCCGGGCCGCGCCCATCACCTCGATGTGCGGATCCGACTGCAGCGTATCGGTCAAGGTCTGCCGCACCACGGCGGAATCATCGACGATGAGCACCCTGATTTTATTATGAAGCATCGATCGTCACCCTGGGACAGAGGTACGGGGAATTCGCCGCAACAGGACTTCACCGGTGTGGGTATAGAAAAACAGTTTGCAGCCATGTACGCCGCCCACTTCTTCCACAGCCACGGGAACATTGTACCGCGCCAAGGCCTCTCTCGCCGCCTTGATGTTCATCGCCCCGATACTCCGGGCATCGGTTGCCGGGCCAAAACGAACATCCAAAACATCCGCGCCGCCAAAGATCTTTGCCACCAATCCGGCGTTGGGACAGAAGAGGGCTCCGTTGGTCAACACCTCGACCATGTACCGCACCGAACTCTCCACAAAGCGAAAACTGTCTTCCACGTTCAGATCCGCGCGAGCCGGCATCACGCCATGACACATGGCTCCGGTTTTCTGCCTGGGACAGTACAGGCACACCGAAACACAGGAGCCGAGAATGGTGGTGACCAGGGTCGGCTCATGGGCGACAAACAGCTCCCCCGGATGCAGGTTCACCACCGGGTGCTCCGTATCGAGGATATCTTTTATTTGCGGCATCGATACACAGCCGCTGCAATCCGTTCCATCCGGTCCCCTATGCTCTCCAGGGTTTCCGAATGTCCGGTGAACAGATAGCCTCGGGGAGAAAGCTGGCGATAAAACTTCTCAAAAAGCGCACACTGGGTTTTCCTGTCAAAATAAATAATTACGTTCCGGCAAAAGATGATGTCCATTTTCCGGTCAATACCGAAATCCCGATCCATGAAATTGAGCCGCTTGAACTCCACCTTGCGCCGGAGTTCGGGAACAACCCGGTGAAACCCCTTGTGCGCGCCCTTCCCCTTCATCAGATACTTATTGCGGAATACCGGGGAAACCGGCGCCACAACCTCATCGGTATAGATGGCCTCATCCGCCTTGGCAAGCACCTCGGTGCAGATATCCGTGGCGAGAATGGAGTAGTCCAACCCCGGATACCGGGAAAAGAACTCCTCCAGCACCATGGCCAGGGTATACGGCTCCTCGCCGCTTGAGCAACCCGCGCTCCAGACCCGGAGCGTCTTGTGGGCAGAGTGGGTCATCCGCTGCACATAGTCGGGGAGCGTAAGGCTGGTCATCACGTCAAAATGCTTTGCCTCCCGGAAAAAGTCGGTCTTGTTGGTGCTGACCACATCGATCATGTGACACAGCTCCTTGTCCTGACCATCAGGGCTCAATACATAATCGAAATAGGCGGAGAAGGAATCCAGATGGAGCTGCCGCAGCCGCTTCTGCAACCGGGCGGTAAGCATGGTTTTCTTGATGGGAGGCAGCTTGATGCCGCAGGCCTCGTAAATAAACGCGCTGAACCGGTTAAAATCCCGATCGGACAAGGTCGGCGAATGCACGGACCAATCCACAGCGGTTCCTTGATCTCCGGAAAGAGTCATGGGTTCTCCAGTTTCAAGACCTGATGACCGCTACGCTTCCGTCCCGACAGCTTCTTCGGGTGTGGATCCAACCGATTGGACCGTAACGGCGTTGTCGATTTCCCTCAAGGCAGCTTCGCCTTCGCTGGCCAGGACCTTGTCGATATCAAGGATGATCAGAAATTTCTCCTCGGTCTGCCTCCCCATGCCCTTGATGAACTCGGTGTTCAGGTTGGTTCCCATTTTGGGGACGGACTCGATGTCTTCCGGGTTCAGGTCAAGAACCATCTGCACGGAATCGGTCAGCACCCCCATCTCCACCAGATTGGCGTCCACCTCCAGCTCCACGATCATGATACAGGTGTTCTTGGTGTATTCGATGCTTCCCATCCCCAGCTTCTGACCAAGATCCATAACCGGCACCACGTTGCCGCGCAGGTTGATGACCCCGCTCAGATACTCCGGCATCCGGGGGATCCTGGTCATGGTGGTGACATCAAGCACCTCCCTGACCTTGGAGATTTCTATGGCAAAACCCTCCTCCCGAAGCATGAAGGTGAGATATTGCGTGGCTTGCAACTGAACCGTTTCATTTTTCGCACTCATGATTTCTCTCCCGTGTGCTTAAGTAAGATGCAAGGCTGAATGCCAAGGCAAAAGGCTAAAGGTGCAAAAAAAATCAGTCCTTTTTCCTTTCACCTTTAGCTTCTAGCCTTGCTCCTTTTTTTCTTCAGTTGGATAGAGCTGCATGCTCTTCCTGCCGGGCGCATTGCATCACATTGGCCACGTCAAGGATCAGGGCGACATGCCCGTTGCCCAGGATCGTCGACCCGGAAAGACCCGTGGCGTTCCGGTAGACCCAGCCCAGTGATTTCAAAACCGTCTGGTGTTCGCCCACCACCCCGTCCAACACCAAGCCAAAACGATCGCCGTTGATTCTGCTGATCACCATCTGTTCCCGCGCGGGCCTTTCGCCGGGAATGGCGAAGAAATCCCGAAGGCGCACATAGGGCACAAGCTGGTCCCGCACCGGCAGCATCCGCCGCTCATGGAATCGGGCGATATCCTCCTCGGTAAGCTCCACACACTCCTCCACCTGGGAAAGGGGCAGGACAAAATGCGTCTCTCCGACATTAACCAACAGGCCGTCAATAATGGCCAGGGTCAGGGGCAGCATGATGGTGATGGTGGTGCCCTGCCCCTTGACGCTGTTGGTAACGGAAACCGAGCCCTTGAGGGCGTCCACCGTGCTTTTCACCACATCCATGCCCACCCCGCGCCCGGAGACGCTGGTAACGGTTTTGGCAGTGGAAAGCCCCGGCGCGAAAATGGTGTTCCAGATATCCTGCTCGCTCAGTTCCATGTCCGCGCGGAGCAGCCCCTTTTCCAGACCTTTCTGCCGGATTTTCTCCGCATCGAGGCCCTTGCCGTCATCGGTGACGGTGATAACGACATTGGCGCCCGAATGCTGGGCGGCAAGGGATATGGTACCCTTGCGCGGCTTACCGGCAAGCTCCCGTTCCTCCGGCGACTCGATCCCATGGTCGATACTGTTCCGGATCAAATGGACCATGGGGTCGCCCAACTGGTCGATGACATTCTTGTCCAGCTCGGTTTCGGCGCCCTCCGTGACCATGACCACTTCCTTGCCCAGCTCGGCGGAAAGATCCCGAACCAAACGTTTGAATTTGGCAAAGGTGGTGCCGATGGGCAGCATCCGGATATTGAGCACACAATCCCGCAGTTCGGCGGTTAGGCGCTCCACCTCCTCCACCGGCTCGACAAGATCGGAGTCCTTGTGGTGGCTTGCGACCTGGGTCAACCGGGCCTGGGTAACAACCAGCTCGCCCACCAGATTGATGAGTTCATCCAGCTTTTCCGAGGCAACCCGGATGCTTTCCGCACCCTTGGCAACCGTCGCCTTTTCCTTGGCATCCCTGACCAGCTTCTGCTCGGCAAGGGCGGCGTCGACACTGGTTCGCGAAACAAGCTTTTCCCCGACCAGCAGTTCACCCAGGGGCTTCTGCCGTTCAAGCACGGTTTTCAAATCGTCGTCAGAGATCTCCCCCCGTTCCAGCAGGATCTCGCCGAGTCTCTTGTGCTCCTCCAGATCCTCCTCTCCTTCGACGGCAAGCACCGTCACCGTCACCTGACAGCTGGACTCGGCAAATACCAGCACATCCTCGATGGCGTTGATTCCCTTGTCGGTGGTGAGCAGGATGAGCACTCCCCCGCCCTCCTGCCCGTCCTCCATGAATGGTGTGCTTTCCCCGAGCTTGCCCAGCTCGGCGATCAACGATTCCATGGTATTCCCGCCGACAAAGAACTCCGGCGTCGGCTTGATGGAAATCCGGTAATGGGTGCGCCTGCCCTCGGTGGGATCTTTTTCCGCCTCCGGCTCCGCCGGGACTGGAATCGCCTGCGCCTTGTCCGGCACCCTGCCGCCGACCAGGGACTGCAACCCGGCGATGATCCGCTCCCCTTCGGCGGGATCCGCCTCGCCTCCGCCGGTGGCGGCGTCCAGCAGGGCGCGGATATGATCCCTGGAGGCCAGGGTCAGATCGATCAACTCCGTGCTCACCGGCACCGAGCCGTCCCGGACCTTGTCCAGGACCGTTTCCACATGGTGGGTGAACCCGGCGATATCGTCAAAACCGAACATCGCCCCGGACCCCTTGATCGTGTGCATGGCCCGAAAAACCCGGCTCACTATCTTGAGGTCGGCAGGATCTTTTTCCAATTCCAGAAGAGACGTTTCCAACTCCTCAAGAAGCTCTCCCGCTTCCTCACGAAAAACCTCTGCATATTCCGTATCAGCCATGATTCACCTTTTCGGTCAACCGCATCTCGCAAGAGACGGGTCGGTTAATAGCGCTCAAAATCATTCTGGTTATCCAAGGCAATACTCGTCCCACCACCAACGCCTGATGGGGAGGTCTGCTTACCACCATCCCCGGAGTGTGCCGACCTTGCTTTCTTTGCATGAGACAAGGACAAGGGCGCTCTTCCTCTTTGGCCACCGGCAACGGAGCTACTTGCCTGACGCCTTTGCCCGCCCAGATTATCGAGCTTAAAAAAGGCGATGGTTTCCAACATCTGGGAGGCTTGCGCGGTCAATTCTTCACTGGTGGAGGCCATTTCCTCGGCAGCCGCGCTGTTGGACTGAATGACCTGATCAAACTGTTCGACTGCCTTGGAATTCTCCTCGATTCCCCTTGCCTGCTCGTTACTGGCCGCATCGATTTCCTGCACCAACTCGGCGGTTTTTTGGATCTGGGGGAGAATCTCGTTGATCAGCCTTCCGGCGTTGGTAGCGGTGGCCACACTGGCCGAGGCAACCCCCTTGATCTCCTGGGCCGATACCTGACTGCGTTCGGCAAGCTTGCGCACCTCCGAGGCCACCACGGCAAAACCCTTGCCGTGTTCGCCGGCCCGGGCCGCCTCAATGGCGGCGTTCAAGGCCAGCAGGTTGGTCTGTCGGGCGATCTCTTCGATAAGTTCGATCTTTTCCGCGATATGCTGCATGGCTACCACGGTTTCCGCCACTGCCTGGCCACCGGCTCCGGCATCCGTCGCGGTCTTGGTGGCAATAGTTGAGGTCTGCCGGGCGTTGTCCGCAGTCTGTGCCACGGTGCTGGCCAGCTCCTCCATGGACGAAGAAATCTCTTCCACCGAAGCGGCCTGCTCGCTGGCCCCCTGGGAAACCTGCTGGGAGCTGGCGCTCAGCTCATGGCTGCCGGCCACCACTTGGTCGGCTGCGGCCTGGATATCCATGACAACCTCTTTCAACTTTGCGACCATGGTGGCGAGAGATTCCATCAGTTCATCTTTGTCGCTTCGCTTTTTCATCTCCACCATGAGATTCCCCTGGGAAACCTGCTTGGCGTTGGCCGTGATGCGAGCAAGGGCGTCAACCATCTTCTTCATCGCGGCCATAACACTGGTGGTGTCGCCTGCGGCAAGGGTAAGGTCGCTGGGGAAATCGCCGATCGCCACCATGTTGGCGACTTCACGGACCTCTTTCGGGTCGGCGCCAAGCTGACGGAGAACCGAGCGGGTAAGGAATACGGCAATACCGACGCTCAGCAAAAGCGCGGCGCCGCCCAAGCCGAGCATGAGATTACGAGAAGTGTGAAAGACTGCTTCGGCTTCCTCGTAACGAATTTTATTGCGCTCCAAGTTATGATCCAACAATTGCTGCAACTGTGTTTGCATAGTACGTTCTGCCGGGCCGCCCTCCTTAGTCCGCACTTGTTCGGCCTCTGCATCCTTGTTAGCCTTGACCAGGTCCATGATTCTATTGTTAATGCTTCTCAGGGCGGCGATGGACTCCTTGATCTTCTCGATAAGATCAAAAGCCTTGGTATCGTTCGTGGTAGTCATATCCACGACTTTTTTGAAGGATTCATCGTATTTTTGGCGAAACTTGACAATCCGCTCCTCGTATTCCTGTTTCTTTTCCACGCTGTCGGTGAGAATCATGTTCCTGATATTGATGCCAATGTTGGCAATAGCCATGTTCGCTTCATTGATGTTGTCGATTCTGATCATGTTGACGGTGACAATCCGCTCCATGTCATCATTGATCTTCGACATCCCAGTGGAGCCGATCCAGATCAAAACCAGCATAATCACCACCAACACCAAAAAACCAAGACTCAAGCGTTTGCTGAGATTCATATCTTGCAACATTTTCCTATCTCCTTTTACAATAGGTTCACTTCGACAGAATCCTTGCCATCTGGCTGCAGAACAGCAAAGCGTATTTCTTCCGACCAGATTGCGCAAACACGAAAATATTTCCCTCAATACCTTTCGAAATCACCTTCTCCAACGCTTGGCAGAGTCAGCTTCACCCCCCCTCCCGAAGGCGGCCCCCCTTTCTTCGCTTTTGCCATCGACAAAGGGAGGGACCGATGTCCCTGCCGCATTTGCGGGCGCGACATGGCTTCCGCTCTCGCCATCTCCACCTTGAAGAAAGCGATGGTTGCTTGGAGTTGGGCGGCCTGGGCGGTGAGTTCCTCGCTGGTGGAAGCCATCTCCTCGGCAGCGGCGCTATTGGCCTGAATTACCTGATCGAATTGCTGTATGGCGCGGGCATTCTCGTCAATTCCCCTGGCCTGCTCATTGGCGGCCGCGTCGATCTCGTGGACCAGCTCGGCTGTTTTTTGAATCTGGGGCACAATCTCGTCAATCAGCTTGCCGGCGTTGGCGGCCGTTTTTACACTTGACGAAGCAACCCCCTTAATCTCCTGAGCCGACACCTGACTGCGTTCGGCAAGTTTGCGCACCTCGGCGGCAACCACGGCGAAACCCTTGCCGTGCTCCCCGGCCCTGGCCGCCTCAATGGCGGCATTCAAGGCCAACAGATTGGTCTGCCTGGCAATCTCCTCGATCAATTCGATCTTTTCCGCAATATGCTGCATGGCGGTTACGGTTTCCGCCACCGCCTTGCCGCCGGCCACGGCATCGGCAGAGGCCTTGGTCGCGATGGCCGCAGTCTGCCGGGCATGATCAGCGGTCTGGGCCACGGTGCTGGCCAATTCCTCCATGGACGAGGAAATTTCCTCCACCGAGGACGCCTGTTCGCTTGCCCCTTGAGAAACCTGCTGAGAGCTGCTGCTCAGCTCCTGGCTGCCGGCTGCCACCTGATCGGCGGCACCGCGCACATCAGAAACGATATTCCGCAGCATCTCGACCATATTCTTCGCGGAGGTAAGCATCTGACCAATCTCGTCTTTCCGGTCCGTTGCTATCTCTACGGTCATGTCTCCCTTGGATATTCGGTTAAGAACATCCCCTGCTTCGTCCATGGGCTTTGTGATGCTTCCGGCGGTAAACAGGGCGATGATCACGGCAAGCCCCAGTCCGACCAGCGAGAGCACCCCGGCAACGATGGTAGCACGGGTTCGGGCCGCATCAAAGACCTTGTCCGCCTCGACCATTTCATCTAACAAGGACTTAAGAAGCTTCTCCAAGGGCTCGTCGGTCTCTTGCCGCAGCTGATCGATCCTCCCGTCCACCTCCCGAATCTCCGCCACATTGGCGGAAGCGGATCCTTCAAGCAACGGCAGCATCTCCTTTTCAAAGGTATTGAGGTAGTCGGTATAATGCTTGGCCACCTCCGCGGCCAGGATTCTCTCCTGTTCATGATCCACCAGTTCGTTTATCCGAGCGATATCTTTCTCGGCCCGGGCTCTGGTCTCGGCAAAATCTTTCTTGCTCTCGGCAAGATTCCGGTTGATTACCGTGTCTGCCATCACCGCGTAAGCGCCGACCATCCGCTCCATGATCTGCCCCATCTCCATGGCGTCCTCGGCTCGCCGGGCGCCTTCGTCCTGCATCTTCGCAAGAGTAAGCGTGGAAAAGAACTGGTAGACAATGGCCAGGATAAAAACACAGCAAACTATACCGAATCCCCCAAGAATCTTCTTGGACAGCCTCAGATCAACAATTCGCATACATCCCCCTCCTCAACTTCCCTGAGTGAAAAAACAAAACATTTTCAATACCGCTCGAAATCGCCTTCTCCCGCGCCTGGCAGGGTCAGCTTCACTCCCCCTTTCAAAGGCGCCCCTCCTTTCTTCGCCTTTGCGCCGGGCAGAGGCAAGGGGCGGCGTCCCTCCGGGCGCGGCATGACTTTCGCTCCCGCCGCCTCCACCTTGAAAAAGGCGATGGTTTCCTGCATCTGCCCGGCCTGGGCGGTGAGTTCCTCGCTGGTGGAGGCCATCTCCTGGGCTGCCGCGCTGTTACTTTGGATCACCTGATCGAACTGCTGGATGGCCTTGGCGTTTTCATCAATGCCGCGGGCCTGCTCATTGGCTGCCGCGTCGATCTCCTGAACCAACTCGGCGGTTTTCTGAATCTGGGGGACAATATCATCGATCAACTTCCCGGCCCTTGCCGCTGTTTCCACACTGCTTATAGCCACGCCCTTGATCTCCTGGGCCGACACCTGGCTGCGCTCGGCAAGCTTGCGCACCTCGGCGGCCACCACGGCGAATCCCTTGCCGTGTTCGCCGGCCCGAGCCGCCTCAATGGCTGCATTCAAGGCCAACAGGTTGGTCTGCCGGGCGATTTCCTCGATCAACTCGATCTTTTCGGCGATATGCTGCATGGCGGTAACGGTTTCCGCCACAGCCCTGCCGCCACTCACGGCCTCGGAGGCCGTTTTGTTGGAAATGGCCGCGGTCTGCCGGGCATGGTCGGCGGTCTGAGACACGGTGCTGGCCAGCTCCTCCATGGATGAGGAAATCTCCTCCACCGCGGCGGCCTGTTCATTCGCCCCTTGGGAGACCTGCTGGGAGCTGCTGCTCAGCTCCTGGCTGCCGGATGCCACCTGGTCGGCGGCGGCCCGGACATCGCCGATCACCTGCCGCAGCTTGGTGATCATGGCGGAAAGAGACTTGCCGAGACTGTCCTTGTCGGAAAGAAGCTTCACATCCACCCGCAGGTTGCCGTTGGCGATCATTTCCGCATTGGCTGCCGTCCGCCTCAGGTTCTCGACCATATTGGCAAGGGATTTGCCCAGCACATCCTTGTCGGAAAGGATTGTCACTTCCACGCCGAGATCACCCGTGGCGATCTGCTCTGCCATCCCTGCGGTTTTCTGAAGATTTGCCACCATGTTTTTCATGGCGACCAGCATCTGCGAAACCTCGTCTTTTTTATCCACCTGTATGTCTACCGTCAGATCGCCCCCTGCAATCCTGTCAAAGATGACAATGGCATCGTTGATCGGGAGAAAGGCTTTCCGGACAAAGAAAAAAAGAGCCGCCAGAATGATGGCCGCAAGAATAAGATTGATGCCCAGGTTGGCGATTAATTTTTTTTGCAGATCATCCACGATATCCTGCACATCATCCATGACCAGGATGTAACCAATTTCCTGCCCCTGATAATCCGTCAAGGTCAACGGATAGGTAACGAACAATTTCCCGTTGATCGTATATTCGTCTTTTCCGGCCGAATAGGTGCTGATGATGTTCTTGGCGATGTCGGAGGATGTCGCGTAAAAAACCAGGTTATCGGCCAGGATGTCCGTGGCCTCTGTTTTCAAACGCTGCGCTTTTTGGAAAACATCCGGGCGGATGCCGATGGCGTATTCTATGCCAAAGGTTTCCTTGAGGTTGTTCAACAGGCCGCTGATCGACCCGCCGAATTCCACGGTGCCGATGTGGTTATTTTCATGGGAGACGGGATATACCACCCGCAGCCCGGGCCCTCCGACACCGACTTCGAGGCCGACAACCGTTTTCTTTTTCTGATTGGCCTCGACAACCGTGCTGCGGAAGGAAGAAAGATCATCCCCGTGCTGGCTGATTTTGTGCAATCTCAAGAAACTGGTTGCCGGCGGGGTGTGGAATTGAAACTGATCGATATCGTATTCTTTCTTGAGTTTTTCATTATAATTGGCCAGATCCTGGATCAACGCCTCTCTGTTGCCCTCGGCAAAAGAACGGACAACATCCTTATTTTTCACCAACGTTTCCATGGCCAGGGACAGATTCTGGAGTTGCTGCGCAAGAGAGTTCTTGAATGTGGCCCCTACCCTGGCGGCCCGGGTCTTTTTCGCGGAGGCCAGGGTTTTGTCGAAATCGACATACTGCTTGCCCATGTTGAACAGGGTCATAAGCAAAATTCCACTCAAGACGAGAGCCAATATCTTCGTCTTTATGCTGAGATTGTTACCCATGCAGTCCCTCCGCGAATGCCCAAAAATTCTTATGTCAACCTGTAAGTCCCGTCGAAACTCTCCTCATCCGCGTCCGGCAAGGAATCATTTTCCCCACTGTTCAACTTGAAAAACGATATCGATTCCTGGAGATGCGTGGCCTGAGCCGCCAATTCCTCGCTGGTGGAGGCCATTTCCTGGGCGGCCGCGCTGTTGGCCTGGATCACCTGGTCAAACTGCTGGATGGCCTTGGCGTTTTCATCAATACCACGGGCTTGCTCGTTGCTGGCTGCGTCGATCTCCTGGACCAGCTCCGCGGTTTTCTGAATCTGGGGCACTATTTCGTTGATAAGCCTGCCCGCGTTTCCAGCCGTTTCCACACTGGCATTGGCAACCCCCTTGATCTCCTGGGCCGAGGACTGACTTCGCTCGGCAAGCTTCCTTACCTCCGCGGAAACCACGGCAAAGCCCTTGCCGTGCTCGCCGGCCCGGGCCGCCTCGATGGCGGCATTCAAGGCCAGCAGGTTGGTCTGCCTGGCAATCTCTTCAATAAAGCCGATCTTTTCCGCGATATGCTGCATGGCGGACACGGTTTCCGCCACGACTTTTCCGCCCTCCACCGCATCGGCAGAGGCTTTGGTGGCTATGGCCGCAGTCTGCCGGGCATGATCCGCCGTCTGGGCCACGGTGCTGGCCAACTCTTCCATGGAGGCGGAAATTTCCTCCACTGCCGCAGCCTGTTGGTTGGTCCCTTGCGAAACCTGTTGGGAGCTGCTGCTCAGCTCCTGACTACCGGAGACAACCTGATCTGCCGCGACCTGCACCTCCTTGATAATCTGCCGCAACCTCTGAAACAAGGCAGCCAGGGCCTTGCCGAACATATCATTCTCGGAAAGGAGCTCCACTTTTGAGCCAAGATCTCCTTTTTCAATCTGCTCTGCCTTGACCTTCAGATTTTCCACCATTTTAGCCAGGGAGATCCCCATAACGTCCTTGTCGGAAAGGATATTGACCTTTACATCCAGATTACCCACGGCGATCTGCCCGGCCATTGCCGCCGTGGACCTGAGATTTTCAATCATCCGCCCCATGGCCCCACACATCTGGCCGATTTCATCCCCGCTCGTGCTGACGATCTCGGCATTCAGATCGCCCTGAGCCAACCGCAACACTTTCCCGACCGCATCACGCAGGGGTCTGAGCATTGCATGGACAGTGAAATAGACGATGCCGCCGATGAGCAGCACCACCACGACGGCGAAGCCGACGATACTCATGGCAATCCGCAGC
This sequence comes from Deltaproteobacteria bacterium, assembly GCA_021811385.1. Taxonomy (GTDB): domain Bacteria; phylum Desulfobacterota; class Desulfobulbia; order Desulfobulbales; family Desulfurivibrionaceae; genus Thiovibrio. The sequence goes on along the minus strand of JAJZPC010000008.1, from coordinate 31,343 downwards.
AGAGCATCCTTTTGCCTCTGCTGGGCCGCATTGATCACCTCGTTGCCCTGGGCAAGGGTTTTCTCGATGTTTTTCTCAACCGCGGCGAAATTCAAGCCGATGACCACGGAACCGACCTTCTGCTCGCCGGCCAGAATCTCCTTGTTCACGATATTCTGGGCAGGAAAAGCCTCCGGCCTGACGCTTGAGGTGGTGACGGCCTTGCCGTCCCGGTCGTAAAACACGGCAAAGGCGATATCCGGATCATTGGCCGCGCTCTGGACGATCTTCTCAAGAAAGGCGTACTCATAGTTCAGGATAAGATCCTGTCCGACCCTGGCCAGCATCTCGACAAAGGACTTCCCCTTCAGAACCAGATCCTTCCGCAGCAATTCCTCTTGGTTTTTCTGCTGCTCCTTCAGGGTGCTGACAAAGGCGTCACCCTGCTCCTTCAGCGCGTAACGCACAGCCGAATTCACCGCCACGGTCATCCCGAGCATGAGCAGCAGCACCGCAGCCACGATGGCCATGTTCAGCTTTGCCGCGATCCCCATGTTTCGGATTTTTTCTCTCAGCATGCTCCGCTCCTTATCCGTTCGGTCCCCTATGGGGAGTATCCGTACAACTGCCCATGTAAAATAATTATACGCATGGGAAATAAAACACGTCAAAGAATAAAAAAAGAAGCATCCGGCTGCATTGAATCAGCAAAAGGCCTAACACAACACGAAAAACGCCCTCGGAATGAGGGCGTTTTTAAACAGAGCGGGGAAACATCGGGGATCAATACCGCTCGAAATCCCCTTCCCCGGAGCCAGGAAGGGACAGCTTCACCCCCTTACCCTTGGGGACGAGTTTTTTCCCTGCCGGGCCGGCAGGGGCGGACAGAGGCAAAAGCCGCCCCTGGGGCCTGGGCCTGTCTTCCACATCTACCTTGAAAAAAGCGATGGCATCCTGCATCTGCGCAGCCTGGCCGGTCAGCTCCTCGCTGGTGGAGGCCATCTCCTGGGCGGCGGCGCTGTTGGCCTGGATCACCTGGTCAAACTGCTGGATGGCTCGGGCGTTCTCGTCGATGCCTCGGGCCTGCTCGTTGCTGGCTGCGTCGATCTCATGGACCAGCTCCGCTGTTTTCTGGATCTGCGGCACGATGTCATTGATGAGCTTACCGGCACCGGACGCGGTTTCCACGCTCGACGAAGCAACGCCCTTGATCTCCTGGGCCGACACCTGGCTGCGTTCGGCAAGCTTGCGCACCTCGGCGGCCACCACGGCGAATCCCTTGCCGTGCTCCCCGGCCCTTGCCGCTTCAATGGCGGCGTTCAAGGCCAGCAGGTTGGTCTGCCGGGCAATCTCCTCGATGAGTTCGATCTTTTCGGCGATGTGCTGCATGGCGGCCACGGTTTCGCCAACCGCCTTGCCGCCGGCCACGGCATCGGCCGCAGCCTTGGTGGCGATGGAGGCGGTCTGCCGGGCATGGTCGGCGGTCTGGGCCACGGTGGAGGAGAGCTCCTCCATGGAGGAAGAAATCTCCTCCACTGAGGCCGCCTGCTCACTGGCCCCCTGGGAGACCTGTTCCGAACTGCTGCTCAGTTCCTGACTGCCCGAGGCCACCTGATCCGCCGCCGCCCGCACCTCGCCGATCACCTGACGCAGCTTGGTAATCATGATGGACAGCGACTTGCCAAGACTGTCCTTATCGGAAAGAAGTTTCACATCCCCGCGCAGGTCGCCATCGGCGATCTGTTCCGCCTTGGCCGCTGTCTGCTTCAGGTTCTCCACCATTTTGGCAAGCGAGCCGCCCAACACATCCTTGTCGGAAAGCACCCGCACCGCCACATCCAGATCCCCCAAGGCGATCTGCTCCGCCATCTTGGCGGTTTCCTTGAGATTCGTCACCATCTTGTCCAGGGCCTTGCCCAGCACATCCCTGTCGGAAAGCACCTGCACCTGGAGATCAAGATCGCCCTGGGAAATCCGCTCCGCCATGCCGGCGGTCTCCTTCAGGTTTGCCACCATGTTCACCAGGGATTTCCCCAGCACATCCTTGTCGGAAAGCACCTGGATGTTGACCTCGAGATCTCCCAGGGCGATCCGCTCCGCCACTCCGGCGGTACTTTTGAAGCTCTCCACCACCCCATGCATGGCATGGAGCATCTTGCCGATCTCGTCCTTGCGGTCGGCCTCGATGCTCATCTCCACATCCCCACGGGCAAGGTGTTCGTTCACCTCCACGGCCCTGCCGAGGGGAAGGGTGATATTCCTGCTGACCACCAGGGCGAGGACGATTGCGATGAGGGCGCCGCCGCCGATCACCGTCGCCAGTATAATCATCGCCCCCTTATAGGTGGTGGTGGCGTCCGCCTGCGCCTTGGCAATATATGCCTCGTTGAGCTCCTGCAGCTTGTCGATGATGCCCCGCATTTCCTCGAACTTCTCATTTGCCGAACTCAGAGTAAGGTCAAGGGCAAGGCTGCGTCCCTCCCGGGTATCCTCCACCCTGCCGTTGACCACCTGACGCGACAACCCCTGCCACTCGACAAAGGCCTTTTCATATTTGGCCAGCATTTCTTTTTCCTGGGATGTCTCGGCAAGCGCTTTGTACTTGCCCATCCGCTGCACTACCTGGCCCAGGTTTTCCTCGTAATCCTTGACCATCTCTTTGAAGACGTCCGTTTCCGTGCTGGCAAAAATCATCGAGCGTTCGGCAACAAGAAGCTGCTGCAGATCCCGATCGGCCGAGAGCAGGTAGTTGATGGCAGGCATCTTTTTTTCTGAAATATCGAGGAGATTTTCCTCGAGACGGCTCAGACCGACATAGCCGCTTGCTCCGATAACAACCATGAACAGTATCATCGCCGTGAAACACAGGGTAAGCTTGGAAGCGACCTTCATATCCGACAAACGTATCATTCCGGAAACCTCGCAAAAATTAATTAGCAGCGGAGGAGCGACATCTTACCCTGCGGGCCGATTATTTCATTTTATCCACGTCGATGCCGATGGTCATCGCGCCGATCACGGCGGCGCCATCCTTAACAGGCACGGAGACCTGAACAGTGTAGGTCTGAGAGCTGTCGTCAAACTTCACGTCACTGATGTGAACAGCGCCCTTCCCGCCCTTGTAGGATTCGGTGAACTTGGGCTCGTCGCCTTGCCAGTAGTCGGAGGTTTTATCGCTCATGCAGGCATTGGCGCCCAGATTGTCCATCACGAAAAGTTCGGCGTAATAGGGGGCGGACTTCTGAATCTCCTTGAGACGCTTGCCGCAAGGATTGTCCATCAGGGCCTTCATGTAATCGACGACCCCTGGCGTAGCCTGCCATTTCTTATCCTGTTCCTTGATCTGATCCAGGGTCTTGCCCTTGCCGTTTTCCGCCTTTACCGCCTGAACGATTGCAGGATCCGTACCGAGCTTCACCAACTGGGTGTTGGCAAGGTCAACAACCTTCTGAGGCGCTTTTTCCGCGGCAAGAACGCTTCCGGCAGTCAACAGCACGGCAATCCCGAACACACCTGCAACGATTCTTTTCTTCATCGCACATTCCTCTTTTTTTCAAGGGTTAGAGAGAGAAAAAACGCTTCAGCAACGGCAGCAACTATTCCTGCGACAAACAGCCTTGCCACGACCATCCGCAACAAACAACCCATGGACAGCACGCAGCAGACAGCATATATCTTGTTGTTTTTTTTAGACAAAACCAATGGGACTCAAGATTACCGACTTGCCTACTTATGATTATAGGCCCGCAAAAAAAGGAAAGTCAAAAAAAAAGAGGGGCGCACCATGGGGTGCGCCCCTCTTTCAATCACCGCTCATCGTAAAAGACGAAAATCCTAATACCGCTCGAAATCACTTTCACCTGGGGTTGGCGGCAGGGACAGTTTCACCCCTTTTCCGGCCTTGCCCTTGCCCGCGAGGGACTTTTTCCCTGCCGAGGCAGGCGGAGGCAACACCCGCTTTTGGGTCCGGGGGCCACTCTCCGTCTCCACTTTGAAAAAAGCGATGGTCTCTTGCAGGTGAGCTGCCTGAGCGGTCAGCTCCTCGCTGGTGGAGGCCATCTCCTCGGCGGCGGCGCTGTTGGCCTGGATAACCTGGTCAAACTGCTGGATGGCGCGGGCGTTTTCGTCAATGCCCCTGGCCTGCTCGTTGCTGGCCGCATCGATCTCGTGGACCAGCTCCGCTGTTTTTTGGATCTGCGGGACGATTTCGTTGATGAGCCTGCCCGCGTTGGATGCGGTTTCAACGCTGGTGCCGGCAACCCCCTTGATCTCCTGGGCCGACACCTGACTGCGCTCGGCGAGCTTGCGCACCTCGGAGGCCACCACGGCAAAACCCTTGCCGTGCTCCCCGGCCCTGGCCGCCTCGATGGCGGCATTCAGGGCCAGAAGATTGGTCTGCCTGGCGATCTCCTCGATCAGCTCGATCTTGGTGGCGATGAGTTGCATGGCCGCCACCGTTTCACCCACCGCCTTGCCGCCGTTCACGGCATCGGCGGCAGCTTTTGTGGAAATGGCCGCGGTCTGCCGGGCATGGTCGGCGGTCTGGGCCACGGTGCTGGCAAGCTCTTCCATGGACGAGGATATCTCCTCCACCGAGGCGGCCTGCTCACTGGCTCCTTGGGAAACCTGCTGGGAGCTGCTGCTCAACTCCTCACTGCCGCAGGCAACCTGGTCCGCCGCGCCGCGCACATCGGTGATGATTTCCTTGAGCTTTTCAGCCATGTCCTGCAGGGCCTGAATCAATTCATCCTGTTCGCTCCGCTTCTTCATCTTGACCAACAGATTGCCGCCGGCAATCTCCCGGGCCATGTTGGTAATCTCGTTCAAGGCAGTAATCAGCGTAGTCAGCGCCGAGCCGATGCCGTCAAAAATTTGCTTCACCGACTCGGTATCGGTATCGGCGGGTTCTGTCTCAATGGCGAGAGAGATGTCACCATCTGCAATTTTCTCGAGACATTCCACCAACTTATGCGTTTCTACGGCCTGGTATTTTGCAATTTTCTCGGCAACCCGGGCTGCCGTTTTAATCGCGGTCTGATCGCTTACCACCTCAAAGGCGCCGATGATCTTGCCCTGCTCGTCGCGGAGCGGCGTGGCGCTATAGCTGATATCCAGATCCAAACCGCCGGGATGGGCATCTGTTTCCGAGTTGGCGTCTTGCCCGTTCCTCATCGCCTGACCGCAAGCGCAACGATCGGTCTTGCAGTCGGAGGTCTTGAAATGGTCGTAGCATCTGGTCCCGATCAGTTGAGCCGGAGTCTTGCCCCCGACCCTGGCGCCGAGTTCATTCATGTACTGCACGTTAAAATCATTGTCGATGATCATGGCCGGAGTGGGCATGCTGTCCAGCAACCCAACCAGCCTTGCCATGATATTGTTGATGCCATCGACGATTTTACTGAAATCTCCCTGATGTTTCGTTGCGTCGGCGCGGGTGTTCAGCTTGCCCTCCATCGCCGCTTGAGAGACCAGGAGAATTTCCGTGGACACGGAGTTGATCGCCTCCACCATCTTAGCCATGGCGGACTGAAGCACACCGAACTCGTCGGTGGCGCTGGTGTCGATCTGGACCTTGGTATTGCCTGCGGCTATCTGCTGGGCAACGCCGATCATTTTCCCCAGCGCCGAGCTGATCCTGCCGGAAAAGATCCAAGCCAGAATCAGGGTAAAGAGTATGACGGCAACGGAAAGGACGCCGCCAACAATATCATTTCTCGACAGTGCATCCATGGCACTCTGGATGGCGGCGGCGGATTGAGTTGTCATCTCCGTCTCCAGCTCGGTGAGGCGCTTATGGATATCCTCCGCGTAGGCATCAACCTCGGCCATGGACTTGTTGCCGAGCTCCGGCCCGCCCTTGATATACTGCCCGGCCATCCAGACATTTTTCTCATAATATTTGCTGAAAGCCTGATCCACCTCTTCCAGCCGCTTTTTTTCGTCGGGATACACCTCCATCAATTCCTGGATATGCTTATGGAAAAGATTCGCCGAATGTTCAGCCTTTTTGAGACCGTCGGACAATCCGTCAAGCCCGCGGGTCGCGGAGATGTCCGCAATCCATCCCGCCACCTCCGAGAGGTCATATTTGAGGTCCATGGTCAACTCATTCCCGGCGTACCCCACATCGCGGGCATAGGTCACGGAACGGACCACCCTGGCCTGCAGATAAAGATTCAAGGCAAACTGGAACAGCAGGAACACGCAAACCCCGCCAAAAGCAAACAGCATCTTGTTTCTGATATTTTGTTTCATTTTTCTTCCATCTCGCTCGCGCAATCTTTATTTAAGACAGCCCTCGTTGATCCGTCCACTCCGCTGCCGTTATGTATCCGTACAGGTAAAGATCATCGTTTTTACGACTACAAGATGCAGGCGTCTAACCCCCAATAGGTGTACCTCCATAAACCCATGCTATGAAAATTCGGCAGGCAAAGTCAAACATAAAAAAATAGAACAATACTGGGGAAGATGTCCGCTAGACATGCCTGGCGGCAAGGGCAAGAGCGCGTCGGCCTTCTTCGAGACGGCCATGCTTGAGACAGCCGTTCCCGTAGAGTATGGCCTTGCGGACCAGTTCCTCGCGGGCAAGGCGGGACTGCGCAGGGGTGAGGATGGCGGAGGCAAGAAGCTTTTCCATGGCCCGGATGCGGAAGCGGTCCATGCCGGTCTTGAACCGGACGGAAACCTGATCCTCTCTGCCGCCATGCTTGACGGTCAACGGCGCATCCACCAGAAGGAAAGGATGCGCCACGCTGGCCCGGAGCCAGAGTTCGTAATCCTCGCAACAGGGGAACGATTCATCGAACAGGCCGACCCGGTCGAACAGCTCCCGCCGGGCCATGACCGTGGACATGCCCACCACGCAGAGATCCAGGCTGCGGGCAAAGATATCGCCGCCTTCCTTGGCGTGCCGTTTTTTCTGATTGAGATGGTGGCCGTTGCGAAACCAGGTTTCCTGGGTGTGGGATATGAGCAGCTCCGGCTGCGCCTCCATGGCGGCAACCTGGAGAGCCAGCTTGTTTTTGGCGAACTGGTCGTCGGAATCGAGAAAGGCAAGAAGGGAATGGCGGGCCGCCCTGATTCCGGCATTCCGGGCCGCTGCCGGGCCACGGTTTTCCTGGCGCAGGCTGGTAAGCGGTTTGCCGTACGAGGCGAGCAGCGCCGGGGTATCGTCAATGGAGCCGTCGTCCACCACGATGAGTTCGAAGTTGGCGTAGGTTTGAGAGAGGACCGAATCGATGGCCTTGGGCAGAAACCCGGCCCGGTTATGGGTGGGGATGATGACGGAGACCGGGGTGGAGGGAGATGTCATGGATAAAAGACTCCGCCACGTGTCAATTATCGGCAGTAGTGCCGATAAAACCACGAAATCCACAAAAACTACAGGGGATGGCTAGAAAACTGCCGGACGCCAAAAAACAACCGGACAAACCGGGGTGGAAGCTGCGCTTTTTTCGTGTCTTTCGTGGGTTTCGTGGCAAAAAATATCAATCGAGATACAACAACTCCCCGGAATGCTCGACAATCTCGGCCCCGCTCTCCAGCTGCCGGAGAATGATCCCACCGTCCGGGGCAAGCCCCAGCACCTCGGCCCGATACTGGGGCTCTCGCTGGACATCAAAGCCGAACCAAACCCGACGGCCCACGGTATCGCTCAGCTCCCGCCAGGCGCCGAGCAGCAGGCTGTCCGGCAGTTGCATGCCGGAACCGTCGTCCGCAGCCAGACGTTGCGCCTCGTCGTAGCAGAGCAGACCGAAACTCCAAGAAAATTTGGCCAGCAGCCGGGCGCCAAAACCGGCAAGGTCGGTATCGCGCCCGAGGATCTCCTTCATGGAGACAGCCGTTGCGCCCAACTCGGCGGGAAAGGCCAGGTTGTTGATATTGAGACCCGCCCCGATCAGCACATATTCTTCCGCATGCGTGGCGCTGGTAAACGATTCGCAGAGCACCCCGCAGATCTTTCGCCCTGCCACATGCACGTCATTGACCCATTTGAGACGCGCATCGATGCCGTAACTGCGTACCGCCTCGCAGCAGGCCATGCCCGCCGCAAGGGGATAAAGACGCATGCTTTCCGGCAACAGGGTGTTGGCCATGACCAAGGTCAGCCAGAGGCCTCCGACCGGAGCGTGCCAGGAACGCTGGAACCGGCCCCGGCCATCGGTGAGTTCATCGGCAAGAAAGACCATGCCGCTGGGGCAGGAGTGACCGCCGGCCTCGAATTCGTTGATCCGTTGCCGGGCAAGGGGCATCAGCCGTTCGGCCTGGGGCAGATGGTGAATGACACTGCCCACCGGAGCGCCATACCGGTACACGGCCTGGACGACCTCGGCCGGATAGTGGGCCAAGCGGGAAGGGATCTCCTCGTCGAAGATGAGTTGCTGGACAGCTTGAAAGGAAAGAGACTCAACCATTATCGGCTTCGCGGGCACACAGCTATTCCCATTCCGCCTTGACCCTGGTGATAATCTTCTGGATCATGGGCAGCTTCTCCTGGGAACAGATGCCCAGCAGCGGCTCGCCTTGGGACACGCTGACCCCGGGCTGAAAATATACGGAATGAATGATCCCCGGCTCTCCGGCATAGTAGACCGGGGTATCGCGCTTCATCAGGGACATGGTGAGGATCTCGTCGCCGGGCTTAATGGAAACCCCCCGCTGGCCGTGCTTGTCGATCTTGGCCTGCAGATCGAGGGAAAAGAAATACTTGGCCCGCTCGGGCGCGTTGAAGGGCTCCAACACCTGCCGCAGGATGTTCTCGATGATTTCGCGTTTTTTCAGCGGATGGCGGATGGTGAGGATCTTCTCCCCTGCCTCGACGAACTGGCCTTCCAGATCGCCGCGAATAAAGGAAACCACCCCGTTGCCCGTGGAGAAAATCTTCTTCTGGTTCCCCTCCCGGAGCAGTTCATAGAGCAGGGTGCCCCGGACATGGTGCCATTCACCGGATGGCCCTTCCACCTCGGAATCTTCCTTCACCCGGAACCGGACCTGACCGGTGTGAATGGTCCGCACGTCCAGATAGTCAAAAGGATCGGAACGATACTTACCAATTATTGCATCGAAATCTATTTCGTCAGTCATCGCAAACCGTTGTGAATTAGCAGTTAGCTATCAGCCGTCGGCAATCAGCCGTCAGCTCATCTATAGTAAAGATTACCGCCGCCCATGGTCAACAGGGATTTATGCAGGTTACGCCGGAACTCCCGGCGATCCCAAATGCCCTGGATATGGCCGCGCTGCAAGGCGTTGCGGGCGTTATGGTAATCGGGCGGGATATCCTCTCCGGTGGTGTCGCGGATAACCCGAGGCCCGGCAAAACCCACCCGGCTTGAGCGGATGGCGAACTGATACGGCGAACAGCCCAAGAAACTCGCCACCGGCCCGGCATAGGAATTGTTGTCGTACACCACGATGTACAAACCGCCGGAGTCGATGTATTCCCGCACCGCCATGGTGCACTTGGGCATCTGCACCACGCCCAGGGTTCCCTCGTGGATGCGGATCCCGCCGGTGGTGTGCACATAGGACAGCAAGGGCCGCCGTTTCAGTTTGGCCGCCTCACAGGCTCGGACGAATTTCTCGCCCTCGGCCGAGCCGACCGTGCCGTTGCGAAAATCGCTGTACAGCATGGCCACCACCAGATCAACGCCCATGACCCTGGCGTCGAAGGTGATGATGCCGCTGCGCCGCCCGGTTTTGGTAATGGCGGATTGCAATTTCTTTTCAAAGCCCGGATAGGCCAGGGGATTGCCCGCGCAGACCCCGGAGTTGAACTCCCGAATGGAATCCGGATCAAAAAGGTGCTTGAGATACCACTGATATTCCAAGGGAAAATGGTGGCCGCAATTTTCGCACACCCCGCCGAATTCCCCGTACAGATCGGGCACCCAGAGATCCTTGCACCCCTGCTTCTCGGCATTGGGGCACGTTACGGTGCGGTCCTCGTTGGCCAGCGGGCTGGTATAGACATCCCCGAACTCGATGGGGTCTTCCCCGGCGCCGCTTGAGGAGACAGGAGGCTTGCCCGGACGTGCCCCGGGTTTTTTAGAAATAAAATCATACGCCGCGGTGATCGGGGAGGAAACCTGTTTGAGCAGCACCGAACCTTCGCCGGACACATCCTGAAAAACCTTTTTTACCTGCTTTTGCTGCGTCTTCAACAGATCATAGCGGAAGCTGTAGTACAGTTTGGCGATACTTTTTTTCGCCTTCTGGCAGAAAGCGGAACAGGACGAGCTCTCTTCGGAATAAGCCTTACAGGACATGGCCCGGTATTTCTTGGAACGGTAACTGAGCAGCCGCTTGACTTCATCCTCGTTGAGATCCCAGGAGATCTCGATATGCGGTTCTTCAACGACCTGCTCCTCCGCCTTTTTCATCGTCAATTCATAGGCGCGGAAAGCCCTGAGGCTCTTGGTTTTCAGCACCACCTCGTCGGTGGCCCGGATGATCTCGCTCTTGAGCTGCCGGAAAAAACCGAAATCATCCCGTTTGGCGCCCAAGGGCGGTTCATAGACAATGCGGTCGATGGTGCCGAGCTTGAGGTTTTCTTCCGCCGTGATGTGCAGCCGCTCGGCGCAGGCCTCCACCAACTCCTTGGGCATCTTCTCGCCCTCGCGGATCTTGCCCTCGATGGCGGCCGCGCCTTCCGGCGAGATAACCGAATAGTAGCCGTGGGAGAACATCAGCCGGACATCGGCCATGCCCACGGCCTCGGCCCCGCCGGAGCCTCCTTCCGAGGTGACGGAAATCATCGGCACCCGCAGCTTGGCCATGGCGTAGAGGTTCCGCGCGATCTGCTGGCCCGCGCCGGGATAATCCTCCACCGGAAAAGAACCTGGAGTGAAGATATAGAAATGGATGGGGATGCCTTCGGTTTCGGCAACCTTCATGTAGCGCAGGGCCTTTTCATTGCCCCAGGGCTTGCTGCAGCCGCCGTTGCGGTACTCCTCGCCATGCCCCTTCTCGTGGCCGATGACCATGACCTGCTGCATGATCGCCTTGTTTTTCACCCGCCGCATGATGCTCGCCCTGGCCGCGACCATGGAGGGATCGATGCTGACCTCCTCGGCGCCGCCGAGCTCGGTGTAATCCTCGTAGACATTCTCCAGAATGTCCTTCAGGGAAAACCGGTGGGGATTGCGGACAATGCGCACCCGGTCCATGGAGGTCATGGTCTCTTCGCAGCGCCCCTCCAAAAAGGAGAGGGACTCTTCCAAGGCCCTGATCTCCTCGGAGAGCTGGTCTTCCGTGTATTCGTAGAACTTGTCCCGCAGGGTGACAAATTTTTCACGCAGGCCGGAGAGATTGCCCCATTCAACGCCATCCTTGATCTGACTCAGATAGCTGGTGCGTTCTTCCACCTTGAGCAGCCGCTTTCGTAAATCTTCCATAAAATAATTACCTGTGCCGTTTAGGCGCCGTAGCGCTGCCAGCTCATCAGAAAGTGAGCAGTCGGGCTATGTTTTCCTGAAGATAAGGAAGGTTGGTCATGATCTGCCCACCTGCGACGTTGCTGCCTTCGATGGCCACCTCCGACAGAAATTTCCGCCCCCGTTCCTTGGCTTCCTCCATGGTGTCGCCCCAGACCAAGGCCAGGGCCAGGTTGGGGTCATACTCGCTGGGGATCGCGTAGGTTCGGTCGGTGGGCACATGGCTGTAAACCGCGGACCAATCGTACTGCGGATAAGAGAACCGGGAGATCGTCCCGATCCAGGGAGCAAAGCCGCGGGCGGTGTCTTCCGCGACGATCCTGAACTCGATGCTCGCGCCACGGGAGGCGATATCGCTCTGGCTGTACCCCATCTTGTCGCCTAACGCCAGACGGATCTGCTCGCGGATGAGGTTGGGATGCTTGTTATTGATGTAGCTGACCCGGGCGGAGACATCGTTTTCCACCTGGATCCGGGTGTTGACCTCAAGAAGGTAGGGCTGGCCGTCCCTCGTTACTATCCACTCCCAGGTGCCGACGTTGTCGTAGCGGACGTGGGCGGCAAGCTTGAGCGAATATTCAACCACCTTGTCCAGCACCTCTTGGCCGTTAAAATCGTAGGAAAAGCAGGAATTGTCGAATCCGGGCGCGGCCTCCAGCCGCTTCTGGCGGCCGGTGCTCTGGATGGTGCAGTTCCGGGTGCCGAAATGGACCCGCTCGCCGTGCCGGCTGCAGACCAGCTGCACCTCAAGATGGTTGAAATCGCGGATCCGCTGCTCGATGAGCACCCCGCCGTCGCCGAACTGCCGCTTGGCATAGTTCTGGACCTGACGGTAGATGCGGCGGAAATGCTCGATCTGGTAGACCTCTTCGATGCCCATGCCGCCGCCGCCCGCAGCGGCCTTGACCAGGATGGAAGGGTTCTTGATCTTCTGGCCGTCCTGAATTTCGAGGAGATGGAGGGCGATGTCCTCGGCCTCCATCTCATTATAGATGGGGCCGTCGGTGCCGGGGATGGTCGGGATGCCAAGCCGATTGGCAACCCGCTTGGTATTGATCTTGTCGCCCAAGTCCTTGACCACTTCCCATTTCGGGCCGATGAAGGTCAGGGGCCGGTTGCGGATCGTGACCCGCCGGGCAAACCGAAAATCCTCGGAGAAAAAACCGTAACCCGGATGGATGGCGGTGCAATTGGTGTGATCCGCCACGGAAAGAATATCGTTGGGATCGGTATAGGCCGATACACGCCAAGCCCGGCGGACATTGCTCTGGCTGTCCAGGTTGCGGCGCACATGTTCGGATTCCTCATCCGCCGCGGTGTAGATCACGGTATAATCCAGGCCCAGATCTTTACAGGCCTCCATGATCCGCAGGGCAATCTCACCCCGATTTGCAATCAAAACCTTGTCTTTCAAGCGAACCCTCGATATCGGTTGCGGGGCAGGCTGCACCGTTCACCATATCCCCATAAAACAAAAAGGAAAAAAGAGAACGATCACTCCGCCGTTTCCGTCGTTTCCATTTTTTAGTTTTTACTAATTTTCAAGGCAAATGAAAAGGATGAATTCCGATGGTTTCGTAACATGGGGAAAAGCACCGGCAAGGCTGCTGGGCCTTGTTGCGACTGCCTCAATTCTCCCCCCGGAGTAAAAGCCCTCCATCATGTGAAGCGCATCTATTGAAACAGCATGGTGTTCTATGGTATAGTGAACCTGTTTTTGAATTCTTCGCCAAGGAAAGCATACATTCCGTGGGATCAAAGTGTGGCCCTTATACCGATTTTAAAGATAAACGTCAATTTTTTTTCTTGACACCCCCGGCTATTTCCTTTAGCCAATGGGTGTTGCGAGCGATTTCATAGGCATTCTTCCACCGGGCGACACTGCCGGATTTGCCATCAACGGCATGCCGGATTCGTCGTCATACCCATAGGACTCTTACCCCCACATGGACACATCCGCCCCGGACACCGGCGACTCACCTTTCAAGCGCATTCTCAATTTTTTCGGCATCAACCGCTCCCCCGACACCACCGAAGACATTGAACAGGAAATACAGGAACTCCTCGACGACGGTGAAGAACAGGGGCTGATCTCCCGCGAGGAAGGGGAGATGATCAGCTCCATCCTGGAATTCAGGGATACCCTGGTCCGGGAGATCATGACCCCCAGAAGCGACATGGTCAGCGCCGAGGCAAAGGTATCGGCCGCCGAGCTTATCCAGCTGATCACCGACGAAGGGTACACCAGAATCCCCATCTACCAGGATTCCCCGGACAACATCATCGGCATCCTCCATGCCAAGGATCTGCTGCCCTTCTGCCTCAAGGCCGCCACCATGCCGGCGGCTTCGGAACTGGTCAAGCCGGCCTTTTTCGTCCTCGACACCCGCAAGATCGTCAACCTGCTCAAGGATTTCCAGAGCCAGAAAGGTCATCTGGCCATCGTCACCGATGAATTCGGCAGCGTCCGCGGCCTGGTTACCTTGGAGGACGTACTGGAGGAAATCGTCGGCGAGATCCGCGACGAGTACGACAAGGCGGAAAAACGCTGGAAGGTGGTGAACAAACACATGCTCCTCACCGACGCCAAGGTCAACCTTGAGGAGGTGGAGGATTTCTTCGGCATTACCCTGCCGGAAGGCCCTTACGAATCCGTGGGCGGGCTGATCATCCACCAACTGGACCGGGTGCCGCCGGTGGGCGCCACCATGCTCATCAACGACCTGGTCTTTGAGGTGGTTTCCGCCGACCGACGACGCATCCACACCGTTAAAATCCAGAACAAACTCGACTGATGCCTAACCTGTTCCCGCGTTCCGAAAGCCCAGGCCATTTCGGCAGGAGTGCCCTGCCGGCATTGCTGTCCAGCGCGCTGCTTTTTCTCGCCTCGCCGGGGAGCTTTGCCCTGCCCCAGCTTGCCTGGCTGGCCCTGGTTCCTCTTTTCCTGAGCCTTGCCGGCCAGCCCCCGCGCCGGGCCGCCTTGCTCGGCCTCATCTGCGGCCTGGCCTACTACCTGCCCCTTTTGTACTGGATCGTCATTGTCCTGGCCACCTATGGCCAGGTACCCCTGCCCATCGCAGTGCTGGCCCTGGTCTTTCTCGCCCTGTACATGAGCTGCTATCTTGCCGCATTCGCCTTTCTCTGCGCCAAAACAGAGGGCCGCTTTCCCCTGCTCGTCTTTGCCCCGGCATGCTGGGTAGCTCTCGATCTGATTCGGGGGATGCTGCTCACCGGCTTTCCCTGGCTGGACCTGGCCTACACCCAGTACAATCTGCCCCGGCTTATCCAGGTTGCCGACCTGGCGGGCCACCATGGCCTCACCTTTCTCATGGTGCTGGCAAACGGACTGCTCTTCACTCTTGCCGCCTCGCTGGCGCGCCGCAAGACAACAAGCCCTCCCGCGCTCATTGCAGCTGCGATAGGCCTGTTACTGATGGCCTCGGGCTACAGCCTCTGGCGGATGCAGACCCTGCCGGCAGCCCTTGCCCAGGCGGAACAGATGGAGGTGGCCGCGGCCCAAGGCAATATCCCCCAGGATCAAAAATGGCAGCCCGCCTTTCAGCGGGAAACCATTGACACCTATCTCCGGTTGAGCCAGGAAATTTTCGCCGCCAAAAAACCGCAACTCATTGTCTGGCCGGAAACAGCCCTGCCGTTTTACCCTTACGAGCACCCGCTTTTTCTCCGGCTGCACAGCGAACTCACCAGGCCGTATCAAACATATCTGCTCACCGGCGCGCCCCACCGGGAAAAGACCTCGGCCGCCGGGCCGCTCAACTATGCGAACAGCGCCTTCCTGCTTTCTCCGGACGGCCGGATCACCGGCCGCTACGACAAGCAGCATCTGGTCCCCTTCGGCGAGTATATCCCCTTGCGCGGGATACTGGGTTTTGCTTCGCCGCTGGTGGAAACCCTGGGCGATTTTGCCCCCGGCCAAACCAGCACACCATTATCTTGCCAGAACAGCCGGATCGGGGTATTGATCTGCTTCGAAAGCATCTTTCCGGAAATTTCCCGGAAACAAGCGGAGGCCGGGGCGAACCTGCTGGTCACCCTCACCAACGATGCCTGGTTCGGCAGGTCGAGCGCCCCGATGCAACATCTGGCCATGGGGGTGTTCCGGGCGGTGGAAACCAGAAAAACCCTGGTGCGGGCGGCCAACACCGGAATCAGCGCCTTCATCGACCCCATGGGCCGGATCGAGGGCGCCTCTCCCCTGTTCACCGAGTACGCCCGCAGTCAACCGGTGGCTCTGGTTAACGGCGTGACCTGCTTTGTCCGCTGGGGATATCTTTTCCCGTGGGGTTGCCTCATCCTGACTCTGATTGGGATGTGGCGATGTTATGCCCGCAAGACAGACAACGGAAAAGAACAACGCCAAGGCGCAGAGGCGCAAAGTTGATCCCCTCGCAAAAAAATATTTTTTCAACATCTTGTCTCCGCGCCTCTGCGCCTTGGCGTTACGTTTCTTAATTTTCACGACACATCAACTTTCATCATCAGGAGAACACATCATGTCTGCGGAACTGAAGCAAAAAATCCAGGATCTCAAGGGGCGCCTCATCTCCCTGAAGGAGCATCTTTGAGGTAGATCACAAACGGGAACGGTTGCAGGAACTGGAGCAGATGACCCTGGCCCCGGCTTTCTGGGACAACCAGGAAAACGCCCAGAAAGTGCAACGGGAACAGGGCGCTCTCCAAAATATCGTTGACGAATGGGACACCTGCCAGACCGAACTGGAAGAGGCGGAGCTCCTGCTCGAAATGGGCATGTCCGAAGGCGACGAGGCGACCCTCGACGAGGTTGACCAGTCATTGGACGCGCTGCTTGAGCGGGTCGGAACCGTTGAGCTTGAGTGCATGTTCACCGGCGAACACGATGCCAGCAACGCCATGCTCACCATCCACGCGGGCGCGGGCGGCACCGAAGCCCAGGACTGGGTGAGCATCCTCCTGCGCATGTACCTGCGCTGGGCCGAGGCCAAGAAATTCCCCACCGAGATGCTCGACCTGCAACCCGGCGACGAGGCCGGGGTCAAGAGCGCGACCATCATGGTCACCGGACACAACGCCTATGGCTTGCTGCGCTCGGAGATGGGCATCCACCGGCTGGTGCGCATCTCCCCCTTTGACGCCAGCGGCAGACGGCATACCTCCTTTGCCTCGGTCTTCATCTTTCCGGAGCTGGACGATGACATCCAGGTGGACATCAATGACAAGGATCTGCGCATCGACACCTACCGGGCCAGCGGGGCAGGCGGCCAGCACGTCAACAAGACCAGCTCGGCCATCCGCATCACCCATCTGCCCACCGGCATCGTGGTGCAGTGCCAGAACGAACGGAGCCAGCACCGCAACAAAGACACGGCCATGAAGATGCTCAAGGCCCGGTTGTACGAAAAGGAGCGGGAGGCGCAAAAGGAGCAGCACCAGGATATCGCCGGCGAGAAAAAAGAGATCGCCTGGGGCAGCCAGATCCGCTCCTATGTGATGCAGCCGTACCGGCTGATCAAGGACCACCGCACCAATTTTGAAGTGGGCAACGTGGACAGCACGCTGGACGGCAACCTCGATCCGTTCATCAAGGCCTACCTGTTGTGGCAGCGATAACTCCGCTCCAGTGCGCAAAATGCGGGGCCTGCACCGTGGTCTGCCCGGTCTTTCAGGCCGGTGGCAGGGAATCGCTCTCTGCCCGGGGCAGGCTGCACTTGCTGGAGCGGCTTGATCCGGCCCAGGCCTCGGACGCCTATGCGGAGATTCTTTCGCAATGCCTGCTCTGCGGTGCTTGCCGGGTTGTGTGCTCCCGGGGACTCGACCCGCCCGCCCGCCTTATCGCCGCCCGGGAACGGCTGGAGAAAACCGCAGGCAGCCAGGTCTTGCTCAGGGCCATCACCCGCAAGGCCCTGGGCAACCCGGCCCTGCTGGCGACGATCTCCAGCCTGGGGAGACCCCTGCTGGAACGGCTGCCCGCGGACAGCGGCCTGCGGCTGCGCCTCGGGTTGCCTGTGGAGGGGATAGCCGCACCACCCTTGCCGGAAACGCCGGGGAAAAAATCCGAATCTCCTTCCCTGGCCTTTTTCCCGGGTTGCTACGCCACCCATCTGCACCGGGAAATCGGCGAGGCAACAAAGCGGGTTGCCGCAGCCTTCAGCGGCAGTTCCCCGCTTTTGCCAAAACAGCAATGCTGTTGCGGACTGGCGGCGGAAAGCGCCGGCGACACCAGCACGGCCAAGCGTCTTGCCAGACAGAATATCCTGGCCTTTTCCGGAAACACCCTACCCATCCTGACCTCCTGCGCCTCCTGCTACAGCCGGTTGCGCCGCTACCCTGAACTTCTTGCGGATGAGCCGGAATGGCGGGCAAAGGCTCAAGCCTTTGCCCGCCGTCTCCTTGAATTTTCCACCTTTGTGGCGCAGGGGATGCAGGCTGATCCGGCTTTCGCCTTTGCCGCTTCCCCCAAGAGGCGCGCCGTGGTCTACCACGATCCCTGCCACCTGAGGTTTCACGCCAAAATCACCAACCCGCCAAGGGAAATCCTCCGGACCATCCCCGGCCTGCGTCTTGCCGAACTCGCCGACGGCCCGCAATGCTGCGGACAGGGGGGCCTCTTTCATCTGGCCCAGCCGGAGCTGGCGGGAAAAATCAGAGACCGCCTGCTCAACCAACTGGATAAGGCAGCGCCCGATCTGGTGACCACCACCTGCTCGGGCTGCCTTATCCATATCCGGCAGGGGCTGGGCCATTCCCCGTCACGGCCGGAGGTTCGCCATCTGGCCGTTCTCCTGGCGGAACTTCTCTAAAAAATTTCACGCTGAAAAATTCCTCCCTGCCCCTGCTGATCCTTGCGTAATTTTCCCGGGCATTATAATGTATCCTCCGGACAGAATTTCCACTTCAGAGAGATTGCAGGCCGGATGTATCGGCTGCCCTATTGGGATTACAAAAAGGAGATACCGACCATGGCTTTGACAGCGCGACGTTTTCTGGGCTGTTTTCCAATGATTTTTGCGACCCTGATCCTGACAACGCCATGCCAGGCCGGCGTGGACGTTGAGGTGGGCAACACCATTAAAACCCCGACCGCCCCCCTGGACATTGCCGCTTCGCTGGATGGAAAATGGACCTTTGTTCTGGCCGAAGGGGGAAAACTCCTTGTCTATTCCGACAAAGGCGCGCTGGAAGAGGCCATTGGCGTTGACCCGGCCATGGACCGCATCGCCTCCTCCGGACTGCAAGCGGCCAACATCCCCGACCGGATCCATTTGGCCAGCAGCAAAAACAAAACCGTCCAGACCGTTACCCTGGATTTCTCCGTGCCCATCAACATCCAGGGCGCCCCATTTCTCGGGCCGGAAAACGCCCCGGTGGTCGTTGTCGCGTTCAGCGATTTTGAATGCCCCTATTGCGGCACGGTGGGCGGCCTGTTTGAAGAGGTGCTGGCCAAATACCCAAAAGACGTCAAGGTTGTTTTCAAGCAGTTCCCCCTGACCATGCACAAACAGGCCCAATCCGCCGCCCTTGCCTCCCTGGCCGCCCACCGCCAGGGCAAGTTTTGGCAGTATCATGATCTGCTCTTTGAAAACCAGAAATCCCTTTCCGAGGCAAAATACACAGAGCTTGCCAAAAAACTCGGCTTTGATCTGGAACGGTTCAACAGGGATTACAAGGCGCCGACCACCCAGCAGATCCTTGACCGCGACATGGCGGACGCACAGCTTGCCGGAGTTCGAGGCACCCCGACTATCTTCGTCAATGGCCGCCGCCTGAAGGAACGCAACATCAAGGATCTTCAGCAGATGATCAACCAGGAGCTGGGCAAACGCACCAAAGGCGGAGCCCGCCGTTGATCAAACGCGACATCACCCTGGCCGACAACACCACCGCCCTGCTGCTTTACGGCGACCTGAACAAGAACCTCGCCGTTCTCGAGGAAGGGACCGGGGTTACCATTCAGGTGCGGGGCAGTCAGCTCACCGTCAGCGGACCGAAACACGAAGTGGAACTGGCGGTTTCCGCCATCGACAAGCTCCATGGACTGGTCCGCGCGGGTTATCCGGTGTATCCCTCGGATGTCGCCTATGCCCTGCGCATTCTCCAGGCCTCGCCCAAGGCGAACCTCAAGGAGATCTTCCTCGACAAGGTGTATATCACCGCCGAGCAGAAGGTGGTCTCGCCCAAGAGCATCAACCAGAAACTCTACATCGACAACATCCGGACCAACGACATTGTCTTCGGCATCGGCCCGGCAGGCACCGGCAAAACCTATCTTGCCGTGGCCATGGCGGTTTCCGCCTTTGTCTCCAAGCAGGTCCGCTCCATCATCCTGGCGCGGCCCGCAGTGGAGGCGGGTGAGCGGCTGGGCTTTCTCCCCGGCGATCTGGCCCAAAAGGTCAACCCCTATCTGCGCCCCTTGCACGATGCCCTGAACGCCATGCTGGGACGGGGCAAGGTCGCGGATCTCATCGAGGAAGGGTTGATCGAAATCGCGCCCCTGGCCTTCATGCGCGGCCGGACCCTGAGCAACGCCTTTGTCATCCTGGACGAGGCCCAGAACACCACGCACGAGCAAATGAAGATGTTTCTGACCCGGCTGGGATTCAATTCCCAGGCGGTGATCACCGGCGACATCACCCAGATCGACCTGCCGGACCGCAGACAATCCGGGCTCATCGAGGCCGCAAGAATACTCAAGGATATCAAAGGGATCGCCTTCAACGAATTCTCCGAGGTGGACGTGGTCCGCCACCGGCTGGTGCAGGAGATCATCCTCGCTTACGCCGCAAAGGAAACCCTTCCGCCGCCCCGCCGGACAACCGCCAAGAAACACTGAGGCCGCCATGCCCGTACTCATTACCTGCCAGACGGCCACGCCCCCTGCCATCAGCCTGCAACAGCTCCGGCAGCGGGCCGAACAGCTGCTTTCCCTCTGCGGACGAGCGCAGGGTGAGCTGAGCATCCTGCTCCTGAGCGATCCGGAGATGGCGCAGCTCAACGAGCAGTATCGAAACAAAAAGGGGCCGACCAACGTCCTGGCCTTTGCCATGCAGGAAGGGGGCGGGGAACATCTGCCCGAGGAACTCTTGGGCGATGTGATCATCTCGCTGGACACCGCAGCCCGTGAAGCAGCCACCGACGGGGTAACCCTGCACCAGCGGGTGACGATCCTCCTGATCCACGGCCTGCTGCACCTGCTGGGCTTTGACCACGAACGCTCCCGCAGTGAGGCGCAAGCCATGGCCGAGCGGGAAAAACAGCTTTTGAGCCAACTATCAGCCGAAGAAAGGAGAGGAAAAATGGTCACTCTTGCCATCAATGTCGATCATGTCGCCACCCTGCGTCAGGCCCGGGGCATCACCGAGCCGGATCCGGTTCTGGCCGCATCCATCTGCGAACTGGCCGGAGCTCAGGGCATTGTCGTTCATCTCCGCGAAGACCGCCGGCATATCCAGGACCGCGACGTGCGGCTGCTCCGGCAGACCGTGAAAACCAAGCTCAACCTGGAGATGGGGGCCACCGAGGAGATCATCAAAATTGCTCTGGAGATCAAGCCGGACATGATCACCCTGGTCCCGGAAAAACGCAAGGAGCTGACCACCGAAGGCGGCCTCAACGTGGCAGGGCAGAAGAAAAAACTCCAGGAGGCCATCGGACGGATGCGCAAGGCAGGGATTCCGGTGAGCCTGTTCATCGATCCCGACACCCGGCAGATCAACGCGGCCCACGAGGTGGGGGCGACCTTTGTCGAGATCCACACCGGCCGCTACTGCGATGCGACAACGGAAAAGATGCGGGACAAGGAATTTGACCTCATCGCCACAGCGGCGGAAGAAGCCTACGAGATGGGACTGCGGGTCAATGCCGGACACGGCCTCAACTATCTCAATACCCGGAGGGTGGCAGCCTTGGGCACCATCGAGGAATTGAGCATCGGTCATGCGGTCATGGCGCGGGCTATTCTGGTGGGGCTTGACCAGGCGGTACGGGAGATGCTGGCGCTACTGCCTGCGGGATAGTTGAGAATATAGGGAGTCTGCATGGGGATCGCCGCCGATATCGTCATCATCGTGGTTGCCGCCCTGATCGGGGCGCTCATCGCCCAACGGCTCAAGCAGCCGCTGATCCTCGGCTACATCCTCGCCGGTATTGCCGTGGGCCCATACACCGGAGGCGTCACCGTCGGCGGCATCCACGAAATCGAACTGCTGGCCGAGATCGGCGTGGCCCTGCTGCTCTTTGCCCTTGGCCTGGAATTTTCCCTAAGCGAACTCAAACCCGTCCGCAACATCGCCCTGATCGGCACCCCGATTCAGATTGTCCTCAGTCTCGCCTTCGGCTTCGCCCTTGCCAGCTATTTCGGCTATCCCCCGGCCCAAGCCCTCTGGTTCGGCGCCCTGATCTCCCTGTCCAGCACCATGGTGACCCTCAAGACCCTGACCGGCAGAGGTTTGATGGGCACCCTCTCCAGCCGGGTGATGATCGGCATCCTCATCGTTCAGGATCTGGCCGTGATCCCGATGATGATCATCCTCCCGCAGCTCGGCAATCCCGAGACAGGGTTGCCCCTGCTGGCCGTGGCGGTGGGCAAGTCCATCGTCTTCCTCGTGGTGATGCTCTATCTGGGCACGAAAATCCTCCCCTGGCTGCTGGCCACGGTTGCCCAGTGGAACTCCAGGGAACTCTTCATTCTCTCCACCACGGCAATCGGCTTAGGAATCGGCTACGCCACCCATCTCGTCGGCCTCTCCTTTGCCTTCGGCGCCTTTGTCGCCGGCATGGTGCTCAGCGAATCCGATTACGGCCACCAGGCGTTGAGCGATATCATTCCGCTCAGGGACATCTTCGGGTTGCTGTTTTTTACCTCGGTGGGCATGCTCCTTGACCCGGCCTTCCTCTTTGCTCACTGGAACCGGATCCTTTTTCTGCTGCTGGCGATAGGGCTTGCCAAGGGAGCAATCTTCTTCCTCCTGTCCCGGCTCTTCGGCTATGGCAACATTGTGCCCCTGGCCGTGGGGTTCGGACTTTTTCAGGTGGGAGAGTTCTCCTTTGTCCTGGCCAGGGTCGGCCTTGAAACACAGGCCATTGACCAGGATCTCTATTCCCTGGTTCTGGCGGTCTCGGTACTCAGCATGGTTGCCACCCCCCTTGCCTCGGCATTGGCTTCCCCCCTGTATGCCTTGAGAAGGCGGTTTTCCCGCCCCGAACCCCTGCAAACGGAAAACCTCCCCAGCCATGGGCTCGCGGACCATGTGGTCATCGCCGGCGGCGGCAGGGTCGGACAACACATCGCCCGGATACTCACCGAACTCTCCGTCCCCTGCGTGCTCGTCGAGTCGAACCATCAGCGGATGCTTGAATGCAAGGAGGCCAACTTCCCGGTGATATTCGGCGACATGAGCCAGCCCACGGCAATCGAGGCAGCCCATGTGGGTTCAGCCAAGCTCCTGCTCATCACCACGCCCTCCGTGGTTGTCAGCCAAGCCATCGTCCGGCAGGCCCACCGGTTGAACCCAAACCTGCATATCGTGGCCAGGGCCGAAGGAGTGGCGCAGACACGCAAGCTCTACGAAAACGGGGTATATATGGTTGTGCTTCCCGAAATGGAAGCAGGGCTTGAGATCGCAAGGCAGGCGCTTCTGCATCTGGAGATTCCCGTACCGGTCATCCAGCAATACACCGACGAGATCCGGCAGCAACTGTACGCGCCCATGTATTCCCAGCAGAACTACCACCTCCTCACCAGACTGAACACCATCAAGAACCTGTTGGAAATATCCTGGGTGGATATCGGCCCCCAAAGCCCCCTGATCGGGACAAGCATCAAGGAGGCGGCTGTCCGCACCCGCACAGGCGCTTCGGTGGTGGGGGTGATGCACAAAAAAGAATTTCACTCCAACCCGAAAGCGGATTACTATTTTGCAGAAGGGGATCTGATCGCGGTGGTGGGGAATAAACAGGAACGGCTTGCGTTCAAAAACATGGCGGACACCCGTGGAAAACAGCTGCCGCCAAACACCCTCATGGAGGAATCACGATGAAGAACACCCGCTGTCTGTGCGTCCTGGCCCTAATTGCGCTCTTGCTTCTCTCGTCCCGAACCGCTCAGGCCGATGAATCCATGGCTCTTTCGCAGGGACAAACCGTGTATGTGCCTGCCTACTCCCATATCTATATAGGTAACAGGGAGCAACCCTTTCTGCTGACCATTACCCTGAGCATCAGGAATATCGACGCCAAACACCCCGTCACCCTGACAGCCGTGGACTATTACGACACCGAGGGGAAACGCATCAGGCAATACCTGGAAAAACCCGTCTCCCTCGGACCTTGGGAATCGATCCGGTATGTTGTTCCGCAGAAAGACAAGAGTGGCGGCTCTGGAGCCAACTTCGTGGTTGGATGGAACGCTAAAAAGGCTGTCAACCCGGTGATCATCGAGGCCATCATGATCGGAGCGGAATCACAGCAAGGGATCTCTTTCACCTCCCGCGGCCAGGCAATCAACACCGCGAATTGACCCTGTGCAGCGGAAAACCGTGATCAGACGGGCATGGCCTCCCGCTCGTCGCGGCTCATCTTCCGCACCAGGATCTGGTGGCTTACCGGGTCGAAATAAATAACCGATTGCTCTTCCTCAAGGGTGATGGTCCGGACCAGACTGCCGATCTTCACCACCACGCCGGGAAAGAGGTGGCCATAGACATACACCACCTCATTCACCATCTGCTCCAGCTCCAGCTCCAATTCCTTGTTTTCCTCGGTCAGGAGGTTGACCTTCTCCATGGCCTTGGGCATGAAGGCCTTGCACTTGCCCAGCAGGATGCTTTTTTCCTCGGGAAATTTTCCGGCCAGCTCCTTCTTGATCTTCTCAAGGGCGCTGATGTTCTTGATGACCTCGTTCAGCCTGTCCGACCACAGGACGAGTTCCTCGTCAATCTTCTGTTTCTTCATCTGCAATGAAGGAACAAGCCCGACACAGATCTCGGTGACCACCTCGGCCTCACACCCCAGTTCCTTGACATGCACGGAACCCGCGGCAATAATCTTGCCGCCGATGATCGTGCCGTTCCCCTGGGTGGCGATCACATCCTTGCCGACACTGGCATGCGCCTGCAAAAGCACGTCATTGACCCGAAGATAACTCGCCGTTTCCAGTTTGGGGCCATTCTCCACGAAATCAACGGTGATGTCGCCCTTGGCCCGCAATCTCGCCTCTTCGCCGACAACGCCGCCGATAACGGTCAGGGCGCCACCGGCCATGATGGAAGAATTGTTGACCCCCTGGCCGATCCAGACATCACCCCGGCATTTGACGCTGAATCCGGGAAGAACCTCGCCGCTGATCGTCAGTTTGGCGCCGCCAAAGACGATGTTGCCCACCTTCATGTCCACGTCGCCGGTAATGGAATGTTCGCCAAATACCGTGGGCTTGCCTTCGGCCATGACGAACTTGCCGTCAAGGGCGGCAAAAATCTTCGACTCGTCCGGCGAAAGGGTTACCCCCTTGCCATACTTGAGCTTGCTGTCTTTCCCCGGCTTGGCCGGAATGGTGACCCCGAAGACATCCTGGCCGGCCTTGCCCAGACTGGGCGCGACTTTCTCCAGCAGCAGCCTGTCCTTGGCGACATTGACGATGCTGCCAAGCTCCCGGTAATCCACCTGATCCTTATCCGGGTCCGTTCTCTGCGGCCCGGGAATGGCGGGCTTGACATGCATTTTCACCCTGGCGTTCTCGCCGGGGATCGGAGGAGCCCCTTTGGCCGCGAGAAACGACCCTCCTCCAGCCGATTCCGGGGTTGGCAACACCCCGCCGACAATGCCGTTCTCGGCAAGCTCCTTCTGGAGCAGATCGTTATCCAGCTGGACTCCGGCCCTGGCGTCCTTTGGGGTGACAACAGCCTGAAGACGGTCCTTGGTGACTCTCAGAATGAACGCGCCATTCTGGATCTCCACCCCGCCTTTGAAAAGTTTTTCACTTGCCATTGCACAGCCACCTACGAAAGAATGAAAAAACGGGTTTACAAGCCCCTTTCCCTTATCCTATCGGCCAGTTGGAAAAAATCTTCAAACTCTGCCATGTTGCCGACGCTTACACTATATCACAATTCCCTGCGTCACAGCTCCTTTTCAAGGGCCGTGATATGCTCATGCTCGCCGAGCACGACCAGGATATCTCCCGGCAGGATGAGGGTTTGCGGCTTGGGGTTGAACTGCATCTCCCCCTGTTCCCGCTTGATGGCGACGACGATGAGGTCATACTCCTTGCGAAGCCCTGAATCCATCAGCCTCTTGCCGGCAAGGGGAGAACGCTCGGAAACCCGCAGCTCCTCAAGGCGCAACCCCAGCTCGCCGCCATGCACGGTGAGATCGAGGAAATCCACCACCGTTGGCCGCACGACCAGCTGGGCCATGCGGCAGGCCCCGATGAAATAGGGGGAAATCACCTTGTCGGCGCCGGCCCGCAGCAGCTTGGTTTCCGAGCCTTCCGCCCCGCTGGAGCGGGCCATGATGAAGAGGTTGGGGTTGAGCCCCTTGGCGGAAAGAATGATATAAACGTTTTCGGCGTCGGAGGAGACCACGGCGATCAGCCCCTTGGCTTGCTTGATCCCGGCTTTGAGCAGCATCTCGTCGCTGGAAGCGCTGCCGAGCAGGGCCAGATAACCGAGTTCATCGATCTTCTGCACCTCCTGGGGATCGCTTTCCACAATGACAAAGGGAAGCTTGCTTTCTTTGAAATTCTTGCAGATCACCTTGCCGATCCGGCCGAAGCCACAGACAATATAGTGGTCTTTCAAGGCCGCCACCCGCTTTTCCATGTTGTTCCTCCCCATGATTTTGCGCAATCCCCCTTCAACCATGGACTCCGTGACCTCACCCACCAGATAGAGGACAAAACCGACCCCGACCAGAATAAGACAGATGGTGAAATACCGGCCCGCAGGGCTTAAGGGGATGATCTCCCCATACCCCACCGTGGTGATGGTGATAACCGACATGTACAGGCTGTCGAGAAAGGAGCCGTTTTCAATCAGCATGTACCCGGAGGTGCCGATGCACAGAATCAAAAACAACATGAAAACGGCAAAAAATATTTTCTGCATGCAGCCCTCGAAGATTTCCCGGCCTGTCAGCCCCTCAATTCAGAAGCTCCGGCAGCCATAGCGGCGACAGCGCCCCCGCCTGAACACATTACTACTGCGAATACAGTATGCTGCATTTTTCCAATGGTATCAACGAGTAAGAAGCGGCAACCGGAGAAAATGGTATTTTTTTCTCCGCGGACCGCCCAGCCCCCTCATTTCCCCAATCAAGTTTTCCCGAAAATCCTCCGATGAGATAAGCAAAAGAGAAAGCGGGTGCCGCAAAAAACATTCCCAGGGAAGGAGAATGCCATGACCCAGCAAAAAGCCATCCGGATCCTCATGCAAAGCCCTTTTTATTTCAAGATGGAATTGGTCGCCCGCAAACTGTTGATCAAAGAATTCTGCGCCTTGCACAACGCAAGCTGAACCGGCCCTCCCCCTGGTTCTCTGCAAGGCGAGCGTGTCGAACCTTGCGGAGGACCGGCCCGAAACGCCCTTCCGCCGTCGACGACAACCGCTTCGCCCATCCCCGCCATCGATCTTCCCCGAGGAAATATTTTTTCTGGCCCCAATCATTTTTTTGGTATATAGTCATCACCTATTTCTTCCTTGAGTGAATACTCATTCATGTCCTTGGAGCGGGCCGCATCCGGCGTTCCCGCCAACATACACTGTATTGATAAAGGAGAATCGTCATGGCGGTAAACATTCTGGCTTTCGGGCCAAATGGAAGCGGCAAGGGCACCCAGGGCGCCATTGTCAAGGACAAGTACAATATCAACCATATTGAATCAGGCGCCATCTTCCGCGAGCACATCAAGGGCGGCACCGAGCTGGGCATGAAGGCCAAGGCGTTCATCGAGCGCGGCGATCTGGTTCCCGACGAGATCACCATCCCCATGGTTCTCGAGACCCTGAAAAAATCCAAGGACAAAGGCTGGCTCCTGGACGGCTTCCCCCGTTCCCTGGCCCAGGCCGAAGCGCTTGACAAGGCACTGAAAGAGGCGGACATGCCCCTGAGCTATGTGGTGGAAATCGTGCTTGACCGCCAGATCGCTAAAGACAGAATCATGGGCCGCCGTCTCTGCGCCAATGACAACAACCACCCCAACCACATCGCCTTCGAGGCCATCAAGCCGGTGGAAAAAGACGGCAAGCTGGTCTGCCGTGTATGCGGCGGCGACTTGAGCGCCCGGGCCGATGATCAGGACGAAGACGCCATCAGCAAGCGTCACGACATCTACTACGATGAGAAGACCGGCACCATGGCCGCAGTCAACTACTTCAAGAAAGCCGGCGGCGCCAAGGTCATCTCCGTGGATGGATCAACCTCCATCAAGGCGGTCACCGAGACCATCATGAGCCAACTGGCCTAAGCGAAAAGCAAGCCCTCAGGGGCTTTGTTTCTCAAACAAAAAGAAGGGGTGGGGACACATGTTCCCCACCCCTTCTTTTTGTATACTTCACGCAGCAAACAACACCATGCCGCAAGGCCATCTCACTCAGCCATGCTGCCGCCGGAAACGCTCCAGGGAATCGAGGTCCGTCTGCACCACCAGGGTATCGCCCTCCTGCAACCCCACCGTTCGCTGCGGATTATACAGGGGTTGCGGATTGTGCTTGCGGATAATGGCCATGACCAGCAACGGCCCGAAATCATCAAATTTTATCGCGCTCAACGGCTGATCGATCAGGTCCGACCGCTCGGAAAGGGTGACATCCGCTATGCGGACCGGACAGTTCTTGTCCCGCAGCATCAGATCGAGATACCCGACCACCTGGGGGCGCAGCATCTGGGAAGCGATCCGGAGCCCGCCGATGGCGTTGGGCATCACCACCTCGGCCCCGATCAGCTCGAGCTTGCCGGCGAATTCGGCATCCTTGCAGCTCGAAATGATCCGCAGCTTGGGGTTGAGCTGCCGGCAGGTCACCACCACGCAAAGGTTGTCCTTGTCATCGCTCAGGGTGGAGATCACGCCCATGGCCACGGACACCATCGCCTCCCGCAGATCCCCGGCATGGGTCGCATCGCCGACCACTGCCGGGAAATCCCCGAATTGCTCCTGCAGTTTCCGGATCCGCTGCTCATCCGGATCGATGACCACGAAGGGAGTATGGGTCCGGTGCAGTTCCTCCAGGATGGAACAGCCGATGCGTCCCACCCCGCAGACAATGATGTGGCCGGAAAGTTTACGAATCTGCTGCGCCATCTTTTTTCTCCAGAACACATTGGTGAGTTCGCCTTCGACCAGGAAGGCGGTGAGGGTTGAAACAAAGTAGGCGGCAAGCCCCAGACCGCTCAAGAGGATGAAGATCGTGAAAGGTCTGGCCCCGGCCACGTTTGCCAGGTCAAGGATCTCCCCGAAGCCCACGGTGGTGAGGGTGATGATCGTCATGTAGAGACAATCGCCCAGCGTCCAGAAAGGCGCCCCATGCGCCAGGTACCCCAGCAGGTAATAGCCCAGGGTGCCGATGGCCGTCACCACCAGAAGAAAAAAACCGGCAAGGACGCTTTTGTTCTTCAGAGTATGTTGCATTACAATGAATCTCCCCTGCCCGAACGGCGACTACGCACCGCACCATCATGACCGTCCCTGCCGAACTCGCTCCACGCCTTGGCATACAGGCAATTGAGCCGATGCTCCATCTCCAGGCGGCATTGCTCGATTGCTTGCGGATCGGCTTTTTCCGGGACCATCATGGGTTCGCCGTACCAGAGGCCAAGCCGGGCAAACGGCTTGGGCAGCAGGGTACGATCCCAGCTGCGAAAGGCCCAGTAACGGTCAACCGCCACCGCCATGGGCAGGATGGGCGCCCCGCTTTTGCCGGCCAACAGGATGGCGCCGGCCTGCATTACCCTGGCCGGCCCCTGGGAGCCGTCACCGACAATGGCCGCATTATAGCCTTGGCGCAGCAAACCGATCAACCCCTTGAGCGCGGAAAATCCGCCCCGGTTCCGGGAACCGCGCACCGCAACCACCCCCTGGCGGGTAAGAATTCGGGCGACAAATTCACCATCCTGGCTGGCGCTCACCATGGCGCCCCAACCCCGGCCCCGGCCCCGGATAAGCTCGACCGCAGTAAATACGCTGTAATGCCAGAACACCCCGACAAAGGGTTTTGTCCCCGCCTCGCACCGGGCCAGGTTTTCACCCCCATGCACCCGGATCCTGCAGGTAGCGAAAAGCAACCAACTTAAGGCGGCATAGAGATGCGGCACAATGGCCAACAATATTTTATACAAAAAACCGCTTTTCACAGCCATGCAAGTTCCATTTCCTTCAAGTTCTTGAGCTGATCGCGCAGGGCGGCGGCATCCTCAAAGGCAAGCTCCTTGGCCGCGGCAAGCATCTCTTTTTCCAGCGCCTTCATCTCCCGGCGCAGCTCCGCCAGGGTTGCATACTGCTGTCCTGCCTCGCCGGTTGCCACCGGAACGGTGACATAATCCTTTTCATACACCGTCTCCATGAGATCCTTGATCCGCGACTGGACGCTCTCCGGAGTGATACCGTGGGTTTCGTTGTAAGCCGCCTGAATGGCCCGCCGCCGCTCGGTCTCGTCCATGGTCTGACGCATGGAGTCGGTGATCCGGTCCCCATAGAGGATCACCATGCCTTTCACATTCCGGGCCGCCCGGCCGCAGGTCTGGATCAGCGAACGGCCGCTGCGCAGGAATCCCTCCTTGTCCGCGTCCAGAACCGCCACCAGCGAGACCTCGGGGATATCCAGCCCCTCGCGGAGAAGGTTGATGCCGACCAGCACCTGATACTCCCCAAGGCGCAGATCGCGGATCAATTCCATGCGTTCCATGGTTTTGATGTCCGAGTGCAGATAGCGCACCCGCACCCCGAGCTTTTCGTAATAATCGGTAAGATCCTCGGCCATCCGCTTGGTCAAGGTGGTGACCAGCACCCGCTCCCCGAGCTCCTCCCGCCGCCGGACCTCTTCCAGCAGATCATCCACCTGGTTGGTTGCCGGACGGACCAATATCCGCGGATCCAGAAGCCCGGTGGGCCGGATCAGCTGTTCCACCACCCTGCCGGCCGCCTTTTCCAGCTCGAAATCACCGGGAGTCGCCGAGACATAGACCGCCTGGGGTATGCGGGCCGCGAATTCATCGAACATCAGGGGCCGGTTGTCCAGGGCGGAGGGAAGGCGGAAGCCGAACTCGGTCAAGGTTTCCTTGCGGGAACGGTCCCCCCGGTACATGCCCCGCACCTGGGGGATGGTCACATGGGACTCGTCGGCAAAGAGGACAAAGTCAGGGGGAAAATAGTCCAGCAGGGTGGGCGGCGGCTCCCCGGGCTTCAGGCCGGTGAAATGGCGGCTGTAATTCTCGATGCCATGACAGTAGCCCAGTTCCTGGAGCATCTCCAGGTCGAACATGGTGCGCTGCTCAAGACGCTGGGCCTCGACCAGCCGGTTGTGGGCATGAAAAAAGGCAAGCCGCTCCCGCAGCTCCTCCTTGATGGTGGCCGTGGCCCGTTGCAGCCGATCCTTGGAGGTGACGAAATGGCTGCCCGGAAAAACGGTCAGCTCGGAGAAGCGCTCCAGCACCTTGCCCCGCAGCGGATCGATGATGCTCACCGCCTCGATGGTGTCGCCGAAAAACTCCACCCGCACGGCGCGATCCTCTTCGTAGGCAGGGAAGATCTCCAACACATCACCCCGCACCCGGAAGGTGCCGCGGTGAAAGGAGAGATCGTTGCGCTCATAGAGCATGTGAACCAGCCTGCGCCGCATCTCCTCCAGGGGAGACTCCTCTCCCTCCTTGAGAAAGAGATGCATGTTCCGGTACTCCTCCGGGGAGCCCAGGCCGTAGATGCAGGAAACCGAGGCGATCGTC
>JAJZPC010000083.1 GCA_021811385.1 Deltaproteobacteria bacterium | reverse complement strand
CTCGTCAGAAATCTCCCATGTTTTAATGCGTGCCATGCCATGCCTCCGTCGTCTTGGTTATCTTTGACGGATTATCAAGGATTCACGGCAAATTGGCAAGAAAATTATTTATAGATAAGCTCTTAGTATATATTTCGTCGTTAGCATCAAAGATCAGTGGGGATGGCTCACCAATTACCCACGTAAACTGGCAAAACTTTGTGAAAAGCTCAGCATCCTTTTTATCCATTGAAGCGACAAAATCAACTGTTCGCTTGGAGTATGTTCCTGGGTTAGTTGCCTCACCAGCCAACAAACTAGACCAAAGCGATTGCATCTCTTTATCTGAGACTTTTTCGCATCTATCGAAAAAATGCGCTACCCAGTCCTCTTCTAGATCCTCTGTTTTGGCATTTGGAGGTAGTTCTTTAGCTGCTTGAGCTGTGATGTTTTCGATATTTTCTTGCTTTCTGGCCTCTTGGCGGACAAGTCTTTCTATTCCTCGCTGCTGTATTTCGGTTAATTCAATCCCAGCAAGGGCCCTTATCTTTTCCGCCTCTGCTTCGGCTTCTGCCTTTTTTCTAATTCTTCTTGGCTCATACAGAACTCCAACTGCATTTGAAACCTTTTCTATCAAAACAGTTGCTGGATTTGCCAACTCACCGAGATTAATGATTGAATTTCCGTCTGCCATATAACTCCCCTAGCTACTTAACGTTTACCATGAGCCACCGCCCCGCTGGGGCCGGTCGGCTTGATGGAAGGGCCAGGCGACACCTAACGTTCGCTCTCCTTCACATCTGCTCGAATGCGTGCCTCAATCTGCCCCCATGTGTCATATGGCCCGAAATCCATGAATTTCTCTGGCACACGACGGATGTTGCCCGCTGCCCTTGCAGCCTTATTCTTGTCCCAGGCGTCTTTGCCTCCGGCCCTAACTCCAGCATAAATCGCGTTGCGCTCAAGCTCGCCAACGCCAGATTCTTCCATTGCTACTAGCAAGAGAGTGTCGGCGCATTCACGATCACAATTCGCCGGTTGATACCAATAAAGATAGTCATGCACGACTGCGGCAGGCGTGTACTTGCCGCAAGGTGGGACCGCCGACCAGAAGAGCCTTGGCACGCTCGCGAGATCGGTCACGAAGCCCCGCTGGACAGTGAAAGTCTGCTTCGTCTTAGGTTGTTCATATACCATTGGTCTCGCAAGAACCCAGTATTTCCCGTCTCCAGTGACCGACG
Organism: Deltaproteobacteria bacterium; assembly: GCA_021811385.1. Classification (GTDB taxonomy): domain Bacteria; phylum Desulfobacterota; class Desulfobulbia; order Desulfobulbales; family Desulfurivibrionaceae; genus Thiovibrio. Next base: position 9,413 of record JAJZPC010000083.1, on the reverse strand, counting down.
CCATCATTGGTGTCTTTATGGTACAACCCGCAAACAGAACCACAGCAAGCATTAACAGTACAAATCGCATGGCATCTCCTTCATGTTGACTAACAATATCATTGTCGAGCTAGCTCGAGTTAAAATTTGCCCACTGACTCCTACCCCATAAATGAATCCAAACAGGCTGGCTTTACGCATATTTTTTCCTTAGATAGCTATATAATCCGGCTAAAATTATCGGATTATATAATAGATCTACCTGACAACATGGAGCAACTCAAGAATATTATCTCGGAAAGAACATTGGGGCAGATATTGAAAGAAAATATTTTACTGTGCTATGATGCCCTTTGATCTGACCCGGATAAAACCCTGTCCAAACCACCTCACCTTCTTCCTCACATGACCCAATAATCATGATCCCAGCCTCCTCATTTTTCCGCACCTTTCTCAACCTGAACCACCTTGCCGATGAAGGCACCGGCTGGCTCTTTCTGCCCGGCATGCGCTTTAAGGATACACAGGCGTGGTGGAAGGATACCCTCCGCCAAAACCCGCACGAAGGGATTGACCTGCTGTATCTTGCGGACAGTTCTGGCCAGCGGCAAGAGCTGCCGAAGCAGGGACTGGTCCCGCCGCTCTGGGATGGGGAGGTGATTGCGGTGTTCGAGGATTTTTTGGGCAGCACCGTGGCGGTGCTCCATCCGGTAATGGATGGGCAGGGGTGGAGACTTCTCTCCCTGTACGGCCATGTTCACCCCCTGGTGGAGTGCGGAGCGCGGGTCTCTGCCAAAGAACCCCTGGTCGAGGTGGCATCCGGCACAGCGCGGGGACCATCGGCCCCGCCGGATCATCTCCACCTCTCCCTTGGCTGGCTCGCGCCGGGATGGCCGGTGGCGGAGCTAAACTGGCCCGGCCTGTGGAGCAATCCCGGCATCCGGCTCATCGATCCCTTGGCCCCAGCCTCTGATTCAGCCCAACCCCTGATCGGTTGAGGGCTGCAACTGCGCGGCAGTGTAGCGAAACACCACGGTGCGGAAGAAATCAATCATCGCCTGCCTGCGCCCTGCCACCCGCTGCTGTTCCGGGATCAAGCCGCAGGACATCATGCGGTTGATGGACATCTTGTATTCCACATGGCAAACGTGGCGGTTGTCCAGATACCAGGCATAGGTGAGGCCAAAGAGCAACCCTGGCGGGGTAAAGCCTTCCTCGCCGTTCACCAGCCGGGTGTAGAGGCGCGGGTTATTGACGGCCTGCCGCATCCGAACCAGCCCCAGAAACCGGGCAAGCTCCGTTGGGTTGAAGAAGCAGCGCAGCTCCTCTTCCGGCCGCAGAACCAAACGGAACTCATAACCCAGGGATTCGCCGTCGCGCTCCACGGGCAGCCTGCGTTTTTCCTCGGCGTAATTACCCAGGAGGGATTGACCCAAGGCGATCAGGAACCCCACCTCGAACTGCTCCTGCTTGGAGAAGATATCCTTGCGGATCTTGATCAGCCGGTCGGCAGGATCGTAGAATGAAAAAATAGTATCCCATTCCTGGGCCCGCCCCCATTCCTCACGGTCCAGCAGAACAACCCCGGCGACTCCATCCAGATGGCCGAGGGGGATATCCCCATGCCGCCAGAAGATCTCGGCCAGCGCAGGGTGCAGCTCTTCTCCAATAGCCAGGGTGCGCAGCCGTTCGCGGATCGCACCGAAACGCTGGCTGGCCGTCTGCCCCAGAGGATCGAGCAACACCTCCGTTCCACCGCCCGTCCCGGCAAGCTGGCATCCCACAGCCTCGCCGAGGGACTCGCGGATCGCCCACATCACCCGCACCGCCACGGCCAAGGAAGCGGGATCATGCTGAATCACCCCACGCTGCTCGATATCGGCCTGGGCATAGAGCCGGGCCTCGATGGGGGCAAAGCCCATGGCCCGGACCTTGTCGCGGTCGAGATAGATGGGCACCTTGTTTTCCAGGGCGTAGCTCTGGAGGATGGAGCCGGGGATATCACGCAGACCGAGGACCAAAATCTGGGCAAAAAGCCCCTCCACCCCGCCGGGGATATTGCGGTGATAGGCGGCAAGCAGATCGGAGACATGGAACCGCTGCGGATGGTCGGTGTGGCCGTTGCCATGGGCCATATCGGTTTCCCCGGCCTGGGCCCAGAGGTTGGCAACGAGCATCTTAAGCGCCTGCCGGTTGTCACGGATCGCCTGGGCGATGCCCGGCACCTGCAAGATCGGCACGATGCTGGTGAACAGGCTGCCCGGAGCAAAGAGGATGATGTCGGCCGCACCAATGGCGGCGAGCACCTGGGGCGGGGCCTGGGGCTTGGCGGCAAACTCCACGAAGACCCGGTCCACGGGATAGCCGCGCCGGGCCTGACCGGACTTGTATTCCCCGCTCACCAGCACGCCGTTGCCGTACAGCACCTTGAGCCGGGCTGGGGTGGTGGTGCAGGGCAAGACCGCCTCGGGATTGGCGCCGATGAGTTCGGCCAATCGAGAGATTCCGGCCAGCTCCTCCTTCTCGCCCAAGATGGCGGCAACGAGCAGGAGATTGCCAAGGCAATGGGGGCGGGAAAGCTGCGTCCGCAGCTGCGGCTCGCGGAATATCGCCTCGATCAGGCTGGCCAGCCCTTGCCCCATCCCCTCTGGCAACCCAGCCAGATTGACCTCGGCATCAGCCAGCAGGGCATGGGGCGAGGAAGGCGGGGCCTCAAACCGGTGGTTGAAGAGTTGGTGCAACGCCGCGATTACCCGCAACGCCTCCCGGCCCATGAGGCCATACTGCTCGTGCAGCTTCTCCTGCCGGAGGGAAGAGAGCAGGACATGGCGGATATCGCCCAGGGCGATGAGGGGCAGCTCCTTGAGCAACTCGCCGGTGGAGCCGCCGTCGTCGGTGACGCAGACCACGGCCTGGGTGTTAGGGAAAACCTCCTTGAGGCCCTGAAAGGGGTCGGCGGGCCACAGAGGATTGCGGCTGTCGCCGCCGATGAGATTGGAAAGCCCGGTGCCACCGCCGAAAACAACCACCCGCACATCCCTGGTTTCCGTGGTATTCAGGGCCATGGTCAGGCAAGCCAGCTCCGTGGCCATGCCCGCCGGCGCAGGCGGCGGGCCGGAAAGCGCCAGACCGATGAGCTTCTCGGCCAGATCGCCCTCGGGCAGCAGATCGAGCAGGCCGAAGCGCGCATCGCCCATGCGTCCAATCAGATCGTTGGCGGACAGGGTTTCAGTCAAACAGGTTCTCCGTAAGAGATGAGGATATAACTATTTGATATGAAGGTACATATCAAGACAAACCCCCTCCCCTCGCGGGAGGGGAAGCAAAAAACAAGTCTCTTCCCTATAACCCGGTAGCCGCCATCTGCTTGCGCACCGCCACCTCGGACTCGGCCATGGCCTTCTGTTCCTCTGCGGTGAGCTTGAACTGGATGATCCGCTCCACACCCTTATCGCCCAGCACCACGGGCACCCCGAGGAAGCAGCCGGAAAAGCCGAACTCGCCCTCAACATACGCCGCGCAGGGCAAAACCCGCTTGCTGTCGGTGAGCACCGCCTCGGCCATCTCCACTGCGGCCAGGCCGGGGGTGTAAAAGGCGCTGCCGGTCTTGAGATGGTTGACGATCTCGGCTCCGCCGTGCTGGGTGCGGTGGACGATTGCGGCCAGCTCCTCTGCGGACAAGAGGTCGGTGACCGGCACCCCTGCCACGTTGGCCAACCGGACCAGCGGCAGCATGTTGTCGCCGTGGATGCCCATGACCAGGGCGTTGACGTCACGCGGCGCCACACCCAGGGCCTCGGCCAGAAAGGTGCGGTAGCGGGCGGAGTCAAGCACCCCTGCCATGCCGATCACCCGCTCCCTGGGGAAGCCGGTGACCTTGAAGGCCGTATAGACCATGGCGTCAATGGGGTTGGTGACCACGATCAGAACGCAGTCGGGGGCATATTTCGCCACCTGCTCGGCGCAGGACTTGACGATGGCCACGTTCTTGGCCAACAGATCGTCGCGGCTCATGCCGGGCTTGCGGGCCAGGCCTGCGGTGATGATCACCACATCAGAACCGGCCAGATCGGCGAAGTCGTTGGAGCCGGTGATCCGGTTGTTGAAGCCGTCCACCGGCCCGGATTGCAGCAGGTCCAACGCCTTGCCCTGGGGCACCCCTTCCACCACGTCCAGCAGCAAAATATCGCCCAAGCCGCGGCTGGCGGCCCAGTGGGCGGCGGTGGCGCCAACATTGCCCGCGCCGATGATGGTGATCTTGTTTCTTCTCATGATTTGTTCCTCTTGCTATGATTATCGAAAATTATCGGATTATTTCAAACCGTCTTTGCGGATCAACTCCTCCACCCGCTCCAGATCCTTGGGCGTATCCACCTCGATGGAATCATGGGGTGTGAGCACCACCCGGATGCGGTAGCCGAACTCCAGGGCCCGCAGCTGCTCCAGCTTCTCGAACCGCTCCCATTCGCCCTCGGGCAAGCCGACAAAGGTGAGCAGGAACCCCTTGCGGTAGGCATAAAAACCCAGATGCTTGTAGTAGGTGGGTGTTTCCGGCTCCTCGGGGTTGCGCTGAAAAGGGATGGAGGCGCGGGAAAAATAGAGGGCGTTGTTGTGCCGGTCGAACACGGTCTTGACGTGGTTGGGGTCGGTGATCTCCTCCTGGCGCACGATCTTGTAGATCAGGGTGGACATGGGCAGGGCCGGGTCTTCCAGCAACGGAGTGGCCACCTGGGAAACCACCTCCGCCTCGAAGAGCGGCTGGTCGCCCTGGATGTTCACCACCACGTCCTGCTCACCGATCCCCATGATGGAGGCCGCCTCGGCCAGCCGGTCGGTGCCGGAGACATGGTCGGAGCGGGTCATTACCACCTCGCCGCCAAAGGAGCGCACGCATTCGGCGATCCGCTCGTCGTCGGTGGCCACCGCCACCCGGGAAAGCAGGGCCACACCCTTGGCCCGTTCGTACACATGCTGGATCATGGGCTTGCCCGCGATCTTGGCCAGAGGCTTGCCCTCGAAGCGGTTGGAATGGTAACGGGCCGGGATGATGGCCACAACTTTGGCTTGTGCTTTATGCTGGGTATCCATTATCTTCTCTGCTGTTAAGTGGGGCTGTTTGGCCACAGGGCCTGCGAAAAAACCTCCTGAATATACCATGTACAGGAAATGATGCACCGGGAAAAAGTCGCGCCCGGCTTTCCGCCCGCAACCTGGAGATGATCCGCACCCGCCATGACCAGCCGCAGCCAGAAAAACCCCATCGCCGTCAGCCAGACCGATCCGGCGTTGGCCGACAAAGCCCGCACCCTGGCCGCGCAACTGGGGTTGCCGCTCTACACTCCGGAAGATCCCCTCCCTGCCCTGCTGCTGACCCTGGCCCCGGAGCGCCTGGAGCTGCGCCAGACCACCAAGGGCGCCGAAGGGCCGCTGTGTGTTGATTTCCTCGGCGGCGCCATCGAGTACCGCCGCAGGCAAACCACCAGCCGCAAGGAGGGGATTGCCAGGGCGGTGGGACTCAAGGGCGGGGCGAGCCTTGTGGTGCTCGATCTCACCGCCGGCCTGGGGAGGGACAGCTTCATCCTGGCCAGCCTGGGCTGCACGGTCCGGATGGTGGAACGCTCGCCCGTGGTGGCGGCCCTGCTGGCGGACGGTATCGAACGGGCGAGGCAGGAACCAACGCTGGCCGGGATCATGGCCAGGCTCAGCCTCATTACGGGCAACAGCATGGAGATCCTCCGCACCTGGCAGGGCGAGCACCCCGAGGTGGCGTACATCGACCCCATGTACCCGCACCGCGGCAAGAGCGCCCTGGTCAAAAAAGAGATGCGACTTATCCGTCTGCTGGTCGGCGATGACGAGGACAGCGATGGCCTGTTGCACGCAGCCCTATCCGTGGCCAGCCGCCGGGTGGTGGTGAAGCGGCCGCGCCTGGCCCCTGCCCTGACCGGCCCTGCTCCCAACTTTGCCATCAGCGGCAAAAACAGCCGCTTTGATGTGTATCTGGTGCAGTCGGCGCCCTGAGATTCGCACCCATCCCCTCCTGCGCTGGTTTGCAGCCATCGGCGCCAGCGCTTTGGCCGGCCCACATATTTTTAACTGGACAGCACGAAGCCTTTTGTTGGAAACTTAGGGAGAGTCCAGAGCCATTGTCCCTCGTTCTCCACGCTTCATTTTCGCTGGGACTCCCACGGAGCAACGGTCCATACCACCAATCTGGTGACGCCCATGCTCGATTCCGCCATCAGCCCTCCCTTCAGACGGGTTGGCCCCCTGCTGCTGGTCCTGACCGGGATATTTATCCTGGTCTGGAAGCTGCCCCCCCTTGCGATGCTGCAGGGCACGCAGGTCATGGCGCTGTGGGTACATATCACCGCGGAGACCTTTTCCATCATTGTCGCCGGGCTGATTTTCGCCGTTACCTGGAACGCCTACGCAACCGAACGGCCAGCACCCCTCATCGTCCTGGCCTGCGGCCTGCTCGCCGTTGGCCTCCTCGACTTCGGCCACACCCTTTCCTTCAACGGCATGCCGGACTTTGTCACCCCGGCCAGCCCAGAAAAGGGACTGAACTTCTGGCTCTCCGCCCGCTTGCTCTTTGCCCTGACCATGGTTGCCATCGTCTTTCTTCCCTGGACCCCGCTACGCCGCCCACACCGCCGCTACTGGCTGCTGGCAGGCAATCTCTCTGTTGTCGCACTTATTTTCTGGCTAACGCTCTATCAGCCGCAGGTGTGGCCGCGCACCTTCATCGAGGGCCAGGGGCTGACGCCGTTCAAGATCGGCATGGAGTACGGGGTTATGGGCCTGCTGCTTATCCCGGCGGGGCTATTTCTGGTGCAGGCATGGCGTGACCATAAAGCCCTGCAGGCTGATTACCTTTCCGGCGCCGCCATGGTCACCATCCTCAGCGAACTCACCTTCACGCTCTATACCGATGTCAGCGATATCTTCAACCTCTTGGGCCATCTATACAAAATCGTGGCCTTTGCCTTGATCTACCGGGCGGTTTTCGTGGTCAGTATCCGAGAGCCTTTCTTGCGGTTACACCAGGCCAACGCCGAGACCAATCAACTGAGAGAACAATATACATCCCTGGCCGAACTGGCGCCGGTGGGCATCTTCCGTACCGATGCCCTTGACCGCTGCCTCTATGTAAACGACCGCTGGTCGGAGATTACCGGCCTCTCCCTGACGGAGTCCTTGGGGGACGGGTGGAGACAAACACTCCATCCGGAAGATCGGGAACGGGTTGACCGGAAGTGGGCGCAGGCAACCCGCGAGCAGCAAAAATTCAGTGACGAGTACCGATTCCAAAAGCCTGACGGCACGATCACCTGGGTTTTAGGACAGGCCAAGGCGGAGCTAAACAGCAAGGACCAACTGGTCGGCCATGTGGGCACCGTTACCGATATCACCGAGCGCAAGGAGGCAGAAGTACGGATGGCGCGGAGCGAGGAACGGTTGCGGATCATCCTCGACAGCCTGGATGCCCTTGTGTATGTGGCGGATATGGAGACCTACGAATTATTGTTTATAAATAAATACGGCCGCAACATCTTTGGGGACTGTGCGGGCAGGAAATGCTGGCAGGTCCTTCAGGCAGGGCAGGACGGCCCCTGCGCCTTCTGCACCAACGGCAGGCTGTTATCCGCCGACGGCGCCCCCACCGGGGTATATGCCTGGGAGTTCCAGAATACCGTGACCCAGCAGTGGTTTGATTGCCGGGACCAGGCGATCCGCTGGCATGATAGCAAGCTGGTGCGGATGGAGATCGCCACCGATATCAGCCTGCGCAAGCAGGCAGGAGAGGAGATTCGTAAAGCCAAGGAAGAGTGGGAGCGGACCTTTGCCGCCATCGGCGACATCGCCACCATTATGGATGCCAACCACCGTATCCTCCGCGCCAACCACAAGGCCTGCGAGGTAGCAGGCCTTTCGACCGAAGAATTGACGGGAAAATTATGCTACGAAGTCTTCCATGGTGGAACCCAGCCCTGTGACGGCTGCCCGGCCGTGCTCACGGCCCAGGATACGACAACCCACACCGCGGAAATCGTGCATGAAGGATTGGGCCGGACCTTCTCGGTTTCCGCCTCCCCGGTTTGCGGCCCGAGCAACGAGCTGCTGAGCATCATCTATATCGCCAGGGATATCACGGAGCTGAAGGCGCTGGAGCAGCAGTTGCGCCAAGCCCAAAAGATGGAGGCCATCGGCACCCTGGCCGGCGGTATCGCCCATGATTTCAACAACATCCTCACCCCGGTGCTGGGGTATTCGGAGATCATCAGCGAAAGCCTCCCGGCCGACAGCTCCCTTGCCGAACTGTCCCGGGAGATCCTCAAGGCTGGCAGACGGGCGCGGGATCTGGTCAAACAGATCCTCACCTTCAGCCGCCAGGCCGACCAAGAGCGCAGCCCACTTAAGCTCCAACTCGTGATCAAAGAGGCGCTCAAGCTGCTGCGCTCCTCCCTGCCCTCCTCCATCCAGATCAAACAGGAAATCACCACCGAGGCCATGGTGCTGGCCGACCCGACCATGATCCACCAAGTGTTGATGAATCTTTGCACCAATGCCTACCATGCCATGCGGGAAACTGGTGGCACCCTTGCCGTTTCCCTTACGGAGGTTGCAATCAGCGCCGATGACTATGTCACCGAGCTGCACCTCAAACCAGGCGCCTATCTGCGCCTGGAGGTAAGCGACACCGGCTGCGGCATGCCGCATCACCTGCTGGAAAGAATCTTTGAACCCTACTTCACCACCAAGGCCAAAGGGGAGGGAACCGGTTTGGGGCTCTCGGTGGTGCACGGCATCGTCACCTCCCTTGGCGGCCATATCACGGTCTACAGCGAACCTGGCAAGGGAAGCACCTTCCATGTCTACCTCCCCAAGTGCCCGGAGAAGAAAGGGGAGACCGAGGCAACGCCGGCGGGTACCCCCCTGCCCACAGGACATGAGCATATCCTGGTAGTGGATGACGAAAAAGTGATTGCCGAGCTGATGCAGAAAACCCTGGAGGGACTCGGCTATCGGGTGAGCACCTGCATCGACTCACGCCAGGCCCTGAAACAGTTTGAAGCACAACCGGCGAGCTTTGACCTGGTGATCACCGACATGACCATGCCGCACCTCAATGGGGCCGAGCTGGCCCAGCAGCTGCTGGCCATCAGGCCCGGACTGCCGATCATTCTCTGCACCGGCTTCAGCGAGATCATCAACGAGGAAAAGGCCTGGGCCCTGGGTATCCGCCGGCTGCTGATGAAACCGGTGCTGCGCGATGAACTGGCCAGGGTGTTGCGGCAGGTGCTGGACCAGCCGGGAGAGTGAGGAAGCAAACGGTAGTGAATGGTTGCGCCCCGGCGCCATCACGCCGGGGCGCCTTATCTAGCAAGGGTGTTGAAAAACTCGTTTTTCGATGCCCTGCGTGCGATCCA
>JAJZPC010000082.1 GCA_021811385.1 Deltaproteobacteria bacterium | reverse complement strand
CGAACCGATTCTTCCTGTAACTTTGCGTCTCTGCGCCTTTGCGTTAACCCTAAGAAATTTATAGTCGGTTCTTTTTACTCTGTCCTGCATCCATTATCAAGACCAAGCTATTCAGCCCAAGCAGGTGGCGGCGCAAAAGATCAAGCGCCGTCCGGCCGGCCTGGGCCTGCACCTGGGTGCGGTCTCCGGAAAAACGGAAATGAAAGGTCTGGGTTTTTTCCGGACTGGCCAGACCGAAATAGACCGTGCCCACCGGTTTGTCTTCACTGCCGCCGCTGGGACCGGCAATGCCCGTTACGGCCAGGGCATGGTCAACGGGGGTCACCCGCCGCATCCCCTCGGCCATGGCTCGGGCACAGTCCGCGCTGACCGCGCCGGACCGCAGAAGGATCTCCCGGTTGACCCCGAGCAGCCGCTCCTTCAAGGCATCGCTGTAAGCGACCACCCCTCCGAGGAAATAACCGGAACTTCCTCCAACCTTGGTCAACATATGGCCGATGAGGCCGCCGGTGCAGGATTCCGCCACGGCCACGGTCTGACCGCGGTCTCCAAGCAACCTCCCCACCACGGACTCCAGGGTGTCGCCCCCGGAGCCGTAACAGCAGTCGCCAAGAGACTCCGTCATCTTCCCATCGTATTTTTGCATCGCCGTCTCGGCCTCGTTGCTTGTCGCGCCGGTAACGGTGAGGCTGACATGCACCTCGGGAAACACGGGATAATAGCCGATCCGCACCCGTGGGTCGCGGCCCTCCAGATGGGCAAGCCGCCGGTTGATCTCGGACTCGGCCAAGCCCACCACCTTGTACACCTTCTGGCGCACCTGGCGGACCTCCTCGCCCTCCCAGACGGCGAGCCGGGTGATCACCGTTTCCAGCAGGAGATCCTCCATCTCGTGCGGCACCCCCGGCAGAAAAAAGATGGGTTTGCCGTCCTGAACCAGAAAATACCCGGCCGTCTTTGCTTCAGTGTGCAGCGCGTGGGCGCCCGTGGGCAACCAGGCCAGTTTTTCCAGGGAGACCCGCTGGCCGGCGGGCAGATCCTTGCCGTGAGCCTGGATCTTTTTGAGTATTTCCGGATACAAGATGGCGGGACGGGAAAGGGCCGAGGAAACGGCGGCATTGGTCAGGTCATCGGTGGTCGGGCCCAACCCCCCGGTGACAACAACAAAATCCGCCCGCTGCAACGCCCGTTGCAGGGTGCGGCCGATGAGCCCGGGTTCGTCTCCGATGGTGGTCATGGCCAGGATCTCGTGGCCCGCGGCAAAAAGATGGCTTGCCGCGAAATAGCTGGTGGTGTTCAGCACACTCCCGGAGGTCAGCTCATCGCCGATGGCAATTATTTCTCCAAGCATGATGGTCTCGTAAAAAAAGAAAAAATTTTCGCCACGAAACCCGCGAAAACCACAAAAATCGTTGGCTGTTTTCTTCTTACATCCGCCCCAGAGGCCCAATCAATCACTTTTTTTCCTTCTTTCGTGCCTTTCGTGGGTTTCGTGGCGAATCATCAATCAGACAATCCGCCCCAAAACCCCATCCTCGGTGAGCTCTTCCAACCGCACCGTAACCAGCTGTTTCACCATGGCGGAATCGCCCGCAAAGGAGACCGGGATATAATTTTCGGTATAGCCCTTCAGCAAACACCCCTGTTTGCGGCCTTCCACCAGAACCTGCCGGACGCTGCCCAGATGCTTGCGATAAAAGGCGGTCCGTTTTTTATGATCCAAATCCCGCAAGAGCGCAACCCTTTCCTCCTTGGCCGGTTTGGAAACCTGATCGGCCATGGTGGCGGCCGGGGTTCCCGGCCTTTTCGAGTAGGGGAAGACATGGAGATAGCTCACCGGCAACGATTCGAGCAGGCGGTAGGTGTTGCCAAAGGCCGCCTCGTCCTCGCCGGGAAAACCGACCAGCACATCCACGCCGATGGCCACATCAGGCAAATGCGCCACACTTTTTTCCACCACCGAGGCGAAGGTGGCGGCGGGATAACGGCGGTTCATCTTTTTTAATATTTGGTCATCCCCACTCTGCAAGGGGATATGCAGATAGGGCATGATTGCAGGCGACCCAGCCATGAGGCTCAGGAGTTCGTCCGTGATCTCGGTGGGCTCAAGCGAGCTCAAGCGGTAGCGCACCGGCAGATTCCGGGCCAAAAGCAGGGCCAGCAACTCGCGCAGATTGGTTTGGGGGGTAAGATCCTGGCCATAATGACCCAGGTGGATGCCGGTGAGCACCTGTTCCTTGTAGCCGTGACCGGCAAAGATCTCGGCTTGGGCCACAACCTTGTCCGGCCCAAGGCTCCGGCTGCGCCCCCGGGTATAGGGCACGATGCAGTAGGAACAAAAGCTGTTGCAGCCGTCCTGCACCTTGAGATAGGCCCTGGTCCGTTCCCCGAAACCGGTGGCGACAAGGGGGCAGATCTCCTTTTGCGCGGCAATATTGCCCAGATGCATTTCCAAATCGCAGTGGCGGTCGGCCAGGGCCACCTCCACCAAACGGTGCTTGCAGCCGTTGCCCACAATGCAGATGGGGCTGTCGGCGATCTCGAGGATCTCCTGGGCGGCGATCTGCGCATAACAGCCGGTCACGATCAACCGGGCCCCGGGATTGGTGCGCAAGGCCCGGCGGATCAGCTGACGGGACTGCGCCCCAGCCCTGGCCGTGACCGCGCAGGTATTGATGATGTAGACCTCGGCCGGGTGGGAAAAGGGAACCAGCTCCACCTCCCGCTGCGCAAGCTCCGAAAGGAAGGCGGCCGATTCGAACTGGTTGACCTTGCAGCCGAGGGTGGTGACGGCGATTTTTTTCTTGCTCTGTCCCGTGATGTTCATGCCTGTGCCATACATTCTTTGCTACGGATTTGCAACAAAACTGATTCCCAAAAACATCCGTCAACATCCCCGGTATTGTAACCGCCCGGCAGTGCCGACCAAGAGGCCTGCGAAGTGTGCTGTTGCACATGAGCAGGCCGATGACAGCTAAGCGAGCACAGCGAGACTGCGAAGCAGATGCAGTGCTGCTGAGCGGTTACGAAACGTCGATGATCTTCAGGCTGTTGGTGGTGCCCGCCACCCCGGTCTGGGTTCCGGCGGTAATCACCAGCCGCCGCGTCCCCGGTCGAAGCAGACCGGCGTCTTTGAGCAAATCGGCCAATTCGAGGTCCGACAAATCCACGGAGGGCACCCCCAGGGGAAACACCCCGGCGGACAGGGCGAGGATATTGCGGGCCGTTGGATTGTCGGTGATCGCCACAATCCAGGGCCGCGGCCGCAGCCGGGCGATGCGCCGGGCCGTGGTGCCTGTGGCCGTCGGGGTCACGGCCAGATCCACCGTCCGGTTCTCCATGACATCGCAGGCCGCACTGCTGACCAGATCGTCGATGCTGTCCTCGGAACGGATCGCCGCCCGGACCTCCAAGGCGATGGCGCCGCTCTTGACCAACCGCCGTTCGGTCTGGCGGGCGATCTTTTTGGCAATGCGCACCACCGCCGCCGGATCATGGCCGATGGCGGTCTCCTCGGAAAACATGATCGCGTCGGCGCCGTCGAGGATGGCGTTGGCCACGTCGGTGACCTCGGCCCTGGTGGGCCGGGCGTTGTCCACCATGGAGAGCAGCATCTGGGTGGCAACGATCACCGGCTTTGCCGCCATGTTGGCCCGATGGATGATATCCTTCTGGAGACCGGGGATCTCCTCGATGGGCAATTCGATGCCGAGATCACCTCGGGCCACCATCACCGCGTCGGCCTTCTCCAGAATCCCGTCCAGATGGGCCACCGCCTGCCGCCGCTCGATCTTGGCCAGCAGACAGGGATGGTACTTCCCGGTTTGCGGCAACAGAGCGCGGGCAGCCAGCATATCCTCAGGCCCGCCGACAAAGGAGATGCAGATCACCTCGGCCTTGTGCTTGACGGCAAAGGCGATGCCCCGCTTGTCCTCCTCGGTGATTATCCCGGACGGCGCATCATAGCCGGGGATGTTGACCCCCTTGTTGGAACGGACCACCCCGGTCACCAGGGCCTCGGTTTCGATGATCTCGCCCTCGATGGATTTGACCTTGAACTGCAGCATGCCGTCGCCGACAAAGATGATGGAGCCCGGCCGCACCCCTTGGGCCAGCCCGGAAATTTCATGGGGCAGAAAAATCCCCCCGCCGGGCCGGGGATGGCCGGCAGGCCAGAAGCGGACCTTGGCGCCCCGCCGCACGGTAATCGGCTTGGGCACCGTGCCCAACCGCATCTTCGGCCCGGGCAGATCCACAATGATGGCCACCGGCCTCCCCATTTCCCCGCTGATCTTCCGCAGATTGGCGATCACCCCGGCATGTTCCTCAAGATCTCCGTGGGAGAGATTCAACCGAAAGCCATCGACCCCGGCGGCCATCAGACGGCGTTGCACGGTCGCGGAAAAGGAGGCCGGGCCCAGGGTGGCGACAATCTTGGTCTTGGAGATGAACGGATTCATGAGGCGCCTCGATTTTTCCGGGTGAGGTGATTTGATTGTGTGTCGGCCATGCGGAACAAGGGCTTGGCAAACGCGGGATTTCGATCAGTGTATCGTTTTTCCGCCTCGGCTGCCAAACACAAATTGCACCCCATTCATTTGGCAATCTCGCCGCAGCCGAGAACCGCCTCGCCATCATAAAAGACCGCGAACTGGCCGGGGGTGACGGCGCGCTGCGGCTCGGCAAAGGTTACCCGCACCCCGGCATCGTGCCGGATAAGCTCCGCCCGGCAGGCTGGATGCCGGGAACGGATTTTCACCATGCATGCGTGGGGCAAAACCGGAGGCCGGCCGCTCAGCCAATGCACAACCGGCAACACCACCTCCCGCTGCCAGAGATCCGCGTCCTTGCCCACCACCACTGCGTCCCGCGCCGGGTCAAGCCCCACCACATACCAGGGGGTGGCATCCGGCAAACCCAACCCCCTGCGCTGGCCGACGGTATAGTGATGGATGCCCGCGTGTCGCCCCAGTTCCTTGCCCTGCACGGTCAGCATCGCCCCAGGCCGCCCTTGCCCCGGAGAATGGCCGGCCAGAAACTCCGCCACCGACTGGTGTTTCAGAAAACAGATATCCTGGCTCTCCGGGGTGTGCCGAAAAGTCAGGCCAAACTCGGCGGCCAGCTCGTAGACCTTCTCCTTTTGCAAGGCGCCCAAGGGAAAGCGGAGACGGCTCAGCTGCGCCTGGCTGAGCATCCCGAGGAAATAGGATTGATCCTTTTTAGGATCAACGCCTTGCAGCAACCGATAACCGGTGGTTGCGTCCCCGCTGATCCGGGCATAGTGGCCGGTGGCCAGAAACTCCGCCCCGAGACCCTCCCGCGCCTGGTCGAGCAGGAGGCCGAATTTGATGGTGCGGTTGCAGACCACGCAGGGGTTGGGGGTTTTTCCGGCAAAATAGCTGGCGCAGAAATACTCCACCACCTCTTGCCGGAAGGGTTCGGCCAGATCCACCACGGTCAGGGGAATCCGCAAGAAATCGGCCACCGCCCGGACCCGGTCCAGCTGCTCCGCCAAATCGGGCTGGGCCAGGGCCATGAAAACTCCCTGCACCCGCGCGCCCTGCTGTTGCAACAGGGCCGCAGTCACCGAGGAATCAACGCCGCCGCTCATGGCGACAACAATCTTTTTTTGGTGTATAGTCGTCTCGAAACGCTCTGCCATCCGAATCCCCAGCACGAAAAGGCTTGTCGATGAAACTCCCGGAACTTCTTGCCCCAGCAGGCAATTTTGAAAAAATGCAGGCCGCCATCCACTATGGCGCGGATGCAGTCTATCTCGGCGGCAAGAAATTCAGCCTCCGAGCCCATGCCACCAATTTCAGCGACGAGGAAATCGGGCGGGCCGCGGCCTATGCCCACGAGCGCGGTGTGCAAGTATACACCACCCTCAACATCTTTGCCCACAATGACGATCTTGCCGACCTGCCCGAGTATCTGACCGCTCTGCGCGAGGCGAAGGTGGACGGGTTGATCATCTCCGACCCGGGCATCCTCGCCGTTGCCCAACGGGTGACGCCGGAACTCCCCATCCATCTCAGCACCCAGGCCAATGTCACCAACCTCGAAAGCGTCCGTTTCTGGGTGGGCCAGGGGGTCAAACGGCTCAATCTGGCCCGGGAGCTTTCCCTGGCCGAGATCACCCAAATCCGGCAGGCCACCGGGGCGGAGCTGGAGATCTTCGTGCACGGGGCGTTGTGCATCTCCTACTCGGGCCGCTGCCTGCTCAGCCTCTATCTCACCGGCCGCGACGCCAACCAGGGCAACTGCGCCCACCCTTGCCGCTACCACTACCGGCTGGAAGAGGAAAAACGACCGGGCCAGTTCTTCCCGGTGGAGGAAGACAGCCGCGGCACCTATATCTTCAACGCCAAGGATCTCTGCCTCTTGAACCGGCTGCCCGATCTGATCCGGGGTGGAGCGGACAGCCTCAAGATCGAGGGGAGGATGAAGAGCGTCTATTATGTGGGGGCCATAACCCGCCTCTACCGGGCAGCCCTGGATTACTGGAAAACAGAGGGGTTTGACGCTCTCCTGCCCGAAACCTTCCGGCAGGAGCTGCTCAAGATCGGCTCGCGGGGCTACACGGAAAACTTCTTCGATCAGCCGCCCACCACCGGTGACATGCTCTACGACGGGCCCATGATCAGCTACGACTATGCCCCGGTGGGCATAGTCCGCCAGGCAGGACCCCAGCCGGTTATTGAGACCCGCAACCCCATCGTGGTGGGCGACCGGTTGGAATACCTGGGGCGCGGCCTCAACAATACAGAGCACACCGTGCTTGCCCTCACCACCCAAGACGGGGCGCAGCACAGCCAAACAAACCCGAACAGCCTCATCACCCTTACCCTGGACCCTGCTCCCGAAACCTGTGAGGTCAACGGCCTCTTCAGAAAAAAAATGGCCTCCTGAACAAAAAATGCCTATACTTAAGGCAAACATTAACCTGCACAAGGAGCACACCCACCCACAATGCAGCATCTCCTGAGCATCGCCATGATCCTAACCGGAGCGGTTGTCATGCTCTTCAGCCTTGTCAAGGCCAGGGAGCTGCACATCCTCACCCCTTTCATCCCCGAACGCAGCAAAGCGGAAATCATCCGTTTCCTGCGCTTGCATCGCGGGATGATGTTCTTTTTTCTCCTGGGGTACTGCGTGGTGGCCGGGGTCTTTTTCCTTCGCGTTGCCTTTGTCGGAGAGCTCCTCGTCGGCGTCGTCTTTCTGCTTGGCTCCCTCTTCGTCCTTCTTGGCCTGCATATCCAGACCAGGATGCTTCTTGAGATAAAAAATACCCTGCACGGCCTTCTGCCCATCTGCGCTTCCTGCAAAAAAATCCGCAGCAACGATGGCGACCCCTATGACCCGGCTTCGTGGAGTACCGTTGAGAAATTCATCTCCGCCAAGACCTCGGCCGATTTCACCCACAGCATCTGCCCTGACTGCCTGAAAAAACTCTACCCGGACCTCTATAAATAATCGCCCCCATGCATCCCCCTCGTTTCGAACCGTTTGAAGATCGCCTGAGTCGCGATATCCGGAATCAGCTTTCCGCAGCCCTGCCGCGGGCGCTGGCCCAAAACGACCTTGCCCCGGTCCGGGGTATTGCCGCACGCTATCTGCAACAAGGGTTGGCGCCCCACTATGTCGCCTATATCGAGACGCGGCTGGCAGGCTACGCCAAGGCCCTTGAGATGATCGCCCGCTCCGGCGCTGGAGATGCCCTGTCCAAAGCGCTGGTTCTTTGGGATCTGAACCTTTTTTTCGAGGTCCACGAAATTCTGGAGGAGGCCTGGCATGGGGCGCGCGGCACGGAAAAAGAGATTCTCCAGGCCATGATCCGGGCGGCGGGCTTTTACATCAAGGGGGAGTACGGGTACTTGGAGGCCGGGGCCAAAATGGCCGGCCGGGCAGTGGCCGCGCTAGAAAAAAACCGGCAGGGTTGCACCGGTTTTGATGTGGATACGCTTTTGACAAGCTTGCGGAATCTGGACCAGATCCCGCCCAAATTGTTGCCGCGGGAGTAGTTTTACTGAATGACCCGGATGATTTTCCGTTCGAGAATCTCCAGGGTGAAGGGCTTGAGAATCAACTCATCCACCTTGAGCTGCATGGCCATGCTGATCCTGGCCGTAGTGGCTTCCGCCGTCACCATAATAAAGGGAATGTCTTTCAACATCTCGCTGGCGCGGATTTCCCGCAACAGTTCAACCCCGTTCATCACCGGCATGTTCCAGTCGGAGATAACCAGATCGATCCTCTTGGCGTGCAGAATCTTCAAGGCCTCGCAGCCGTCCGGGGCTTCATGAATATGGGCAAACCCCATCCGTTGCAGCTGCACTTTCATGATATTGCGGAGTACCGCCGTATCGTCCACGATGAGAATCTCTCGATTCGCCTGGGTCATTTTTCCGTTCCTCTGTCCGATGGTTGCAGGATGCTTTCACTTATCTTCTCGGCATCCCCCGGCAAAACGATGAACCCATTTTCAAAAAAATCGCCCGGGCAGACCGATTGTTCCATGGTTTACGGAAAGAAATGATTCTGTTATGATCAGCACCTTTATTGTGCTGACTATGTATACCGAATTTCCACATCCCTGCCCCGGAGGCTTCCATGGCTGATTCCACCTTGCCGCCCTTCATCCAGGCTCTCCTTCAGCCTGAAGCATACCCCCATCCCGCGCCGGAAATAACCCTGGTCCAGACCCATATCTCCTATGTGCTGCTGGCAGGCGACTTTGTCTACAAGATCAAGAAGCCCGTGGACTTCGGCTTCCTCAACTTCACCACCCTGGAAAAACGCAAACACTTCTGCGAGGAGGAGCTGCTTTTAAACCGGCGGCTGTGCCCCTCCCTCTACCTCGGCCTGGTGGCGATCACCGGGCAGGATGGCGCCTTTTCCCTGGACGGCGCAGGAGCTCCGGTGGAATACGCGGTGAAGATGGCGCGGATGCCGGAAGAGCGGATGATGGCCAAGGTCATCGCCCAGGGCGGGCTCACCAGGGATATCCTCGACCGGATCATCGGGATCCTGGTGCCCTTTTACGCCAAGGCCGAGAACGGGCCTGCCATTGAACAATTCGGCACCGCCCAGGCGGTGAGCGTCAATGTGCTGGAAAATTTTGAGCAGACCCAAGGCTTCATCGGTTGCGCAGCCCTGAGCCGGGAGCAGTTCGAGGCGATCAGCGGCTACGCCCGCGATTTTCTCGCCAAGGAGGAACTCTTTGCCGATCGCATCGCAGCAGGCAGGGTTCGCGATTGCCACGGCGACCTTTACTCCGCCAACATCTGCCTGGCAGACGAGATCTACATCTACGACTGCATCGAGTTCAACCAGCGGTTCCGGTATTGCGACGTGGCCAGCGACGTGGCCTTCCTGGCCATGGACCTCGACTTCCATGGCCTGCCCGAACTTTCCTCCTATTTTATCGAACGCTTCTGCCAGGCTGCGGGCGACACCACCCTGCTGCCCATGCTCAACTTCTATAAATGCTACCGCGCCTATGTGCGCGGCAAGATCGGCCTTTTCACCGCCCACGCCCCGGAGGTTGATCCCGTCACCGCCGAGAATTGCCTGAACCAGGCAAAAAAATACTTCGCCCTGGCTGAGCGCTATGCCGCGTCCTGATCTGTTTATCTTTTTCGGCCTGATCGCCACGGGCAAGTCCACCGTGGCCCAGGCCTTTGCCGAAAATCATACCCTTCGCTATTACAACTCCGACGTGGTGCGCAAGGAGCTGGCCGGACTCTCCCCCCACGCCCGTCAACGCGAAACCGCGGACCAGGGGATCTACACCAGTGAATTCACCGCCAAGACCTATGCGGCCCTGCTCGAACGGGCCGAACACGATCTTGCTCAGGGAAGCGGCGTGGTGCTGGACGCCTCCTACCAGCGCAAGGCCGACCGCGACCAGGTGCGGATGCTTGCGCAGCGTCTGGGTGTTCGGCTATACTGTGTTCTCTGTGTCTGTCCGGAAGAGGAAATGAAACGACGCATGGCCATAAGGGCTCTTGACCCGCAGGCTGTGTCGGATGGGCGCTGGGAAATTTACCTGAAGCAGAAAGAGCGGTTCGAGCCCCCCACGGAACTTGCCCCGGATCAGCTCATCACCCTGTCAACCGATCTGCCGGTCAATGCTGTGTTAGAGCAGCTTTCCGCCCGGCTGGAGGCGCAGCCATGAATACGAGAATCTATATCCTGAAATTCCCCAAGGAAGTCATCGATCAGCCAATCATCAGCAACCTGGTCAAGAAGTACGACCTGGAGTTCAACATCCTCAAGGCCACCATCCTGCTCCAGCAGGAAGGGGTCATGGTCCTCGAATTTTTGGGCCACAAAGCCAATGTCAAGAAGGGCATCGCCTATCTCAACGAGATGGGGGTTTCGGTGAAAAGCATGGCCGGCAACATCCGCCGCGACGACGAAAAATGCTACCAGTGCGGGGCCTGCACCGGCGTCTGCCCCACCGGCGCGCTCTCTCTCCACCGGCCCGACATGGCGGTGCTCTTCGACGAGGAAAAATGCACGGCCTGCGGTCTCTGTGTCTCCGTCTGCCCGGCAAGGGCCATGGAGGTTTCCCTCAACGGCAGCGTGGCGGAGCTGGCGGCTTAGAGCTTATCTATAAATAATTTTCTTGCCAATTTGCCGTGAATCCTTGATAATCCGTCAAAGATAACCAAGACGACGGAGGCATGGCATGGCACGCATTAAAACATGGGAGATTTCTGACGAGT
>JAJZPC010000081.1 GCA_021811385.1 Deltaproteobacteria bacterium | reverse complement strand
CGAGCTCTACGCCTTGGAGCAAGATTACTGGCGCTTACGCTCGCAAGTGAACCAGGAAATCGGCACGGGCTATTCTGGCCCTATGGGATGGGGATGCTCCTGGCATGACAGCCATCCCGGCATGTACGGCGGTTACGCCACCATGATGGGCCACGGTGGCGGATGGTGTCGCTGGTAGGTAAGGAAGCGCGTACTGGTGGATTCATGATCAGCGGGGCGGCCGCGTGGTTTCCGCCAGCTACGCGGCAGTACAGATCTTCGGCAGTCCGCAGGACAAGTCCGTTCTTCTGGTCGAGGCCGGGGAGATGGCCGAGCTGGCGGTCGAGCATCTGGTTCAGCAGTTGTCGGCCTTGACAAAGAATTTTCGGAACAGTAGCCGCCACGCCCTGATCCGCCATCAAAAAAATAAAAGCCTTGTGCGCCTGATTTGTATTGTAAAAAAAATTCTGGATTGCTATGGTCCTTCTCTTATGAAATCTGAATTCAGACGCATAATCGCCCCCATGCTCCTGTTCGTGGCTATCTTCGGCCTGGCGATGTCATTCGGCAAAGATGTTGTCTGCGCCGGGGAACTGCCGAGTGCCCAGGAAACAGTATCCTCGTTCTTCACTGAAAATCCGGGGTCGATCCATGACAGCAACTGCCTCTGTGCCCCGGCTCCATCGCACGCCCAAAATGATGATCATGTTTGTTTCGGCGGCTGTAATGGCCCATGCCATGCTCCGCTGGCCTCAACACCGGCCACCTTTACCTACTCACCATTTCTCATCTCTCTTCACCCCGCCGAAACAACCCGGCATATCCCCGAAGTTTATCTTTCCCTTTTCGTTCCGCCCGACGCAGCAATTCTTTAAGTATTCTTTTTCCGTAACATTACCAACGTAACGTCATAACTACGGCCTGCGTGCGTCCGCACCTTGCCGTTGTCACCTATCCATCTGTCTGGAGGTTTTCCCATGACCCGCTCAACACAGGTGCGCGGAGTTGTTTTTGCTCTGTTGCTGCAGGTGCTTATTTGCCTGCCGGCATTGGCTGAGCCCGTTCCCCGCACCATCAATGAAATCGTGGCTCTTGCCCTGAAACAAAGCGCCGAGCTGGCCGCTCTGGAAAAGGAAGCGGCGGCAAAGCAAGCGCTTGCCATTCAGTCCGGCACCCTCACCAACCCTACCTTGGAACTGCAGGGTTCCACCGGCAGCCTGTCCGGCAGTCCTGATGAGCGTTCCGCCTCAATCGGCATCAATCAGGAGATACCGTTGAACGGCAAATTGCGCCTGCGCCGCGAGGCGGGACAGCGCGAGGCCGAAGCGGCGCAGCGGCAGCGGGACAACGCAGCGCGGTTGTTGAAGGAAGAGGTTTCCACCCTGGCTTTTGACCTGGACCTGGCCGACAAACGTCGCGAGCTTGCGGCTGACCTGGTTGGCCTTAATCGCGATCTGGTGAGCATTGCCGAAGAACGCTTCAAGGCGGGTGATATCCCAGAACTGGAATTAAATCTCGCCAAGGTAGAACTGGCCCGCGCCGAAAGCCGTCGGTTGCAGGCAGAGCGGGAGAGCCTTCCGCTTCGCATCAGGATATCGTCATTGACGGGCCTGAACGAGGCAGCCTTCAACCTAGCGGAAGACCTTTTTGTACCGGTGGTGTCACAAACCAGCCAGGAACTGCTCAAGCAGGCCCTTGCCGCGCGGCCTGATCTTCAGGCCCTGGTGCTCGAACGCAACAAGGCCGAGACGGAAACCCGCCTGGCCGTGGCCGAGTCAATTCCCAACCCCACGGTGGGGTTCTTTGCGCAAAGACAGCGGAGTGCAACCGAGTTGGGAGACCTGTCTTCGATCAGTAGCAATACGCAACTGGGAGTGCGCTTGTCGATGCCGATCCCGGTTTTTGACCGCAACCAGGGCGGACGGGCAGCATCCCGTTCCCGGCTGGGGGCTGCCGGTTCCCGCTATCTGGCGCTGGAGAGAACTGTCACAGCCGAGGTTGAGTCCGCCTTCTCTCGCCTGTCAGCATCGGAGCGTATCCTTGCCCTGTTTAAACAGGGCATCATCCCGCAACTGACCGAGAATCTGAAACTGACCCAGGAAGCCTACCGCCTGGGCGAGGTAGGCATTCTTGCGGTTATCGAGGAGCAGAAGAAGTTCTTTGAGGTCAACGACGGCTATCTCGCGGCCCTTCACGACAGGTGCGTGGCTTTTGTAAAACTTGAATCGGCAGTGGCGATTGATCTGAGCGGAGGTGTCCAGTGAACAAAAAAGGAATCATTATCGGAGTTATCCTGGCGGTCGCCTTGGCCGGCGGCTTTTACTATCGCTTCACCCATCTTGCAACCGGTGCTGGAGAGGAAAAGGCGCAAAGTGGGGCGGCCGACCCCAAGGAAAAGAGTGGGGATAAGAAAGAGGGAGGGGGGGGCATAAAAAATGAGGCGCCCAAAACCGTCAGCATGACGCTGGAAACGCAGAAGGAGCATGGCGTTGTGGTTGCCGCCGCCAAGCAGGAACGACTTGTCGATGCCATCAGCGTCACCGGCAAGGTGGAGGTGAACGGCGACCGGATCGCCCATATCTTGCCGCGCATAGCGGGTAAGATTGCCTCCGTCAAGGCCTTGCTGGGCGACAGTGTCGGTTCCGGCCAGGTGCTGGTCATGCTGGACAGCGTGGAACTGGGCGAGGCCATAAATCGTTACCTTCAGTCAAAGACCAAACTCTCGCTGGCGAAGAACAATCTGGAACGGGTCAATGCTCTGGTGGAGAAGAAGATTGCCGCCCGCAAGGACATATACCAGGCCGAGACCGACTATCAGGTGATCCTGAGCGAGTTACATGCCGACAAAGAGCGGCTTATCCTCTACGGCTTTTCTCCTGCCGGTTTAGACGGTCCCGGCCACAAAAGACAGCTCTTGCCGGTCCGTTCACCGATTGGCGGGGTCATCACTGAAAAACAGGCCATTGTCGGCGAGCTGGCCGATCCGTCCAAGAACCTCTACACCGTCGCGGACCTCTCCTCTGTCTGGGTCATGGTGGACATCAACGAGAAAGACCTGGCCAAGGTCCGCAAGGGACAGGACGCCATCGTCAAGGTCGGTGCCTTTCCCGACCTGAATTTTCCGGGGCGGATCAGCCATATTGCCGACGTGGTGGATGACGCCACCCGAACGGTCAAGGCCCGCATCGAGGTGCAAAACACTGGTCGCAAGCTGAAACCGGAGATGTTCGCCAGTGTCGAGCTGGCTCTGCCTGCCGATGCACCGCCGGTCCTGGCTGTCCCCGAGGATGCCCTGCAGGATATGGAGGGCAGGAAGGTCGTGTTCGTCACCGCGAATGGCACGGAGTTCGAACCACGCCCCCTTGAGCTTGGGCGGGCATCCGGCGGCCAGGTGGAGGTGACGGGCGGGCTCAGGGAAGGCGAACGCTACGCCGTCAAGGGGGGGTTCCTGCTGAAGTCGGAACTGAAAAAAGGCGAAATGGGAGAGGAGTGAGACCATGATCGATAAAATATTGCAATTTGCGCTCCAGCAGCGGTTGTTGGTTCTGCTCGGTACCGTCATCCTGCTCGGCAGTGGGGTCTGGGCGATGAAGAAGCTGCCGGTTGACGCCTTTCCCGATGTGACCAACGTCCAGGTCCAGATTCTGACCCAGGCCGGCGGAATGGCCCCCACCGAGGTGGAAAAACTGATTACCTTCCCCATTGAAACGACCATGGGCGGGCTCCCCCAGCTCCGTGAGGTCCGCTCGATTTCCAAGATCGGCCTGTCGGTGATCACGATAGTGTTCGAAGATGGCGTGGACACCTATTTTGCCCGCCAGCAGGTCTTTGAACGACTGCAACAGGCCCGTGATCGTCTGCCCAAAGGGAGTGAGCCGCAGATGGGGCCGCTCACCACCGGTCTGGGTGAAATCTACCAGTATCTTCTCGAAGGCGAGGGCTACGATGTTCGTGAATTGCGTTCGCTGCAGGACTGGATCGTGCGACCGCTCCTGCGCACCGTGCCTGGGGTGGCCGATGTCAACTCCTTCGGCGGGCAGGTCAAGCAGTTCCAGGTATTGATTGACCCAGGCAAGCTAAAGAGCCTGGATCTGACCATTTACAATGTGATCGAGGCGGTGGAGAAGAATAATTCCAACGTCGGTGCGGGCTTCATCGAACATCGGGAGGAACAATACGTGGTGCGCGGCCTCGGTCTGGCAAAGGGGATTGAGGATCTGAAGCAGATCGTTGTTGCCAGCCGGAACGGAACCCCGATTCATCTTGACGACCTGGCTGAGGTGGTCATCGGCAATGAACCGCGCCAGGGGGCAACGACCTACGACGGCAAGGGTGAGGGGGTGGCAGGCATTGTCTTGATGCTGAAAGGCGCCTCCAGCAAGGAGGTGGTCGAAGGGGTCAAGAGCAAGGTCAAGACCATTCAGAAGGCCCTGCCGGAAGGGGTAAAGCTGGTTCCCTATTACGACCGGACCGACCTGGTCCAGAAGACCATCACCACCGTAATCACCAACCTGCTTGAGGGTGGGTTGCTGGTGATCGTGGTGTTGTTCTACTTTCTCGGCAACATCCGGGGCGCGATCATCGTTGCCCTGACCATTCCGCTTTCCATGCTGTTTTCTTTTCTGGGCATGCATTGGCTGGGGCTCTCGGCCAACCTGATGACTTTGGGGGCCATCGACTTCGGCATGATTGTGGACGGCAGCGTGGTGATGGTGGAAAACACGGTGCGACACCTGTCGGAACGGAAAAAGGATGAAAGCGCCCGGCACATCATCTTTATGTCGGCCAAAGAGGTGGCGCGACCGATCCTCTTCGGGGTCTTCATCATCATCATTGTCTACCTCCCCATTGTCACCCTGACCGACATGGAGGGCAAAATGTTCTCCCCCATGGCCTTCACCGTCGGTTTTGCTCTCTTGGGCTCGCTTATCCTGACCATGACCCTGGTGCCAACCCTCTGTTCTTTTCTGCTGAAAGGAAAGGTGGTGGAGAAAGATCCAAGATTGCTGGCCAAAATTCGCGAGATCTATCTGCCCTTCTTGCGGCAGAGCCTCGGAAACCCGAAGAAGACCTTGTTCATCACAGGAGCGGCTTTGGCCGGATCACTTCTGCTCGTGCCCCTTCTGGGGAGCGAATTTCTCCCCACTCTGGACGAGGGGAGCATCACGGTTCAGTCCTTCCGCCTGCCGTCGGTGTCGGTGACCGATACGGTGCGCACCTCGGCGGCGGTGGAAAAGGCGTTGCTCTCATTTCCAGAGGTTGAAAAAGTGGTCTCCCGAGCCGGGCGTTCGGAAATTGCCTCCGACCCGATGGGGATTGATATCTCCGATATCTTTGTCAGTCTCAAGCCGCGCAAGGAGTGGAAAACCGCCACCAACAAGGCGGAGCTGGTTGACAGGATGCGGGAGCGGCTGAAGAACATCCCCGGCATGTCCTTTTCTTTTACCCAGCCGATTGCCCTGCGGGTGGACGAGTTGATCTCCGGAGTCAAATCACAGATCGCCATCAAGCTGTTTGGGGAAGATATGGAGGTGCTCAAGGCAAAAGCAAATGAAATCGCCGAGGTGGTCAAGAAGGTCCAGGGCGCGGCGGACGTCCAGGTGGAGAAGGTCTCGGGCCTGGCCTACCTGCAGGTGCAGATCAACCGGGAAGCCATCGCCCGCTATGGCATCAATGTTTCGGATATTCAGGATATTCTGGAGCTTGCGGCTGGGGGCAAGGCCGTCTCCGAGCTCTTTGAAGGCCAACGTCGCTTTATGGTTGCCTTGCGTTTTCCTGAAGGGTTATCCAACAACCCCGACAAATTCGGCGAACTGTTGATCTCCGCCCCCAATGGCGCCCGCATCCCTCTCAAGCAATTGGCGCGGGTCTACACCGAGGAGGGCCCGGCCCAGATCTCCCGTGAAAACGGCTCTCGCCGGATCGTTGTCGAATGCAACGTCTCGGGACGGGACATGGGCGGCTTTGTGGCGGCAGCCCAACAGGCTATCGAGGGTAAGATCAAACTGCCGCCAGGGTATTACCTGAATTGGGGTGGCCAGTTCGAGAACCAGCAGCGGGCCATGTCCCGTTTGGCGCTCATCCTCCCCATCTGTCTGGCGCTGATCTTCGTCCTGCTCTTCTCGACGTTCGGGAACGTCAGGCAGGCATCCCTGATCATTCTCAACATCCCTTTTGCCCTGATAGGCGGCATTGTTGCCCTGTTCCTGCGCGGGCTGCCGCTCTCCGTATCCGGGGCCATCGGCTTCATCGCTCTGTTCGGGGTGGCGGTGCTGAACGGAATCGTCATGGTTTCTTATTTCAATAAACTGCGTGAGGAGGGAATGGGGCTTGATGAGGCCATCATGAGCGGGGCGGCTATCCGGCTCAGGCCGGTGCTGATGACCGCCATGGTGGCCTCTTTGGGTTTCATTCCCATGGCTCTTTCCCACGGCACCGGCGCTGAGGTGCAGAGGCCGCTGGCCACGGTGGTTATCGGCGGACTTATCACTTCAACCCTGCTCACCCTGGTGGTCCTGCCGACCCTCTACCGCTGGTGGGAGAGAAAAGCTGAGTTGAAACTAAATCAAAAGGAGATCGCCCAATGAAACAGATCATTGCCTATATCAGGCCCACTGTGCTGGAAAGAGTAACGGAAGCCCTGCGATTCGCTGACGTTTTGACCGGCATGAGCGTTATGGAGGTTAAGGGTTTTGGGCAGGGGAGGGGGATTTCCTTCCGAGACGAGGGTGGTACGGAAATCACCTATTTCAGCGAGAAGGTCCGGATTGAACTGATGGTTTTAGATGGCAACGTCGGGGAGGTGGTGGACATCATCCAGCAAAAGGCGTGGACCGGTGAAAAGGGTGAAGGGAAAATTTACGTCCTGAACGTTGAAGAGGCCGTTCGGATACGGACCAATGAGCGTGGCGAGACAGCGGTATAACCAAAACAATTGAAAGAAGGGAAATTGAAACCATGAAAAAAATAAATCATTTTCTCACATTAATCTTGGGCCTGATCCTGGCTGGCTGCGCGGTCAGTAATCAGGCCCTGTTGGGTCAACGTAACGATGTGTTTCAGGTGGTTTCGGATGGGGCTGCGCTGGGAGCGGATGAGGCGTTTGTCACCGTGTCGGCCTCGATAAAGACCCACAAATATTCACCGTTTCTTTTTGAGCCAGCCAAGCACGGCAAGGATGAATATCTGCTCTTTGTTGATATCAACGGGCAATCAATGAGGCTGCCCATGGAGATGCAAAACGAGACGACTACAACCGATCCGCATACAGACCCGGAAAGCGGCGAAGGGGTGAGATATCTCTACAAGACGACAATCCGTTTAAAGCCGGGAACCTACACCTTCACGGCATACCTGCCCACTGAAGATGTTTCTGTGCGCCGAGAAGTAGTGATTCCAATTGAAGGGAAGACTATCATCATCACGCCAATATACCGGGGGTTGGCAAGGAGAAAACCACCTTCACTCCGCTGGCGTCCCGATTTCAAGGATGGCGTCAAAGGGCTCGACATCATGGCCAAATAACCATTTAGAGGTAACCTCAACATCGAAGTGCTCAATTTTTAAGGGGAAATCAACAATAACGCCCTTTTCCTGTATAAACTGTTGGCCACATGAAATATTCTGGCGGGCCACTCCGTGGTGCACTTGCAATTTGAATTCACCACTAACTTTTTTGGCCTTGTTACAGGCCGCCCCAGGTACATGACATGACACAATTAAAATTTTTCGCTGTGGTTTTGATTACCCTGCACCTCTCCCTCGCCCAGGCTGTGGCAGCCGAAGAGCTACCCGCTTCCTTCACCGTGGGCAAACAATATTTTGAGCAGGGCCGGTTCGAGGAAGCGTACACCGAGTTGCACAAAGCCTTTCTCTTGGACCCGGGCAATCCAGACCTTAATTTCCATCTTGGCCGGGCAGCCTTTGAAACCGGGCGATTCGAGGAAGCGGTCATGGCCTATGAACGGGTTCTCATGGTCGATCCGAATGCCGCCAGGGTCAAGTTCGAACTCGCCCGCGCCTATTTCCAGCTCGGCACACGGGAGCTTGCCAGACAGTACTTCAAGGAGGTTCTCGCCACCAACCCGCCGGAACAAGTATGGAAGAATATCGAAACCTTCCTTGCCTCCATCGATGCTTCCGAGCAGAAGCATTTTGTAAACGGCACCTTTACCCTTGGCCATGCCTGGGATGACAACGCCCGCTTAGCCCCGGCAAGCAGTCAGATCCCCGCCGGACTTTTCGAATTCCAGTTGACCGGCCCGAACGCCGCCCCCCAGAGCGACCAAATCAACACCGCCACCCTGGTCCTCAACCACATCTATAAAAACGCAGAATACCCCTTCCTGTGGAAAACAGCGGCAACTTCCTACAATGCCCTGTACCAGAGCCTTCACGACCTTGACGTGAACTATCTTGGCCTGGCAACCGGCCCGGTTTTCCAAAAAGACAACTACATCTGGGATGTGCAGGCACTCGGTTCGTATATTGACGTCGAGCATGACCGCTACCAGAGTTCCTTCGGGGCGACCTCATCCCTGACGTACTCCTTTCTCAAAAATTTCATGGGCACCATTGCGATCAAGGCAGAGGAGAAAAATAATTACGTTGACCCTGGCCGGGATGCGTTCAACCTGATGTTTTCTGTCGGGCCGGTTCTTCTGGTTGGCCCGAATCGGCTGAGCCTTCTTTTTACCAAGGAAAAAGAAAACGCGGATTACGATGTCAACGGCTACGACCGCTTCGGCTGGAAGCTCCGTTACGACCGGGGCCTGCCCTACGATTTTGCCGTTTTTGCCGGGCTGGGCTACACTCTGACCGATTATGACGCCAAGATGTCACTCTTCCCCAGTTCCCGTAGCGACGAAGTGCAGGAACTGACCGCGGGGGTCTCCCGCCTGCTCTGGCAGGACACAACCCGAAATCAGGCGCTCATCATGCAGTTGGGACACACCTATACCAACTCGGATTCCAATATTAATCTGTACACCTACAAAAAGAATGTAACCGAACTCAACCTCACCGTGAACTTTTAAGCAACGAGGACCGTCATGAAAAAAACCGCCTTTTTCCAGACCATCGTCCTGCTCCTTCTACTGTGCTTAGCCGCACCCCTTTCATCCGCCTACGCCGAAATCCAGGGGGTGGCCACCGTTATCGCCCTCCGTGGTACAGTGATTGCCCAGGGCAAAGGTGGCGCAGCTCGCAATCTGAGCCTCAAGAGCCAAATTTTCCAGGAAGATGTCCTGAAAACCGACAAAAACGGTCGGTTGCAGATCATGTTCACCGACAACAGCATCATCAGTCTCGGCCGGGATAGCGAAATGAAGATCGCCGAATACCGCTGGCAGCCGGAGCAGAAAGACGGCGCCCTCATAACCCAGGCCTTGAAAGGCTTCTTCCGGGTGATGGGCGGAGCGCTGGCAAAGGATGCCCCCCAAAATTTCAAGACCGAAACCCTCATCGCCACCATCGGCATCCGTGGTTCGATGTATGCGTTCAAATCCACCACTGACTCCCTTTCCGTTGTCTTCCAAGGCGGCAAGGGCATAGAAATCTTCAACGACCTGGGCAAAGTAACCATCACCACCCCCGGCTTCGGAACCCATGTTGTGCTGAACGCCCCGCCTGCACGTCCTACCAAATTCACGGAACAGGAAATCAACAACCTGAACCGGGGTTTCAACGGCAATGGCGTCAATGACAGTGGCAGCTTGCCCGGTGTGGGACGGGGAGGAATGAAGTCGGGCGCCGACGCGCCTGCACGTCCTGCCACAATCACGGAACAGGGGATCAACAGCAGTGGCAGCTCGTCCGGTTTGGGATGGGGAGGAGCGAATTCGGGCACCGGCGCGCCTGCACGTCCTGCCACAATCACGGAACAGGGGATCAACAGCAGTGGCGGCTCGTCCGGCGTGGGATGGGGAGGAGCGAAATCGGGCGCCGACGCGCCGCCGCTGGCGGACACCAATGTGGCTCCAAAACCACACGTATCACCGGTCCTGCCACCAGTCAATATGCGGCCAAGCACGCCGAACTTGACCCCGCTCCCTGCTCCCAACACCTATCGGCGTAATTACTGATCTATAAACCAGCAACTTCACAGAGGTATACAACGGCAAGGCCATTGACACAGAATCGACGCAAGCAGCACCATGCCCGAGAAGTCAATCGGGCGCATATTTTATCCGCCTTTGATCGCGGGATTCCCGAAGCCCAGATCGTGGCGGTTCTCGGCATCGGCCGAACCGCCATATGGCGGACGCGGAGCGCATATGCAATTAAATGATGTCGTCATCGTGCGCCCCGGCGCCCGCAGAAGGAGAAAAGCACCTTCGCTCCGCTGGCGTCCTGATTTTAAGGATGGAGTCAAAGGGCTTGACATCTTGACCGAGTAACCCTTTGGAGTTGCCCTGTGCCGCCTCGCCATCAGAAAATAAAAAAACTCGTGGCAGGTGGCATGGGGAAATTGCTCCGTGCATGGCGCGGGAAAATGTTTGACATGTCGCATGGCTCTGAGTAATATAGCGAGCTTTATTGCTGGACGGATTTTTTTGCGATGCGGCGGGTGTTTCCTTAAGGTGTGTGACGCAAGGCTCCAGCTGCTGCAAGACAGCAAAAAAAAATGAGAGGCCGGCCAACCAGAGGCCGTAATAGAAGAGAAAAAGGAAGACGATCATGAGCAAGAGAACTTTTCAGCCCAGCAACCTCAAAAGGCACCGTACCCATGGCTTCAGGGCCAGAATGCAGACAAAGAACGGGCGGGCCGTCATCAACCGCCGTCGGGCCAAGGGCCGTAAGCGGCTGACCGTCTAGTCCGGGCTTGGATGAGAAGC
>JAJZPC010000080.1 GCA_021811385.1 Deltaproteobacteria bacterium | reverse complement strand
GCTGAAAGGGGTTGCCGTGAGTCTTTATGGCGTGCGGCAACTCGCCAAGGGGATCGCCCCGGCTGCCGATCTTCAGGAATCGATGATCGATGTGCGGATGTCGCTGATGCGGTCGGGTAAAGATGCCACGATTCTGAATGCCGAACTGGCCAAGGTGCGCGCAACGGCGGTGGCCCTGCAGAAGATCACCCCGTTCTCCGCCCAGGACGTGGTGGATGTCCAGAAAGAGCTGCTTAACTCAGGTCTCGAATTTGAGAAGGTCGTGGGCAAAGGCGCAACGCGGGCGGCCATGATGCTGGCCACCATCACCAAAGAAACCCCCCAGGCCGCAGCTGATGCCATGCTCAATATCGGCATTCCTTATGATTTGAAGTCTGATGAATACACCAAGGTGGCGGATGTCATTCAGCGGCACGTCATGTCAGGCCGGATGAAACTGCCCGACCTGAATACCAATCTCAAGTATGTCAGCGGTGTGGCCAAAAACATGAAAGTGCCATGGGATGATTTGCTAACCGGCATGGCCGTGCTTGGAGAGCAAGGGATGGCACAGAACTCCGGCATTGAGATGAAGGATTTTCTGGTGCGGATGACTGGATCAAGCCGCGAGGAGCGACGTATTCAGTCGGCGCTAAATCAGTATCTCAAGTCCCAGGGTAAAGCGCCGCTCAAGTTTTGGGACGACACCGGCAAGCTGAAACAGATGCATACGATCATCAAGGAGATGCGCGTCGCGTTCTCCGGGATGAGCGATGAAAAAAAGAGCTTCGTCCTCCAGAAGATTTTTGAGCAGCGCGGGAATCTGGCGGCCATAGCCCTTATGAAAGAGGGCACCGGCTCCTGGGAGTATGTCAAGGAGAAGGTCGATGCAGTGGCCAGCGCCGAGGATAAGATGAATGAGCGGCTGAAAGGCTTTAACGCCAACGTCACCGCCCTGGCCGGCACCACCAAAACCACTCTGGCCACCATGTTCGACCCGATGCTGGGCGGGTTGACTGCAGTCACCAAGAAGTTGAATGACACGGTTGATCTGGCAGGGCAGCTTGCCGCCAAGCATCCCGACTTGACCAAGAGCGCCAATTACCTGGCGGGCGGTGCGGTTGTTGCGGCTGGGGGATACGGGATGTATCAGTTGCTGCAAGCAACAATAGCCGGCAGACGGGTGCTGAATGCTATCGGAGGAATAAAGGGGCTGCTGCTGGGGGTTGGCGGCACTGCTCTGGGAATTGCCGAAGGCAAGGCGATAGAGACGGCCACGGGGGTGCGGCCTGTCTTTGTCACCAACTGGCCCGGCGGATTGGGCGGGGTGGCACCGCCAGTGGCGGCGCCGGTAGTGGCTGGAGGCGCAGCCGCCGGCGGCGCTTCCTTGGTCGAGGCCGAAGCTGTTACCGCTGCAGGCGCCCTTGGAATTTCTTTTGGGTCCGCCGTCATCCTGGCGGGGATAACGCTGGTTGGCACAGCTGCCGCCAAGACCGCCGAGACAATCGGCAGGGCAATCACCGATGCCCAGCTCTCCTACTCGTCACCGGAGACCCTGCGCACTCTCCAGGCCAGAAACATGGTCATGGGCGGCGGGCGTGACAGCTATCAGGGAAAAGAGCTCGACAAAGCGCTTAATCGCGGCAATGAAAAAGGTTTCGGCGGGCTAAAAAACGACATCAACCTGCATGACCAGGTCGCCCGCCCGGGCCGCGAGGTGGTGCTGAAAGATTATAGAAGAGATCATCACGGGATACCCCTGCCCTACTATCAGAAAGGGGCCGTCAATTCCGTGTTCGCGCAAGGCTATGCGCCCACGCCGACGAGAAACGACATCAACCTGCATGACCAGGTCGCCCGCCCGGGCCGCGAGGTGGTGCTGAAAGATTATGGAAGAGATCAGCGCGGGATACCCCTGCCCTACTATCAGAAAGGGGCCGTCAATTCCGTGTTCGCGCAAGGCTATGCGTCCACGCCGACGAGAAACGACATCAACCTGAGCATCTCCATTGATCCACAAGGCCGGGCGGTAACGCAAACCAGCGACCCGTCCACCCATGTAAAGATTAACACCCTGCGGCGCGGCAGCTTTACTTCCGCGCTGGCTTCGGCCCATTAAGAGGATTGCCGGAATGCCTGATCTGTACCCAGCCCAGCTCGACGGTTTTGGCCTGGAAATAGAAACCACCGACGACGCCTTCGAGAAAGCCATTGTCCGGCATGAGTACCCGTTTAGAAGCGGGGCGCTCCTGGAGGACATGGGCCAGAGGGCGCGGGTCGTGAAGTTCCGTTGCTATTTCTGGGACGACGGCGCTGATCACGCCACCTATGATGCCCACCTCGACCTCCTGAAACATCTGGAGGCCCAGGAGATCAGCGAGCTGGTCCACCCAAAATACGGTCCTCTCCGGGGCTGCGTCGAGTCGATGTCGGTGCGGCATGATGATCGCGATCGGACGGCGGAGATCGATATCGCTTTTGTCGAGGGGCTGATCGAGGATGGCGGGGATACCCGGCACGATGATGTCGAGGCCGGAGCCGAAGAGGCATACAACAACGGCATCGAAGACCAGAAGCAAGAATTTGCCGATGATGTGAAGACTGCCCTGGGGCCTGAAGCCCAAGCCATCCTGGCCAAAGCGCTGGATCCGGCGCTGGGCATCGTGGCGCAGTTCCAGGGTATCTCCATTAAGTCCCGGAATTACCTCAAGCTGGTTGAGACCTATGTCGGCACTCTTGAAGCCACGCTGAACACCATCGCCAACCCGGCCAACTCCCTGGTCTCCATCATAAATTACGGCACCAGTCTGCCCGGCCGGGTGATCGGCAGCCTGAGCCGCTGCGTGGAGCGCTACGCCCTACTTTACGACTCGCTCAAGAGTGCCCCGGTCCGGTTTGTGGACAGCATGGTGGGCGGCACCAAAGCGCTGGCGAAGTCGGTATCCGGTCAGTCAACGACTTTCGGTCCGGGTCCAAGCCAAACCCAGACTGCGTCCTTCAGCAAGACCACAACCATCGCAGCGGCCAGCCATACCGCGCTCCAAACCGCCTACCTTTACAAGGCCGATGAAGTGTTGCGGGTTGCCCGGAAAAAGGACGAATCGGCACGGGGCTTTGATGCCGAGGGCAACTACACGGCCCCGGACGCGCTGCCTGTCAGCGCTGCCGTCATCACCGCCGCTGCCCCTGGCGCTGTCGCTATAGGCGCTGCTGTCGGTGGTGCTGCCGTTGGCACACCGGGGCAAACGATGACGGTGAACGAGCTGGAAAGCAGCTTGTCCGCCGTGCGGGGAATTCTTCAGGAGGCCATTAATCTCTCCCGGCAAAACACCAGCCTGAAGCAACAGGCCCTGCAACTCCAGACCCATGTGAACAGCATCAAGCTGGAGCGGGAGAAGATCATCCAGATCCTGCTCGATAACCCCATGCCGCTGCACCTGGTCTGCCTGAGATATGGCCTGCCCTATAACGCCGCCGAGCGGCTGTTGACGATCAATAAAATCCGCAATCCCAATTGCGCCAGTGGCGAGGTGAGCGTGTATGCCGCCTGATAATGTCGCCCTTGAAATAGCTGGTCAGCGTATCGAGCGGTTCGCGTCCTACTCGGTGGAAGCGGATCTGTACACGGCGGATGACGCCTTTTCCCTGGAGCTGGCCGCTCCCGCGCTTAAGATCACGCCTGGCCAGTGGTGTAAATTATATGTGAATGGCGAGAAGGAACTGACCGGCATCATCGACAAGCGCTCCCGTAAATATGACAAGGGCGGCTCGCTGACCATGCGGATCGAGGGGAGGGATCTGATGGGGCTCCTGGTGGACTCCTGCTGCGAGCAGTTCGTCTCGGTGCAAGGGAAAAAGCTCTCGGAGCTGGCAGCAATGCTGCTCAAGACCGTGCCGTTCATCAACCGCAAGCAGATCCAGTACCAGGAAAATATCGTCGGCAAGCTGAAGGGTAAAAAGAAGGCTGTTGACACTCCCATGATCGGCTTCCTGGACACCCCGCAGAAGATCTCCCAGATCGAGCCGGGCATGACCGTGTTCGAAGTGCTGCGGACCTACTCCGCCAGCCGGGGGCTGATGTTCTTTGCCCTCCCGGACGGCACGCTGGTATTCGGAAGACCGAAGGCCAAGGGGGAGCCGGTGTTTACCCTCACCTGCACGAAGAGCGGGGTCGGCAACAACGTGTTGGAAGGCGAGGAGATTGATGACATCTCGAAACGGTACTCAAAGGTGACGGTTATCGGCCAGCAGCAGGGGCAGGATGATATGGGGACGGACGCCACCAAGATCACCACCAAGGGGGTGGTGGCAGACAAGGAGTTCCCCTTCTACAAGCCCTTTGTCACCAGGGATAATAACGACTCGCAAAGCCCGGCGCTCCACGCCAGATTTTTAATGGAGCAGCAGCGCCACCATGGGTATCAACTCCACTACAAGGTCCAGGGGCACAGTCAAAACGGCAAGAACTGGCAGATCAATGAATTGTGCCGGGTCCGTGACGAGGTTTTAGGGATCGACGGGGTGTATCTCATTTACGGCCGCACCATGGAACGCTCCAAGCAGGACGGAACCATCACCAGGCTGAAGCTCGGGCCTCCGGGGTTGGTGCAATGATGTCCACGGGCGAAATTCGCAGGAGCCAGGGAGGGCGGGAGCGATGATCCGGGGCATCATCATATCCGTATGGGAAGGGGTGATCAAGCGTTTCAGTGCCAGTGGTCGATCTGAAGAGACCTTCAGCAATCGGGAGTATTTCCAGCACTACGGCTATACCTCGCGGCCCCTGCCCGGCGCCGAGGCAATCATCATCCAGGAGGGGAACCATGTCATCATGGTCGCCTCCGATGACCGGCGCTACCGGATCGCCCTCCAGGAGGGCGAGGTTGCCCTGTATGACAATCAGGGCCAGGTCATCAAGTTGATGGCCGGCAAGGAGGCCCATATATATGGATGCGACAAGCTGACCGCGGATGTGGCGGTGGAAGCCAAGATCACCTGCCCGCTGGTGCGGCTGGTGGCCAGCGGCAAGGTCCGGGTGGAAGCGCCGCTCCTGGAAGTGACCGGGGAGATCAAGGATCGATGCGACAGCGTCGGCAAGAGCATGAGCGAAATGCGTACCACCTATAACACCCACACCCATCCGGGTGACTCCGGCGGCACTACCGGCGTGCCGAATCAGGGAATGTAGCCATGGACTTCGCAATCACCCTACAGGATGGCCAGGCCCAGATGACCTTTTCCGAGGCTGGCGACATCTTCAACAATCTCTACCTCAGTCTGACCGTGGGAAAAGGATCCTTTTTCCACAACCCCGCCTTCGGCCTGCGGCAGCGGGGAAGATTAAAAAACACCAAGGCCACGGCGGCGCTCATTCGTCATGATTATCAGGAGGCCCTGCAATGGCTTATCGATACAGGCCGGGCCAAGTCGGTGGATGTCTCGGTGGAGCGTGACAGGCGCCAGGATCTGAATCGCCTGAAATTGTTGGTCGAAGTTGTCCAGGCGGACGGCCGCACGGTGACGTTTACGACATTTAAAGAGGTAGTCTGATGGCCTTTGAAAGAAGTTTCGACGATATATTGAACTGCATTCTGACCGACTTCCGGAATATCTTCCCCAGCGTCGATGTTTCCCAGGGTAGCCTGGCATACATGAAGGCTGCGGGCTATGCCTCGGCCTTGTGGGGGCTCTACAAATACCAGGAATGGATCAGCAGGCAGGCCTTTCCGGACACCGCCGACACCGAGGCCCTGGAGCATCATGCCTGGATTCGCGGTGTACCCCGCACGGCTGGAGAGAATGACGCCGCCTATCTGGCCAGGCTTCTCGATTACATCCGCAGGCCCCCGGCCGGAGGCAATAAATACGATTACGAAAAATGGGCAGAGGAGGTCGACGGGGTGCATGCGGCGTATGCTTTCCCATTGGCTCAAGGGGCAGAAAGCGTGGATGTGGTGATCGTAGCCAACGCGGCAACTACCGGATCTGAGATCCCAAGCCAGGCATTGATTGATGCGGTGGCCACCTATATCGAAGATGTCCGGCCGGTTGGGGCACGGTTTGTCCGGGTGCTGGCTCCGACCGTTGTCCTCCAGGATGTGACCATGACCGGGGTGGGCAGCGCCCTGGCAGCAGCAGTGCAAGCCGATATCGAGGCTTATCTGACCGGATTTGAACCTGGACAAGCGTTGTATCTGCCGCAAC
This sequence comes from Deltaproteobacteria bacterium, assembly GCA_021811385.1. Classification (GTDB taxonomy): domain Bacteria; phylum Desulfobacterota; class Desulfobulbia; order Desulfobulbales; family Desulfurivibrionaceae; genus Thiovibrio. The sequence goes on along the minus strand of JAJZPC010000080.1, from coordinate 4,790 downwards.
TGTCTGCCCGTGCCACGGAAAACGGGGTGGCCAATCCGGTGATCTCGGTACCGGCTGCCACGGTTACTCCGCCATCCTATGGATTGTTGCGCCCGGGAGTGATCAATGTCAGTTAACAAAGACACCCTGCGCCTCCTCTTTCCGGTTGAGTTGGGTGGTGATCATGACGCGGATCTGGCCATGGATGCCAAGCATCTGGACATCGCCCAGGCCAGCGCCGAAAACATGCTCGCGGAGATGTTCCCGAACACCACAAGCCAGTTGTTGGTCGACTGGGAGCGGGTGCTCGCTATTTCGCCTGGCGCGGATGATCCGCTGCAATACCGCCGTGACAAGGTAGTTCGTAAGATCCGTGAGTTGGGTGGGCTATCGATCTCTTACTTTGCTCGTTTGGCCGAGTCATTAGGTTATGTGGTCAAGATCGTGGAGCCGGTGCCGTTCATGGCAGGATGGGGAGCGGCCGGAGATGAGCTGTTCGGCGACTCTGTCGTTTATCAGTGGGGGCTGGAGATCTACAACCAACCGATCTATGAGTTTCTGGCGGATGGATCTGCGGCGGGAGAAATGTTGTCCTGGTGGGATTCGCAAACCCTGCTTGAGGAGTTGTTTAGGGAGCTGAAGCCTGCGCACACCTTTGTCTACTTCAGCTACATTATATAAGAAGGAGGAACCATGCGAAGAATCGGAACGGTAAATGGGCTTTTTGGTGCCGGAGACCCGGCGACCAACCTCAAGGGGACGGTTGTTACCGCCGACTGGCTGAATGCCGTCCAGGAGGAGCTGGCTGCGGTGGTGGAGGGGTTTGGGGGTACCCTTAATCCGGCGGATGGTACCCAGATTTTTGAGCAGTTGCATCTCCGGCTCGACCCCTATTCATTCAATAAACTCGAATCCGGCAGCCCGGCATTTATTAAAACCGGCGGATCCACTATCTCCATAAAATCCGGGACTAAGATCATAGTGGCCGGGGTCGCATTAAACATCACCGCTGACACCGCCATAGTCATGCCCGCCCTTACCGCTGGCACCGACTACGCTATCTACGCCTGCACCGATGGCACCGTGCGGGCGGATGCCTCGTTTACCGCGCCAGCTGGCTACACCACGGCCAATAGCCGGATGATCGGCGGCTTCCATTATGGGCTGGTAGCGCCTGCCACGGCGGTTGGTATCGCCACAGGATTTTCCAACATCTCGACCGTCACCAAGACAGGGACGACCACCGCCTCCAGCGCCGTTATTACCGGACTCCCGTCAACCGCAGACCTGCATAACGGGATGAAGGTTACAGGCACAGGTGTCGGGGTAAGCGCGGTTATCGCGTCTGTTGACTCGGCTTCACAGGTTACTTTATCGGTGGCATCAACGGCAACCGGCTCGGTTCCGCTTACCTTTACCAATTACGGCATGATCTGGACCCAGACAGATGTTGATCTCATCGCCGGAATCAACTCCTGGTCGATTTGGGATTTAAAGTGGCGGACCACATCAAACGACCCGTTGTTGCGGGCGCAGAAGGGATTCAGTTTTGTTGATGGGGTCTGGGTCGCGAACTATCTCTGCTCCACCGACCATATCGTCAACGGGCTATCCAAGGCAGGCACCAATATTGCCTCCGGCACGGTCCTGCCTAAAAAACCGCTTGCCTTCGGCGGCGATGGAACTGCCGCATATCCCAATATGGATTGGTGGACCGCCAACGAGATCGTCCGGGCCTATGGCGCCAAACTCATGTGGGAGAGTCTCTTTGTGGATGCCGCTTTCGGGGTGACAGAGAATCAGTCTATCGACTCCACCTCTGCCACCTACCCAACCACCCAACGCAACGTTGGATACACCAGCAAGTATGGGCTGGAGCAGGCCAGCGGACATCACTGGACGTGGGGGGAGGATAGCTCTTTCCGTCCGGACGGCACTGTCGGCTGGGCTTACAATGATATGACCGGTGGCCGAGGACAGATTTATTTACAAAACACCCTGGGACTGGTGCGGGTTCTTCTTGGCGGCCTTCGGACGCACGGCGTCTACTCCGGTTCTCGGTGCTCGCACTGGGCCGACTACCCGTGGAACTCGGACTGGCGTATTGGTGTCCGCGCCGCCTGTGACCACCTGGTGCGTGTATAGTCGGGCGAAAGCCCGGCTTTGGAAAATATGATGATAGCCACGGAACGAACCAGCCAACGGGCAATGGCCATTGTTGAACGGTATGAGGGAGCGGTTAACTACCTCTACCCCATGCTGCTCAACATGAGCCACAAGCATCGAGTGCTGCGCGATGAAGCGCTGCGCACCCTACTTGGGCAGCTTGGGCTGTTTCATGACGCGGCGAAAAGCGGGCAGGCATCCAGGCTGTATCTTGCGGATGCCGGACTTGCAACCATCAGAGGATTTTTGCGCCTGTTGGCTGATCCAAGCCGCAAGCTGTTAAGCCGCCGCCAATACGAGGTGGCCAGTGTCCACTTGGCCGAGGTTGGGGCGATGCTTGGGGCATGGATCAAGTCGGCGCAAAAACGGTAAGGATGGGGAAAAAGCGGCAATCGGACGAACGGCGTCAACTCCGGTTCTCGGTGCTCGAACTGGAACAACTACCCGTGGAACTCGAACTGGAATATTGGTGTCCGCGCCGCCTGTGACGACTAACACAACACCACGCTGCCGCTGACACGTCGTCGGCAGCGGACCATTATTTAAGTGGTCAGCCCGCCCTTACCGGCTTAGGCGAACACATTACGAGGTCTGGAGAGCGGCGAGTAGCGAAATATCGAAAGCCGCGCCAGCATCACCAAGGAGAGCCATGGGAAAGAAGCACCGTAATCTGTTTGATAAAATCTGTGACCCAGACGCACTCTGGCAGGCATACCGCCGCGCTGCCAACGGCAAGCGGAATGGGGGCGGATATCTATTGTTTCGTCAGCATGAGGCGGCAAATATCGCCCAGCTTGCAGTATCGCTAAAGGATGGCAGTTACAGGCCAGGTGAGCCGCAGACCTTTACCGCATACGAGCCGAAGCGCAGGCAGATCTCGGCCCTGCCTTTCCGCGACCGGGTTGTGCAGCACGCTCTGGCCGCAGTGATTGAGCCAATTTTTGAGCGGGTATTCCTGCCGCAAAGCCACGCTTGTCGGGTAGACAAAGGCACGCACCGTGGGGCCGTAGCGGCCCAGGCCATTATGCGGCGGATGCTGCGCAAAGGGGCAACGCCGTGGTTTCTTAAGATCGACTTTGCCGCCTACTTCGCCAGCATCGACCGGAGCATCTTGCACCGCGAGGTGGAGCGGAAGGTGTCCTGCCGAAAGACCCTGGACTTGCTGGCCCTGTTCCACCCGCCCACCGGCACTGGGGTGCCCATCGGCAACCTGACCAGCCAGATATGCGCCAACATCTACGGCCATATTCTGGATCGTTTCCTGGCTCACACCGTGAAGCAAAGCAGATTTATCCGCTACATGGACGATACGGTGATCTTCGCCTATAGCCGCCAGTACCTGGAGCTGCTGCGCTTTCGGATCAAATGGTTCTGCCAGGTAGAGATGGGCATGAACTTTTCCCACTGGATGATCGCCCCGATTACGCGGGGCCTAAATTTCCTGGGCTACCGGATCTGGCACACCCACAAACTGCTGCGCCCGGCCTCGGTGGCACGGGCCAAGAAGAAGATCGCCCGTTACAAAAAACACGGATGTCGCGAGCAGTTGACCAGATTCTTGGCCAGCTGGCGCGGCCACGCAAAATGGGCCAACACCCACAACCTACTGCAACGCCTGGAGGTAGCTGTATGGACTATTATCACCCGGACACATTGGAAAACATTAGAAACCCACTGCCAGCCGTAGCGGATTGGGCCGGGAGTACGGAGTTGGCTCCGCCCGCCTATGACCACCAGGTCGAGAGCTGCCGGTTTGTGGAGGGAGTGTGGCTGGTTGAGGTGAATGCGCCGCCTGCACCGACCATTAAAGAGTATCAGGATGCTGTGCAAGCGATGCTGGACGCCAAGGCGCGGGAGCGGAATTATGACGGCATCTTGTCGCTATGCTCATACGTGACCAGCACGAACCCTTCCTTTGCCGCCGAGGCTGCTGCCGGAGTAGCTGGCAGGGATGCGGCCTGGACTACCTGCTATCAAGCCCTTGCGGACGTGCAGAACAACCTGCGGACCGCCCCAACTGTGGCGGAGTTGCTGGCCGAAATACCAGCGATTGTGTGGCCATGAAACAGGTAGCCATCGCCATTGACCAGCTCCTGAACGCACTCCTGGGTGGATGGGCGGATGAGACCCTGTCCGCCCGCATGTGGCGGCACCGTGGTTTGCCTTGGTGGCGGGAGATATTCAATGGGTTCAAAATCGAGGAGGTGCAGCTACGGTATTCGATGAGTCGGAATTGCAAGGCGAGGGGAAAGGAGCACACCGAGCTGCTGGTGGCAAATTACTGATGCGGTGGTGGTCTTAGTTTAGAATTTTTCTGCGTTTACTTGCAAAAATTTCTTATTTTACGTGCGAGCTTACAGTCATCTCCTGTCTACACCGTCAGCCTCAGAATCTCGGCAATGGTTTCCTTGGGGTAGAGCCCGCCAATCCTCCATTGCCGGGCAAGGCCTTCGGCGTTTTCCGCGATTGCCTCGATGTCGGCTGCCGGGATTCCCATCTCATGCAGACGCACCGGCGACTTGATCGTCACAAACCATTGCTCCAGCGCAACAATCCCTGCTTTCCCGGAATCCAGTCCGAAAATCTCCCTGGCGAACCGCGCAAACTGGCTGGGATTTTTCGGCAAATACCACTTCAGCCAGGCG
>JAJZPC010000079.1 GCA_021811385.1 Deltaproteobacteria bacterium | reverse complement strand
GGCACGGTGGACATGCCCACGGCATCGGCGCCGCATTGCCGGAGATAGCGGGTTTCCGCCGGGGTTTCCAGGCTGGGGCCGGGGATGGCCACATAGACCCCGGTGGCGACCCGGTCGATCTGCTCCCTGGCCGCGCAGGCCAGGGCCGTGTCGATCAGCTGCCGGTCGTAGGGGGCGGAAAGATCGGGGAAACGGGGGCCCCAGGCGTCAACATTGGGGCCGCGCAGGGGATTGTCCGGGATGAAGTTCAGATGATCGCGCACCACCATCACGGTGCCCGCGCCGAAAGCCGGGTTGAGGCCGCCTGCCGAATTGGAAACGATGAGGGTTTTCGCCCCGAGCAGGGCGAGAGCCCGGATCGGCATGGTCAATTCACGGGCCGAATAACCCTCGTAATAGTGAAACCTGCCCTGCAACACCGCCACCGGCTTCCCGCAGAGCCTGCCGAAGATAAAATTTCCGGCATGGCTGGTCACGGTTGCCTTGGGAAAGTTGGGAATCCGGGCATAGGGCAGGACAATCGGCGCCTCGATCCTCTCCCCCAAGCCGCTCAGGCCGGTGCCGAGAACCAGAACAATTTCCGGCACCTCCACCATCTTGTTCCGCAAAAAACCGACAGCCTCATCGACCCTCTGTTTGAAACTTTCCATTCCCCTCCGCCCCTGCTGACTGATCCATGATTCTGCAAAAATTCAACTAAGACAAGGTCTCGGCGAGGATCAGCGCCTTGCCGACAACGCTTGGATGCATTTGTTTACCCGATTCGGGCGGAGAAAGGAAGGCGGATGGTGAAGGTGGTTCCCCGGCCCGGCGTGGACTCAAAGGTGAGGTTGCCGCAATGGGTTTCCTCGATGATCTGCTTGCAGGAGATGAGGCCGATTCCGTTGCCGTCACTTTTGGTGGTAAAGTGGGGCTGAAAGATTTTTTCCCGCGCCTCATCGGGGATACCATGCCCCTGGTCAATGATCTTGACCACCGCCTCGTCATCCTCGCGGGAAAGGGCAATGGTGATGAGCCCCCCGGCCTCGCCGGCCTGGGCGGCATTGACCACCAGGTTTGAAAGCACCCGGCAGAGACCGAGGGAAGAAAAAGGGAATTCCGGCAAAGAGCCTGTCACCTCGATCCGAATCCCACGCCCGCCGATGTCCGGATGGACCACCCAGGCCGATTCAAGAAGATCGGCGATCAGCCGGTCCAGGGAGTCGGTATGGATGGGGGTGGCGATTTGGAGCCGCCGGGCCTGGGCCAGGGCATTCTCCATGAGGATGAGGAGATCCCCCCGCGCCTTGACCATGCAGGCAAGGTATCTGTTGCCGGCAAGGCCCGGCACGGTTCGCTCCATAACCTCGAGCAGGTGAAAGGGGGTAAGCAGATTCTTCATATCATGGACCATGATATTGATCTGCTCGTAATCATGCCCGAGAATTTCAAGATCGCGGCGAACCCGCTGGCTCAGGGTCCGCATGATGGAGACCAGCGATTTGGGCTGCCGGGAAAAATACTCCTGAAAGACCGCCAGGGGCACCTGCAGGAGAATGGAGTCTTCCAAGGCTGCCACGCTGGCGGAACGGGGCTGATTCTCGATGATGGCCATTTCGCCGAAATAGTCGCCGGGCTTGATGAGATGAATCACCCGGTTGTCGCGAAAGACCTTGATCATCCCCCGGACCACGATATACATATCCTGCCCGGGATCACCCTCGTGGAAGAGAACGACTCCCTTGGCGACCTGCACCTCCCTGGACTTTTCCAAAAAAGCGGCAAGCTCGTCGCTGGAAAAGAAATGGAACAGGTCTATCTTGTTCAAAAAATGCAGGAGTTCGGTTGGATTCACGGAGGCCTCGTTCAACAGACGTGCAACTGCCTTTTTTCAGCGACCACTCCTTTGATATGTACAAGTATAGCAGAGAAAAACAGCCTCTTCCCAAAAAACTACAGGGCATGCTGCTCGACAAACGTTTGCACGGCCGAGACCTCGGCCGGTATCACCTCGCAGCGGGTTTCCTTGTTCGCCAATGCGGCAAGGCTTTCCGGCAGATCAGGCTCATGGCCGATGGCGCGACCGACCGCCGCGCCGAACTTGGCCGGATGGGCGGTGGCCAGGCAGATCATCGGCACGCCCGGCTCACGACCAGCCAACCCGGCCTTGACCCCAACGGCGGTATGCGGATCAAGCACATAACCGTGCTGCTGATAAAAATCGCGGATGGTGGCGATGGTTTCCGCTTCGTTGACGCTGCGCGAGGCAAAATCCGCCCGCACTCGCTCCTGGGCAAGTTCGTCGAACTGGAGGCTGCCGCTGGCGCCGAAGCGATCCATGTCCTGGCGGGTCCGATCGGCATCCTCGCCGTTTAAGTAGTAGAGATACCGTTCAAAATTGCTGGCCACCTGGATGTCCATGGAGGGGCTTGAGGTTTGCGCCACCGCGCCCAGGGAATAATCGCCGTTTAAAATAAAACGGGTCAGCAGGTTGTTCTCGTTGGTGGCCAGAATCAGGTTGCGGATGTGATTGGGCAGCATGCGGCGGGCCACATAGCCTGCGAAGATATCGCCGAAATTGCCGGTGGGCACGGAAAAATCGACCTTGCCCACCCCTTCGCTCGCGGTAACCTTGAGCGCGGCATGGATATAGTAGACCACCTGGGCGACAATCCGGGCCCAGTTGATGGAATTGACCGCGCCCAGCTGGTGCTTTTCCTTGAACTCCAGATCGTTGAAGATGGCCTTGACTATCGCCTGCCCGTCGTCGAAGGTGCCGCGCACCGCCAGGTTGAAGACATTGGCGTCGGTAACCGTGGTCATCTGCAGTTCCTGGATGGGACTGACCCGCTTGTGGGGGTGGAGAATGAAGATGTTGATCCGTTCCTTGCCCCGCACCCCGTAGATCGCGGCGCTCCCGGTGTCGCCGGAGGTGGCGCCGAGGATGTTCATCTTGCCGCCGGATTCCTTGAGCAGGTATTCAAAGACATTGCCCAAGAATTGCAGGGCCACGTCCTTGAAGGCCAGGGTCGGCCCGTGGAACAGCTCAAGGATATGGCAGTCGCCCTGCTTGACCAGGGGGGTGATCTCCGGGTGGTTGAAGGTGCTGTACGACCTTTCCACCAGCTCGCGCAGATCGGCGGTCGGAATATCGTCGATGAAAAGGCCGAGCACCGCCGTTGCCAGCTCCGGATAGCTCAATTCCCGCCACTGGGCCACGGTTTCAGCGGAAATCTCGGGGATAGAGGTGGGCAGCAACAAGCCGCCGTCGGTGGCAAGGCCCATCATCACGGCCTGCTTGAACGATACGGGCGCGATGCCGCCCCTGGTGCTGATGTATTGCATTACAGGTTCCCTTTGGTTATTAGCTGTCAGCTATCAGCGTGCAGCTTTATTCTGTATCAGCAGGCTGGCGCTTTCCATCTCAGCCGGAATCGGCAGCCCCATGAGGTCGAGAATGGTGGGGGCGATGTTGGTCAGGGTGCCGCCATCCTTCAGGCCAAGGCCGGGCTGACCGCCGAGCATGACCAGGGGCACCGGATTGGTGGAGTGCGATGTCACCGGGCCGCCGGTTTCCTTGTTGATCATGACCTCGGCATTGCCATGATCCGCGGTGATGAGCACCACCCCGCCCAATTCGGTAAAGCGCTCCGCCACCTGGCCGATGCACCTATCCACGGTCTCAACGCCCATAATCGCCGCGGGCATGATCCCGCTATGCCCCACCATGTCACAGTTGGCAAAGTTGAGCACCACCAGGCTGTAGGGGTTGTCCGCAAGTCGGCGCAGCAGTTCCTCGGTCACCGCCTCCGCGCTCATCTCCGGTTTCTGGTCGTAGGTGGCCACCTCGCGGGGGGATGGGAGCAAGGCCCTGTCTTCCAGCGCAAAAGGGGCTTCGCGGCCGCCGTTGAAAAAATAGGTGACATGGGCGTATTTTTCCGTTTCGGCGATGCGGAGCTGCCTTAACCCCTGGCCGCTGACCTCTTCCCCCAGGATATGGGTGAGGGCGACCGGCGGAAAGGCCACGGGAAGATCGAAATCCTTCTCGTACACCGTGAAGGTGAGAAAGTCAGCCAACCGAGAACGATGCCGCACCGGAAAACCGGCAAATTCCCGGTCGATAAAGACATGGGTCATCTGCCTGGCCCGGTCGGCCCGGAAATTGAAGAAGATGACCGAATCCCCATCGTTGATCGTGCCCACCGGCTGTCCGTTGTTCAGGATGACCGTGGGCGCGATGAACTCATCGTTTTCGCCGCGATCATAGGCCGCGGCCACCGCTTCGCCTCCGTCCGTGGCCGTATGCTGGCCCAAGCCATCCACCATGGCCTGCCAGGCCAGGGAAACCCGATCCCAGCGGTTGTCTCGATCCATGGCATAGTAGCGGCCGCATACCGAGGCGATCCGGCCCACACCGATACGTTTAATGGCCTCGGCAAGCTCGGCCATGTACCCCCAACCGCTCCGGGGCGGGGTATCGCGGCCATCCATGAAGGCGTGGACATACACCTTGGCAAGGCCCAGTTTTTTGGCCATTTCCAGCAGGGCGACGAGATGACGGATATGGCTGTGCACCCCGCCGTCGGATACGAGTCCGAGCAGATGCACCGCCGTGCCCTGGGCGGCGGCGCGGCTAAAAACCTTGGCCAGCGGTTCATTCTTAAAAAAGTCCCCGGTTTCGATATCCCGATTGATCCGGGTGAAATCCTGGTAGACAATGCGGCCGGCGCCGATATTGAGATGCCCCACCTCGGAATTGCCCATCTGCCCTTCAGGCAGCCCCACCGCGCCGTTGTGGGCAACCAGGGTGGTGGCCGGCTGATTGGCCTGCCAGCGGTCCATGTTGGGCGTTTTGGCGAGATGGATGGCGTTGCCTTCCCACGGCTCCCCAATCCCCCAGCCATCGAGAATGGCCAGCAATACCGGCGTGATCTTCTTCATCGTTTCTCCTGCGCCATCATGCTTATTCAGGGAGCTGGGCTATCTCCACCTTGGGGGCGTCGTGCCACAGCCCTTCAATGTCGTAAAAATTGCGGTCTTCGCTGTAAAAAACATGCACGACCACATCGTTGTAATCGAGCAGAACCCAATGCCCCTCGTTGAGGCCCTCGGTGTTGCCGTCCTTGACGTTTTTGTGGCGCAAGGCCACATCCACCGCCTGGGCAAGGCCCTGCACATGCCGGGTGGAGCGTCCGCTCATGATGACGAAAAAATCGGTAAAGGAAGACAGGCCCCGCACATCAAGAACGACCAGGTCCTCCGCTTTTTTTTCCAGGGCTGCCAGGGCTGCAAAACGGGCCAGCTCCAGACTTGACGCATCCTGAATATCCTTATGGACCTTTTTCATTATGACTCCTTGTTGGGATAGGCGCCCATGGTTCGCCATGAACAAATGGGAGCGCTATCATACTACAACAACGGGCAATCTGGCAATCGGTTAGTTCCGTAAGCGATCACAGGGCGGTGCAGATGCGCGTGCCAATTGTCGGCAGAAGTGTCCGACAAAGAGGCCTGTCCGCTATACACCAGGTATGCGGACAGGCCGATGACAGGTAAGCGAACGATGTGAGACTCCGAAGCAGATGCGCCGTCCTGTGATCGCTTACAAGGTTGTCGGCAGGCAAAAGCTGTGGTAGATTGTCTCACCTTTTCACCTGACAATCCAGCTTGAGGAACAACGATGCGCGATAGGATTCTGGCGGCTCTGGCAAAGATCCGCCCCACGCTCCAGGCAGACGGAGGCGATGTGGCCCTGGTTGATGTGAGCAAGGACGGGGTGGTCACGGTCCAGCTGACCGGCGCCTGCAAGGAATGCCCCATGTCCAGGAATACGCTCAAAAACGGGATCGAAAAATTCCTTAAAGGCGAGGTTCCGGAGGTGCGTTCCGTGGAATCCGTTTGATTCGGGCAAGGTTATTATTTTAGGGTCATGACTAGAACAGCACTTTGAAAAGTATGCTAACATCTAGTTATGACAATGAAAAACAGGTACGCAAAACGTTCAAAAATTTCAGAGCCTAAATTTCGGCAACTTGTGAGGCTTTTTTCACTCAATCTGGAAGCCACCCAGATCGCCGAATTGACCGGTCTCAATCGCAACACCGTCAATCGTTTTCTCCGCGCCATTCGTGAACGATTGGCTACGTTCTGCGAGCAGCAATCCCCATTAGCTGGGGAGGTCGAGGTTGATGAATCTTTCTTCGGCCCTCGGCGCGTCAAGGGAAAACGCGGTCGCGGTGCTTACGGTAAAACAATCGTCTTCGGTGTATTCAAGCGTAATGGCAAGGTCTACACCGAAATAGTGCCGGATTGCTCCAAAGCCACGCTGCAAGCTATTATTCGTGGCAAGGTCGAGCCAGAAAGCATCATCTATTCCGACGGCTGGCGTGGTTACAATGGCCTTGTTGATGTCGGTTATGGCAAGCATCTTCGTGTTGACCATGGCCGTAACGAATTCGCCAGGGGCAAAGCCCATATCAACGGAATAGAAGGCTTCTGGGGCTTTGCGAAATCTAGACTCACACGATTTCGAGGGGTGAGCCAAGCAACCTTTTTCTTGCACCTCAAAGAGTGCGAGTTTAGATTCAATTATCGAGACCAGAATATGTATCGGGTGATCCTCAAAATCATCCGAGAAAATCCTCTGTTCTAGTCATGACCCTTATTTTATTTATGGTATCCGGTGCCGGCCTTGATGGAAAACGCCCGGTACAGCTGTTCGAGCACCAGCAGCCGGGCCATCTCGTGGGTAAAGGTCATCCGCGAGAGCGACAACACATAATCCGCCTTTTGGACCAGCTCCGGCGCAAGGCCGGTGGGTCCGCCGATCACAAAGGCGATCTCCCGCACCCCCTGATCCTCCCAGCGGCAGAGCAGATCAGCAAGCTCTTCCGAGCTGAGCTGCCGGCCTAACGGAGCCAGGGCCACGACTTTGGCGGATTGCGGGACACTGCCAAGCAGTATCTGCCCTTCCTCGTTCTGCTGCCGCGCCGTATCTTCCTTGGCGACATTCTTCTTTTCCTTGAGCACCGGCAGCTCAAGCTGAACAAAACGTCTGAGCCGCCCGGCAAAATCATCGATTCCGGCTGCAAGATACTGCTCCTTGGTTTTACCCAGGAGCGGCAGGATGATCTTCACCGCCGCCTACTTTCCCTTATCCTGCTGCTTGAGAAGCTCGGCAAACCGGGAGCGGAATTCCTCATAGCCGAGCTCCCCCTTGATGCCGGGGCAGGATTGGCGGATGGCCTCGAAATTATTTTGGTCGGTGAGCATGCTGGGATGCAGGGGCCATTGCCTGCACCGCCACGGTTTGCCTTCATGCACCGTGCAGCCTTCGTTAAAGAAGATGCAGTGGCCGTCCACGATCTTCATCTGCACCACGTTGCCGGTAATACGCAGGTATTTCTCCCGCACCTCGGCAAGGGGCAGATGCAGATAGGCGACCAGACGCGTCACATCATCGGGATCAAGAGAAACCGTGGTTTCTCCCTGGCAGCAATGGCCGCATTGCCGACACTGAAATATTTCCTGTTCCTCAGCCATATTCAATCACCTGCCCTTGAATTATTTTCACGGCGCCTGCAGTCAGACGCATTGCCGCCAACCTACCGAAAAATGTACCCCAGGGTCCGGTAGATCAGCTTGGCCACGGTAAAAGCCGCATGCTCCGCGCCGAGACGCGGAGAAAATTCGACAAAATCCATGCCCACGATCCGATGTCTGCGGGAAATTTCCCGCAACAGATCGATGGTCTCCCGCCAGGTCATGCCGTCCGGTTCCGGGGTGCCGGTGGCCGGAATGATCGCCGGATCCAGACCATCCACATCGCAGGTAAAATAGACCGGCCCCTTGATCCCGGCGCAGACCTGCTCGATCCAGTCCGGTTCGGCGCGGATACGGTGCATGAAAAATGGCCGCCACTCCTTGGCCTGGACAAGTTCGTATTCCTCCTTGGAAAAGGAGCGGATGCCGATCTGGGTAAAGGGAACCCCCAACTCGTCGAGCCGCCGCATGACGCAGGCGTGGCTGTCGGGGTTGTCTTCGTACTGGTCGCGCAGATCGAGGTGGGCGTCGATCTGCACCACATGCAGATCCGGATATTGCGCCAGGCACGCCTTGACCGCGGGCACGGTCACGGTGTGCTCGCCGCCGAGCAACACCGGGAACATCCCCCCGGCCAGCTCCTCGGCAACAGCGTTCTCGATCTGCCCGCAGGCTACGGCTGTGGCAAGACCGGTGAAATCCGGCACCGGCCGGGTGGCGATACCCAGCCGCACCGTCTCGGCCAGAAGCTCGTCATCAAACACCTCCAGGGCCGGGGAAGCGTCGATGATCGCCTGCGGTCCGAGTTCCGTGCCGCCCAACCAGCTCACCGAGGAGGCCAGCGGCGCCGAGAGGATGGCGATGCGTTTTTCCGGGCCGAGATCGGCCTCTTCCCCTAGAAATTGCGAAATGTGCGTCATTGTCTTTCCTGTAAAAAAAGGCTACTCAGGCAGAACCCACCACATCGCCGAACAGGGCGATATCAATGCCGTGCCGCTGGGCCGCCTTTTGCCAGCGCAACTTGTCCGGGGTATGGAAGATGATGTCGTCATCCGCGGGCAGGGTGAGCCAGCCGTCCACGGTGAGCTCCGCTTCCAGCTGTCCCGGCCCCCAGCCGGAATAACCCAGGGCCACCAGCAGATTTTTCGGACCCTGGCCCGAGGCGAGATCGTAGAGCAGCTGCGGGTCGCTGGTCAGGTGGACACTCTTGCTCACCTCAAGAGAATGCTCTGCCCGGTAATCGGAGCTGTAAAGAAAAAAGGCGTTTGCCACCTCCACCGGACCACCCAGGTACACCGCAGGCAACAACCCCGGCGGCATCGGGATATCGGCGCTCTTGAAAACATCCGCCAGGCTGACATCGACAATGGGCTCGTTCACCACCAGCCCCATGGCCCCCTCGTCGTTGTGGGCGCAGAGATAGACCACTTTCCCGGCAAAACGGGGATCCGGCATCTGGGGGGTGGCAATGAGAAAATAGCCTTGCAGGGTTTCGATCATCCGGGAGGGATCCCAAGGTTGTGCGTTGCGTGTCGTTGATCGCCACGGGCGACCGGTTCAAATCCGCCTGCAACTTAGCACCTGCCCTCCCTTTCAGTCAAGAAATCCTGCACATCCAACAAATTTAGCCTTCTCCCGGAAAAGAGTTGGAGTTTCATCTTTGATCCGTGCTAGAATTTAGAAACCGTTACGAAAGGGGCTGCGCCTTTTTGGCCTTTTGGTAACGGCTTTTTATGCCGTATGCATCATGTTACGAGACGACGTTGTGTTATTACAAACGGCTCCCTGTCCACTCGTGCAGCAACTTGCCAAAGACCCAATAACCCATACCAATAGAAACCGCGCATATGAACTGTGATATAAATTCCGAAATCAACCGGATTATTGCCTCCGAACACCATGACCCCTTTCAGGTTCTGGGCTTCCACGTTCTGGACCACGATGGCGCCTCCTCGGTCATCAGAACCTTCCAGCCCAACGCCAATGCCTGCTGGCTGCTGGCCAACGGCGAAAAAAAGGAGATGTACAAGACACGGCCGGAAGGGTTTTTCGAGATTGTCATCACCAATTGCCGCGAGCCTTTCCCCTACGAGTTCGAGGCTCTCTACTACGATGAAAACCACCATGTCTTCAAGGATCCGTATCGGATTCTCCCCCAGATGTCGGAGTACGACCGCTATCTCTTCAACAACGGCACCAACTACGAAATCTACAACACCCTCGGCGCGCAGCTCGTCACCATCGACGGGGTCAGCGGGACCATATTCCGGGTCTGGGCGCCAAGCGCCAAGAGGGTCAGCATCCTGGGCAACTTCAATTACTGGGACGGCAGGGTCCACCAGATGCGGGTCTTGGGCCAATCCGGCGTCTGGGAGCTGTTTATCCCGGACATCGGCCAGGGAGAACCCTACAAGTTCGAAATCAAAACCCAACAGGACGCGCTGCTCGAAAAGGCCGACCCCTTCCAGTTTTTCGCGGAGATCCGGCCCAAAACCGCTTCGATCGTCTGGGGGCTTGACGGCTATGCCTGGAATGACGCAGCCTGGCTGGCCGAGCGGAAAAGCCGGAAAAGCTACGAACAGCCCATGTCCACCTACGAGGTCCACCTGGGCTCCTGGCGGCGCGATCCGGCAGACCCCTCGCGGCTGCTCTCCTATCAGGAGCTGGCCGGCTCCCTGATCCCGTATGTCAAGGAGATGGGCTTCACCCACATCGAGCTGATGCCCATCATGGAGCATCCCCTTGACGAATCCTGGGGATATCAGGTCACCGGCTATTTTGCCGTGACCAGCCGCCACGGCACGCCCCAGGATTTCATGTACTTCGTGGACCAGTGCCATCAAAACGGGATCGGTGTTATCCTCGACTGGGTGCCGTCGCATTTCCCCTCCGACGGCCATGCCCTGAGCCGCTTCGACGGCACCGCCCTCTACGAGCACGATGATCCGAGGCAGGGCGCGCATCCCGAGTGGGGCACCCTGATCTTCAACTACGGCCGCAAGGAGGTACAGAACTTCCTCATCGCCAACGCCCTCTTCTGGATGGACAAGTTCCACATCGACGGATTGCGGGTCGACGCGGTGGCCTCCATGCTCTACCTCGACTATGCCCGCAATGAAGGGGAGTGGATTCCCAATATTTACGGCGGCAAGGAAAACATCGACGCCATCGAGTTCATCAAGCACATGAACGCCATCATCTACGGCCGCTATCCCGAAGCCCTGATGGTCGCCGAGGAGTCCACCAGCTTCTTCGGGGTGTCAAAGCCGCTGGATTGGGGCGGCCTGGGCTTTGGCTACAAGTGGAACATGGGCTGGATGAACGACATCCTGGGCTATTTCAGCAAGGAACCGATCTTTCGCAAATACCACCACAACGCCCTTACCTTTTCCCTGCTCTACGCCTTCACCGAAAACTTCATCCTGCCCATGTCCCACGACGAGGTGGTGCACGGCAAGCGCTCCCTGCTCTTCAAGATGCCCGGCGACATGTGGCAGAAATTCGCCAACCTGCGTCTGCTCTTCTTCTTCCTCTGGACCCATCCGGGCAAGAAACTGCTGTTCATGGGGGCGGAATTCGGCCAGATCTCGGAATGGTACTGCAAGGTGAGCCTGGACTGGCATCTGACCGAGCAAAACACCATGCACCGGCAGTTGCAGAAATTCGTCCAGCAGTTGAACGCGGTGTACAAAGACACCCGCCCCCTCTGGGAGGTCGATTTTTCCTACGACGGCTTCCGGTGGATGGATTTCAAGGATGTGGACAACAGCATCATCGCCTTTTGCCGCCAGGGCAAAGACCCCAAGGACCATGTGGTCTGCCTGCTCAACTTCACCCCCCAGGTGCTGCACGATTACAAACTTGGG
>JAJZPC010000078.1 GCA_021811385.1 Deltaproteobacteria bacterium | reverse complement strand
ATCCCGCGCCAGATGTTCAAGATCGCCATCCAGGCGGCGGTGGGGGGCAACATCATCGGCAGGGAAACCATCTCCGCCCTGCGCAAGGACGTGCTGGCGAAATGCTACGGCGGCGACATCAGCCGCAAGCGGAAACTGCTGGAAAAACAAAAGGCCGGAAAAAAGCGGATGAAAACCGTGGGCAACGTGGAGATCCCGCAGAGCGCCTTCCTGGCGGTGCTCAAGTCAGACCAGTAAAGGCCCCGCCGGAAATCCGCCGACCTTTCCTTACTCCCGCTTTCGAGGGCATTGGGTGGCAAAGACGCACTCAACCTTGCGCGCCATAATCTCCTGGACTTCCTCTTCGCTCAAGGCTGCGTTGTGCTCCTTTGAGATAAAGACGATACAGTCCTTGCAGACATTGAGCGCGCTGCGGTAATCGTCCAGTTCCTGGGCAACCTCCCAGCACGGCCTGTCCTCAAGGCCCTGCTTCCAGGCAAGACAGCTATCCTCGCTCCCGCAGAGGGTAATCTGCCAACAGTGCCATTCTTCCTGTATTATCATGGCGTACATCCTCGCACTTCCAGAAAAAAAGAGAAGCCCCGGCCAGGCCGGCGGCATTGTTAACACGATCAAAACCAGAAGAAAAACGAGGAACCGTTACGGCCCCTTACACCGTTAGCGCTGCCGCCGTTCCTGCCATCCGGACGGCACGGTCACGACCACGGCGGCCTACCCCAGAAAAGTAGCGATCGCCGCCATTAATTCATCCTTCCCCTCGCCTGTTTTCGCGGAAAAGAGCACCCGATCCTGCTTGCTCAGGCCGAGGGCGGCATCGAGGCTGGCGGCCTGCTTGGCCTGCTCGTTATTGGACAGCTTGTCCCGCTTGGTATAGACGATGAGAAAAGGGCGGCCCCTCATCCTGAGCCATTCGACCAGTTCCCGGTCCTGACTCTTCAGGAGATGCCGGATGTCGATCAGCACCACCACGCAACGCAATGTCGGACTGGTGGAGAGGTAGTCGGTAACCAGCCCCTGCCAGTCGTCCTGGAGTTTTTTGGAGACCCTGGCAAAACCGTAGCCCGGCAGATCGACCAGATAGAGCTTGGAGTCCACGATAAAATAGTTGAGGCTCTGGGTCTTGCCCGGCCGGGCGCTGACCTTGACCAACCCCTTGCGGTTCACCAACCGGTTGATCAGGCTCGACTTGCCCACATTGGAACGCCCGGCAAAGGCGATTTCCGGCAGGGGTTCCTCGGGCAGCTGCGCCATCTTGTAGGCGCTTTTCACAAACTCGATCTTCGCGTAATTCACGGCAGAGTCGGTCACATTTTCTCCCTGGCTGGCGACACAGTCGCCCAGTTCTTATTTGACAGCCCTGTCCGGATGAGACTTTAGATAACCTTGTTCAAAGAGTACTCGATGATGCCTTCGGCGCCGTTTTTTAATAACCTGGGGATAAGATCCCGCACCTCATGCTCGGAGATGACCGTTTCCACGGAAAACCATTCACTCTGATACAGGGGCGCCACCGTCGGTCCGTTCATGCTGGGCAGGATGGTGATCACCTGATCGAGATGGGTTTTGGGCACGTTCATCTTAAGCCCGACGATCTTGTCGGCCCTGAGCGCCCCCTGCAAGAGCAGGGCGATGTTCTCGATCTTCTCCCGCTTCCAGGGATCGGCCCAGGCCGCCTTGGAGGCGATGAACTGGGTGTTGGAGGTCATCAGCTCGTGGATGATCCGCAACCCGTGAGCCCGGATGGTGCTTTCCGTTTCGGTGACCTCGACGATGGCGTCGGCCAGCCCGGAGACAACCTTGGCCTCGGTGGCGCCCCAGGAAAAGGCGATATCGACGTTGATGCCTTTTTCGGCGAAGAATTTCCGGGTGTAGCCCACCAGCTCGGTGGCGATCTTCTTGCCTTCCAGATCTTCAAGCCGCTGGATGGCGGAATCCCCCGGCACGGCGAGAACCCAGCGGGTCGGCCGCTTGCTGACCTTGGAATAGACCAGGTCGGCCACCACCACGATGTCGGATTCGTTCTCGAGCGTCCAATCCTTGCCGGTAATCCCGGCGTCCAGCACGTTTTTCTCCACGTAGCTGGACATCTCCTGGGGGCGGCAGATGGAGCAGGAGAGCTCGGGATCATCCACCTCCGGGAAGTAATTGCGGGAGGAGAGCTTGATCCGCCAGCCCGACTTCTCAAAAAGCTCGATGGTCGCCTTTTCCAAACTGCCCTTGGGGATGCCAAGTTTCAAGATATTCATTTTTTATAGACCTTCCCGGGATCAAAAACCGGCGTATCATGTATTTCAAGCTCGCTGCCCTGGACCTTCCTGAAAAAGCAGCTCCGGTACCCTTTATGGCAGGCGGCGCCGCCCAGCTGTTCCACCAAAAAGACCACGGTGTCGGCGTCACAGTCAACCAGAATCTCCTTCACCATCTGCACATGCCCCGAGGATTCCCCCTTGAGCCAGAGCTGGTTACGGGAACGGCTCCAGTAATGGGCCTTGCCTGTCTCCAGGGTCTTTTGCCAAGCCTCTTCATTGATATAGGCAAGCATGAGAACCTCCTTGGTCAGGTGGTCCTGGGCAATGGCCGGCAGCAACCCGCCGCCCTTGTCAAATCGCAGCACGCTCATAATTCTCCCACAACGGCAGGCATCGCTTACTTGCCCCCTCCGTCCTTGTCCGCCGCCGCCGTTTTCCCGTCCCCGGCTTTTTCCCTGGTTAGAAAATGGATCAGACAGGCGTTCCTGAACTTGCAGTATTCCGCGGGCCTCCGGCAGACAGCCTTTTCGGAATCGACCTTTTCCTTGTATTTTTCACAGACCAGCTCCATGGCGGCCACCTGAAAAACTCGCAAAATATGCCGATCCTTCTCTCTTGTCAAGAGGTTGCGGCAACGCCCGGCACCCCAAAACACTTCCCCCGGAATTCAAAAAAAAATTAAGGTAGCATATCCTCGGGAAAAAGACTATTTTTTTAGGTTTCCTGACCCGCCTAAAAAAAATGAGCCCGGCGCAGGGAACTTCTATTTTTTCTTGTTTTTCAACCAGATAAAGACGCAAGCCATGATAAGTCCCGTACCCTTTGCCGCCATGCAGCCGAACCTTGAGCAGCCTCCCGTTGGGACAGGCCAGGGCCAGACTGCTACGCTTGCCCAGGCCGAAGGGGTTATCAATAAGACCAAAGCGACTCTGGCCGCCCAGAAAAAGGAAACCCTCGCCCTCTCCGCCGACCCCCGGGTGACCCAGTGGCACGATTGCAATTTCAACAGCTATGCCAACATCCTGGGTTTTCTCGGCTTGCCGGACACCATGGCCGAGGCCAGGGACCAGCATCCCGTCAAGGCGGCAAAGATCCTCAAGCATATTGAAAAATGCGAAAACGAGCTGGGCGCCCTGGATATCGATATCCGCCGCAAAACCATCCAGCCCTTTGCCGCCGTCAGCCAAGCGCAAAAAATCGTCCGTGAATGCGCCACCTATGAAAACACCGTCAAAAAATGGCAAGACCAGATCGCCCTGTTGACCCAAGCGGACAAAACCCTGCGGGAACACCTCTCGCTCAACGGCCTGCTCCCCCTGGCAAAGGATCTCGCCAAGCGAACCGCGCCAATGGTGGACGAGGGCCACGATTTTTATCGCATGGTGAAAAACGAAAGCGGCCAGAGCGAGACCCCCACCCTGCATGACTATCATGCCCAGGCCATTGACCTGGAAAAACGCATCCGCCATATCGACCTGGGCAGCCTCCCCGGACTCGCCAAGGTCATCGTCGACCACAACCTCCAGGTGGCAATGGCGGCAACTGATCAACTCAAGGAATTCATTGAATATTTCTTGAAAAACCTTCCGGGGGAGGTTCTGGCGGTGGACAAGGTTCAGCAGGAGCTCATGGGCCTGCGGGACACTCCCGCTCCGGTCATTCTGGAAAAAATAACAGGG
Organism: Deltaproteobacteria bacterium; assembly: GCA_021811385.1. Taxonomy (GTDB): domain Bacteria; phylum Desulfobacterota; class Desulfobulbia; order Desulfobulbales; family Desulfurivibrionaceae; genus Thiovibrio. Next base: position 7,558 of record JAJZPC010000078.1, on the reverse strand, counting down.
ATCGCCTCCAGCCTGTCACGAAATCTGATCGGCCTGCGCAACAAGGCGCAGAGCCTGAAACAGATCCAGTTTCTCCCCATTGTCCTGGAAGAAACCCGCACCTTCCATTACACCATGAAAAACACCATCATCCCGGAGATCAAACGCCAGATCAGCGCGCCGGGATCGCCGGTAAACCCCGCCACGGTTGCCGCCGAAAAAACCACCGATTTTTTCATGGGGCTGAAGGGGTTTGTGCGAGCCGTGAAGCTCCTTTTCAGCGCCGCGGGAGGACAGAAGGCTATAAAATCCGAGGATCTGCACCGGATACTCACCGATCTGCTCAACACCTGCGACACTTACTACGGCAACACCAAGGCCGATGTCGCCCGGCTGCACAACTTCATCGACGCCAAACTCTGCGACTTCGAACAGCCCTTCCCCTACGAAGGCCTTTACCAGGCGGCCAAGGAAGCCATCGCCGCCTACGGCTCCCGCCTCGAAAAGCTGCTCTTCACCTTTGAAACAACCGACTTCAGCACCGACGACACGGACGAAAAGCCCAGTCAGGCACACAAGACCACGGTTGGACGCCTTGTCGCCAAACTGGAAGTACGCACCGCAAACCTGGAAAGCGCCAGACTCTAGCCATGCTCCGATTCCTCGACCAACTTCCCTTTCCGGTGCTGATCGTTTTCGCGATCTTCATGCTGCTGGCGCCGTTCCACCCCATGCCGCATGTGGTGGAAAAGATCCTCATGCTGAAAAACGGCCAGCTCCATCGGCCAATCGACATCTTTGATCTCTTGTTTCACTTGGCTCCGTTGCTGCTGCTTGGTCTCAAGTGGTGGCTGACCCAAGGCCGTCCTTAATCCGCTACGACACCATATTTGCCAGCAACACCACCGCAATTGAACAGAGGAGTGAGTACCATGCAGCGAGTTTCTCAAAACGATTCAGTCACCATTGTCTACGATGGACTTCTACCCACCGGAGAAAAATTTGATTCTTCCGAGGATACCGGCCCCTTGCAGTTTCAGCTGGGAACCGGCACCGTGCTGCCCGCCTTTGAACAGGCAGTGCTGGGCATGGCTCCCAAGGAAACAAAGAGCATCACCGTGGCGGCCAAGGATGCCTATGGCCTGAAAAACGAAGAGCTGATCATCACCGTAAGCCGCCAAGGTTTTGCCGGCCAGGCCATCGCGCCGGGCATGATCCTCGGCATGAATATGGAACGGGATGGCCGGCAGCACAAGGTGCCGGCCACGGTGCTTTCGGTTGACGCGGAAACAATGACCGTTGATTTCAATCACCCGCTGGCCGGTCAGGATATCACCTACCACATCACCCTGCTGTCCATCGACACCTCTGTTGCCGAGTCTGCCGGCTGCGGCTGCGGCGCGAACAGCAAGGGCAGCAAGGGCGGTTGCACGCCCAACCGCGGCTGCGGTTGCGCCTGAACCGGCTCTCTTCCCCATGGCCACGGAAGTCCATCTCCCGGACCGGCATGCCTCGCGGGCAGTCCTGAGCATTGCCGGTTCCGATCCCTCCGGCGGGGCCGGGATCCAGGCGGACCTGAAAACCTTCACCGCCATCGGGGTTTACGGAGGAGCGGCGATCACCTGCCTCACCGCCCAAAACAGCCTCGGCGTGGCCTCTTACCTGCCCGTAGCCCCGGAATTCGTCACCCGGCAGATCCATCTGGTCCTGGCCGATCTGCCGGTCAGCCACATCAAGACCGGCATGCTCGGCACCGACGAAATCGCCGAGGCAATGGCCGGAGCCCTGCACGATTTTTCCGGCGAGATCATCTGCGACCCGGTGCTTACGGCAAGCGACGGGCACGACCTTTTTCAAAAAACCGGGGGAAATCCCGGATTGCAAGCCCTGCTCAACCGTGCCACGGTCCTTACCCCCAACCTCCCCGAGCTGACAAGCCTGACAGGGCAACGACCCGAAACCCCGGAGGAAGCGGTGGCGGCGGCGACTACCTTGCTTGCCCGCTACCCGAAGCTGCGGGCTATTGCGCTCACCGGCGGGCATCTCCAAGAACAGGCCGGAGAGGTGGAGGATTTCCTCATTCTCAGGCACGCAGCGGGCCCGAAGACCCTTTCAAGCAGACATACGCGGATCATCACCCAAAATACCCATGGCACCGGCTGCACCTTTGCCTCCGCCCTTGCCGCCTATCATCTCCTTCTGGGCAATTACCAGGAGGCCTTTTTCAAGGCGGTGGCCTTCATGGATATCGTCCTGCGGCAAAGCGCCACCCTTGCCCTCGGCAAAGGCAAGGGCCCGCTGGCCCACCATCTTTTCCGGAACAAGGCCTGACTCTCACCATTGACGTTTCCTGGGAAGCGTTATATCGTTTTCACAGAAACAGCCGCTTCTCTCGGCGCGGCTCAAGGCATGACCAGAACGGAACATCCAACGATATAAGGAGAATACAATGCGGAAAGAACATGGGCTACGCATGGCCGTGGCGGCGACGATCTTCATGCTGCTCACCTCCGGGTGCGCCACCAATCCATCGAAAGGAACAAGCGGCGCGGCCATCGGCGCGGCAACAGGCGCCATCGCCGGACAGGCCATAGGCCACGACACCAAGGGAACCTTGCTCGGCGCGGCTGTGGGCGGCATGCTGGGCTATATCATCGGCAACGAGATGGACAAATACGACCAGGCGCAACTCAATCGGGTATACGAGACCTCGCCTTCCCATCAACGGAGCCAATGGGTCAACCCGGACACCAACCGTTCCTACACCGTGACGCCGCAGCCTGCTTACACGCAGCCGTCCGGCCAGGTATGCCGCGAAGCGGAAATTCTTGCCACCGTGGACGGCCGCCCGGAAAAGGTGCTCTCCACGGCTTGCAGGGACAATAACGGCAGGTGGGTGATCCAGAAATAACCCCGGCGGGATAATCCGGACGGGCACTATTCCGGGGCGATATTGAAAAAAATAGAATCCCGCCCCGGAATTCATGCGGAAAAAAGGCCAGAATCAGACCATGCGCATTTGGATCGACGCCGACGCGTGCCCCGGCCCGATAAAGGAGATCCTCTTCCGGGCCGCGGAGAGGATGCGGGTGGAAAGCATCCTGGTGGCGAACCGTTGCCTCAAGATCCCGCGCTCGCCCTTTATCAAGGCTCTACAGGTCAAGGCTGGCTTTAATGGCGCGGATGCCCGGATCATCGACAGCCTTGCGCCCGGCGACCTGGTGATCACGGCGGATATCCCCCTGGCGGCCGAGGTGGTCGCCGCCTCGGCAACCGCCCTGAATCCCCGAGGCACGCTCTACACAGAGGACACCATCCAGGAACACCTGGCGCGCCGTAACTTCATGGACGAGATGCGCTCGGCAGGCACCATTACCGGCGGGCCATCCGCCTTGAGCAAGGTCGACCTCCAGGCGTTTGCCAACCAGCTGGACCGATATCTGACCCGATACGCAACAGGAGCACCGCAAGCCGCCCCCCGGTGAATGGCGGCCAGCCGCTCAAAATTTTTCTCTATTCTTTTAACAAATATGGGGGGATGGCTAAGCAAAAATCGTCAGATACAAGGCGCGCAAATTTCGAGGAACGAGGCGTACCCAAGTACGCCGCAGTGACGAGATAATGCAGCGCAACGCAGTAGCTGGCGATTTTTGCGACGCCATCATTTTTCCAGGGAAAACTGCCGGATAAACCGGGCCAGGGTAACGACCTGCTCGGGGACAAGATTGCCGAAGGCCATGCCCCTCCGCCTGACCTCGCCCGCTCCGCCTACATCTTCATCGATCACGACATCGGAGACATTGGTCAGGGGGATATTGTCAAAAAAGAGCTCCTCCCCGCCAAAGATGATGCCGAACTCGGCAGGCTCGGTGGTCATGTCGTCGTACGCCGTATACCTGAAAGACAAGCCGCCGAAGCTCATGTCAATGATTTCGCCATATACGGAATCAAGGGCGATCACCCCGTCCTTCACCGGAAACCTCCGGCACCGTCGGCTCTCCCACTGTTTCTCCATGTTCATTCCCCCCATTTTTTTTCAGGGCACCCCCTGCCCTGTGGTGCGCTTACGCAAAAATCACATCATCCGGATCCTGCCGCAATCCGGGCAGACCCAGGTCGGACCGTTGCTGATGGTCCACATGTTTTCCTTGAAACAGTCGTCACAGATCTGAAAGCCGCAAGGACAACTCCAGCAGAAGGGCAATTTCCGCCGGCAGCAATGGCACTGGAATTCCTTGGGATTGCGGCGACGGCCTGCTTTTTTTGGCTGCTCCCCGTTCATGCTCAAGATGGCTCCTTGACCTCGGCCCCCAGCCAGGCAAGATATTCCTTGCTCCCGGCAATTACCGGCGTGGCGATAATCTCGGCAACCTCATAGGGATGGACCGCCTTGATCGCCGCCTCGATTTCAGGATAAAGCGCGGCCCGGCTTTTGGCAAGACAGAGATATTCCCCGGCTGTTTCAATCTTCCCCTGCCAGCGGTAACGGCTGGTGATGGGGCCCACCACCTGGACACAGGCGGCCAAACGCTTCTCAACCAGCAATCCGGCAATCATCCCGGCCTCTTCCTCGGTGGCAACGGTGGTGGCAACCTGGATATATTCATACATCGGGCACGCTCCTACCTTGGAAACAACACTCCACATATTCTTGTTCCCCGCCCGTAATCCGTCAACCCCTCGGGCCACACAAAGTTTTCTGCCGAGACCGCCAAGAGCATGGACAGCCGAGCCATATCTCTGGTACATTTGGACATTCGCAACAGCTTTCCTCACCACAACCAGGGAGTCTCCCATGCTGCTGGCGGTAGATATCGGCAACACCCACATGGTTATCGGGGTTTTCACCGGCCAAACGCTTCGCTGCCACTGGCGGGTAAAAACCGACAAGGGCAGCACGGTGGATGAACTGGCCGCCATCTTCCACGGTCTTTTTACCATGGAAGGGCTCCGTTTCAACGACATTTCCGACACGATCATCTCCAGCGTGGTGCCGACGATGCAGGCGGCCTGGGCAGCCTTTGCCACCCGTTACCTGAGCACCACCCCGCTGGTGGTCGGCACGGATACGGTGCAAACGGGCATGGAGGTTCTCATCGACAACCCCGCGGAAATCGGCGCCGATCGTCTGGTCAATGCCGTGGCGGCCTACGACCGGTTCAAGTGCGCCCTCATCGTCGTTGATTTCGGCACCGCCATCACCTGGGACTGTGTTTCCGCGTCAGGGGAATACCTGGGCGGCGCCATCGCCCCTGGGTTATCCATTGCCATGGAGGCGTTGGGCAGCCGCACGGCCAAGCTGCCCCAGGTCGACATCTCCATCCCGCCCGGTGCCGCCATCGGCACCAATACCGTGGCCGCGATCAAGTCGGGCATCCTCTTCGGCTACGGCGGCATGGTGGACGGCCTGATCCGGCGGTTGCGGGAGCAGATGTCCCCGGCGCTGCCGCAGACGGTGGCGACCGGCGGCATGGCCACCCTCATCGCTCCGTACACCACCAGCATCGACCACGTCGACGCAATGCTCACCCTCAACGGTCTGCGGCTGCTCCATGAACGCAACATCTAAGCCCATCCTCGCCGCCCCCCTGAAAAAAGGGGATACCATCGGCATCATCGCCCCGGCCGGACCGGTGCGCAACGAAAGCGATTTCAGCGCAGGGCTGAAGATGCTGACCGATCTTGGCTTCAAGACCAGGTACCGGAACGACATCCTCCGGCAGAACGGCTTCCTGGCTGGAACCGATCAGGAACGGTTGGCCGAGCTGCATGAGCTCTGGCGCGACCCGGAGATCCACGCCATCCTGGCTGTGCGCGGCGGCTACGGCTGCCTGCGGCTCCTGCCGGACCTCGATGTAACGCTGATCCGCCGGCAGCCGAAAATGCTCATCGGTTTTTCCGACCTCACGGTCCTGCTTTCCACGGTCCAACAGAAAACCGGGCTCATCACCTTCCACGGCCCCATGCTCACCACCCTGCCCAAAAGCGACCGCGATTCGCAGGAATCATTTTTCAATCTGCTCACCGGTCGCTCAATGCCGGAGATCAAGGTGAAGGGTTTGGAAATCCTCAAGGGCGGCCAGGCCCGGGGAAGACTCCTGCCCGGCAACCTGACCAGCCTGACCCACCTGATCGGCACTCCCTATGAGCCGGACTGGCGGGATACCATTCTCGTGCTGGAGGACATCGGCGAAGCGCCCTACCGCATCGACCGGTTGCTCACCCACCTCTGGGCCGCGGGCAAACTCGAACAGATCGCCGGGCTCATTCTGGGAGATTTTGATCAATGCGGGGATGTCGAGTTGATCTGGCAGCGGGCCCTTGAGCTGCTGGCCCACCGACACATCCCCATCTGGGCCAATTTCCCCTGCGGCCATGGCGGCAGAAACCGGATCCTGCCCGTGGGAGCACAGGCAGAACTCGACTCTTCCTCCGGCCGCCTCACCATCCTCGACCAGTTGATGCCCTAACGGATCTTTTTGGCTGCGTCCTTTTTCGCCTCAACAAAGAGAAGAATCGCCTCGTATTCCGCCGCCACAAGCTCTCTTTCGGCAACGGCAACCTGCTGCAGATACTCGGCAACCTCCCGATATTCCTTGGCAAATTCCGTCACCTTGCCCTGCTCGCTTGCGGAAATGGTCTTGTACTCCTTCAGCTTTTCCATGTAATAGACAAAGGCGAATCCGGCGGAAACAAAAAGAGCAAAGGCCATGTTGGTGAAGATGGGATTCCGGGCCCAGTCGGCGATGACACTAAGCCCCCCCAAGGCAGCGGCAAAGAGAATTGCCCCGACCAGCACCGTGATCTTGCCATGGTAGTTCCGGCGCACCTTGGCAACATCATCCACCGGCACGGCAGGCGTGATTGCCATCTGCCCCTCCCCTTTGCCGGCAACAGACCCCGCCGCCGCGCCGCCCAACAGTTCCGCGACCTTCTCCTGCAACCGCTCGGCCAGCTCCTGCTTCTGCTTCACGGTGTAGTCGCTGGTGGCAATGGGCGCGCCCACCCGGATCTCCACCCTCCCCGGCCGGACCAACAGCCTGCCCTTGGGCAAAACCCGGTGGGTGCCGAGAATGGCCACCGGCACCACCGGCACCCCGGCCTTGATCGCCAGAACCATGGCCCCGGCCTTGAACTGCCCAAGATTCCCGTCCGGACTTCTGGTTCCTTCGGGAAAGATGATGACCGAGGTGCCGTCGGCAATGCGGCGGGCCGCCTCGTCCAGGCTTTGGAGCGCCTTGCGGCCATGGGCCCGGTCCACCGGAATATAGCCGGCCAGATGCATGGCCTTGCCGAACACGGGAATCTTGAACAGCTCCAGCTTGGCAAGCCAGCGGAAATCACAACCCAGATAGCCCTGGAGCGCGAAGATGTCGAACTGGCTCTGGTGGTTGGCGGCGAAGATATAGGGTCTCCCCTGCTCAAGAAGACCGGCGCCGGTCATGCGCACCGAAACCCCGCTGAGCCGGGCGACAATCCTGCCCAGGGTACGGGGCAGAAACTGGACATCCGCCGCCGTGCGCCGAAAAATGAGAATCATGATGATGGCCGCGATGCTGACCAACCCGGTGAGCATGGG